>NZ_SJXG01000055.1:0-53374 GCF_012027885.1 Brevibacterium sp. LS14
AACACTCCCGGTCGGCGGGGGTCTGATCGGTGGAGTGTGCAGATGGCGCGGGTGGGGTTGTCGTTCAGCGACAGGTCGGAGATCTCGGCGGCCTCGAAAGCGGGCTGGTCGGTGCGGAGGATCGCCCGTCACCTGGGGCGTTGCCCGTCGGTGATCTCGCGGGAGCTTCACCGGAACTCGACGAAGACCCGCGGCTACCAGGCCGTGACCGCAGACGTCAGAGCGCAGCGTCGGCGAGCTCGCCCGCAGCAGCGGAAGGTCGCGGGGGATCCGGTGCTGCAGGCGAGGGTGGACGCCGACCTGGCCGCGTCCTGGACGCCGAACGAGATAGCGGGCCGGTTGCGTCTGGAGGCGACAGACCCGACCGTTGAACGCATGGCGAACTCTCCTGACGCACGCGGCCGAACCGTCTCCGGTGAGGCTATCTACCAGTACATCTACGCAATCCCGAAGGGTGAGCTCGCCCGCAAGGGCATCTTCCTGCAGTCCAAGCGGACCAAGCGCCGACCACGTACGACCGGGCGGACGCGCGGTGGCCCAATCGTAGGTATGGTCCCGATCGCGGAGCGAGGTGAGGACGCCGCCCAGCGTCGGGTGCCGGGGCACTGGGAGGGTGACCTGATCATCGGGAAGAACGGCACCTCGTGCGCGGCGACGCTGGTGGAGCGGATGAGCGGGTTCACCGGGCTGCTGGCCCTGCCCTCGAAACACGCCGAGCCAACCGCTGACGCGGTCATCGAGTTTTTCAACGACCTGCCCGAGATGATGAAGGCATCGTTGGCGTGGGACCAGGGCAGCGAGATGGCCCAGCACGCGAAGGTCTCCCTGGCCACGGCGATGCCGGTCTACTTCGCCGATCCCCACTCGCCCTGGCAGAGGCCCAGCAACGAGAACACGAACCGGCTCTACCGGGAGTATCTGCCCAAGGGCACGGTGATCCCCGATCACCAGCCCTACCTCACCACCATCGCCGAGGAGATCAACAATCGACCCCGCCGCCGACTGGGCTATCTCACGCCCACCGAGGCATTCGCTCGACTGCTCGCCGGCGAGCCCCATGTTGCTTCGACGCCTTGACATCGCCTAGTCCGTCTCGCGCGATGACCCATTCGTTCCGAAAATGAAGTCATAGGTGGAGGATATCTGCCCTCCCTAGGGTCTCAAGTTCACAACACGAAGCCCCGCCAGTAGCGGCACCTCACCAGCACCTGTGCGATCGTGTCAGTCCCCTCGACTAGGCTGGTCGGCATGACCGCCGCAGCCACCGCCTCCGCCCTCGACGTCCTCCACGATGTCTTCGGCTACGAGGAGTTCCGCGGACAGCAGGCGGGGATCGTCGACCGCCTCGTCTCCGGCGGGGACGCCGTCGTCCTCATGCCCACCGGTGGCGGCAAGTCGCTGTGCTATCAGATCCCCAGCCTCGTGCGGCAGGGCACCGGTGTCGTCATCTCCCCGCTCATCGCGCTCATGGCCGATCAGGTCGCAGCATTGGAGAACCTCGGCGTCCGCGCCGCCTACCTCAACTCGACCCTCGACTTCGACGAGGCCCAGGACGTCGAACGCCGCCTCCTCGACGGCGAGCTCGAGCTCCTCTACCTCGCCCCCGAGCGCCTCGTGCTGCCGCGGACGATGCAGCTGCTCGAGCGTGCGCACGTCTCGCTCTTCGCGATCGACGAGGCGCACTGCGTCTCGCAGTGGGGTCACGACTTCCGCAGCGACTACCTCGGCCTCGGGGTCCTCGCCGAACGGTTCCCCGCCGTTCCCCGCATCGCCCTGACGGCGACGGCGACCCCGGCCACGCACGCCGAACTCACCGAGCGCCTCCACCTGCACGACGCCGAGCACTTCGTCGCGAGCTTCGACCGGCCGAACATCACCTACCGCATCGAGCCGAAGTCCTCGGCCCGCTCGCAGCTGCTCAACTTCATCACCACCGAACACCCCGGCGACTCCGGGATCGTCTACTGCCTCTCCCGGCGTGGTGTCGAACAGGTCGCCGAGGCGCTCGTGGCCCGCGGGATCCCCGCCCTTCCGTACCACGCGGGTCTTCCCGCCGATGTGCGCGCTGAGCACCAGGCCCGCTTCCTCCGCGAGGACGGCCTCGTCATGGTTGCGACGATCGCCTTCGGCATGGGCATCGACAAACCCGATGTCCGCTTCGTCGCCCACCTCGACCTGCCCCGCAGCGTCGAGGGCTACTACCAGGAGACCGGGCGTGCCGGCCGCGACGGTCTGCCCGCTGACGCGTGGATGGTCTACGGCCTCGGCGATGTCGTCTCCCAGCGCCGTCTCATCGAATCGGGTGAGGGCGACCAGGCCCACAAGCGCCGGGCGATGTCCCACCTCGACGCGATGCTCGCCCTCTGCGAGACCGTCGACTGCCGTCGCGTCCAGCTCCTGCGCTACTTCGACGAGGAGTCGGGCCCGTGCGGCAACTGCGACACGTGCCTGACCCCACCGGCGACGTGGGATGCGACCGTGGCCGTGCAAAAGCTGCTCTCCACGGTCATCCGCCTCGACCGCGAACGCGGCCAGCGCTTCGGCTCCGGACAGGTCATCGACGTGCTGCGCGGCAACGACAACGACCGCTCCCGCGCCTCGAACCACGACCAGCTCAGCGTCTGGGGCGTCGGCGCCGACATGAGCGAGAGCGAGTGGAAGGCCGTCATCCGGCAGAGCCTCGCCCGCGGTCTCCTCGAATCCCACGGCGACTACGGCGTCCTCGTCCTCGGTCCCGCCGCCGATCCTGTGCTCCGCGGTGAGGCCGAGGTCTCGATGCGCATCGACCCCGTCAAGCGATCCGGCGGTTCGCGCGCAGGGGCGAAGCGCCGAGGCGGGGACATCACGCTCGATACCGCCGACTCCGCACTGTTCGAAGCCCTGCGCGCATGGCGGGCCGAGCAGGCCAAGGAGCAGTCGGTGCCCGCGTACGTCGTCTTCCCCGACGCGACGATCTACGGCATCGTCGAGGCGAAGCCACGGACCGTCGCCGAGCTCGGCCAGGTCAGCGGCGTCGGGCTGAAGAAGCTCGACCGCTACGGTCCGGCCGTGCTCGAGGTCATCGCCGCCCACCTCGGCTGACGCGTCGCCCGAGCGCCTCCGCCCGGGCGAGCGCCCGCCGTCGGACTGGCCTGCCGCCTATCCTTCGGTCTCGGTGAAGGCCTCGGGTCCCGCCTCGGCGGCGGCTGGGTCCATCCACATGAACTCGATGATGTTCCCGTCGGGATCGGTCATGCTGATCGCGTACATGAACCCGTGGTCCTGCGGTGGGCGGTTCTCGCCTCCCCCGGATTCGAGGACCGCTGTGCGCATCGCGTCGACGTCCTCGCGGGAGGGGCGGCTGAGCGCCGTCATCGCCTGCGCGCTCGCATGCGGGTCGATGATCGGCTTGTCGGTGAAGGACTGCAGATAGTCCTTCGTGAGGATCATGAAGAAGATCGAGTCCTCCCACTTCACGCACGCGGCGTTCGCGTCGGTGAATTCGGGGACGATCGTCGCGCCGAGCGCTGAGTAGAACGCCTTCGAGCGTTCGAGGTCGAGAGTGGGGAGGTTGACGAAGATCTCGGTCATGTCTGCTCCTTCGCAGAGGGTGCGGGTCACCCGCGGTGGGCTGGGTCTTCGCTGGGGCGCGGGTCTTCATTGAGTCTGGGTCCTCCGAGGATTCCCCTGCTCATCCTCGCCTGCCCTGGTCAGACCGTCAATGCCTCGGCGCCTGCCGTCAAACCCGCCCTCACCATCGGCGCCTGCCGTCGAAACCGCACTTCCCCGCGGAAGCGCACTCACCCGCGGTGGTGGCCGAAGACGAGGCTCGTCTGCGTGTGGGCGATCGCCTGATCGGCGAGGTGCTCATCGATGAAGGCATGGAGGCCGAGGGGGTGGGTCGTGGCGATGTGGACGAGGAGGTCACGCTCGCCCGAGACCTGGAAGACCTCGAGCGTCTCGGGCACCGCGAGGAGCCGATCGATGACCGCGGCCATCGAAGCGCGCCCCACGGGCGTCATCCGCACCGAGATCATGCCGAAGACGTGGAGTCCGAGCGCCTCGAGGTCGATATCGGCATGGAAGCCCCTGATCACCCCGCGCCGACGCAGCGCACTCACCCGCCCCGAGCATGTCGACGGGGCGATGCCGACACGCTCGGCGAGCTCCCGGTTCGAGATCCGGGCATCGGCACTGAGCTCACGGAGGATCGCGAGGTCCACCTCGGCGAGGGAATCGGACTCCGGTGTGCGATGATCGACGATCAGACCCGAACGATTACCCATTCTCTCACTCCATTTCCGTGGATCGTTCACTTTCACTCCGATCATCCCGCACTTCCGGCACGATGGGAACATGACCGAACTCACCGTTCTCGACCGGGCCGCCTGTCAGCGCCGCGATGCCGACGATCCTCTGCGCGGATTCCGCGACGACTTCATCATCCCCACGGACACGATCTACCTCGACGGGAACTCGCTCGGCGCCCGCCCCAAGGGTGCGGCCGAACGCGCCGCCGCGGTCATCGAGGACGAGTGGGGCGAGGGCCTCATCCGCTCGTGGAACACCGCCGGGTGGTTCGAGCTTCCCGCCGCGCTCGGTGAGAAGGTCTCCGGCCTCGTCGGCGGCGGCGACGGAAGCACCGTCGTCACGGACACGACGTCGATCAACCTCTTCAAGGCCGCTTCGGCGGCGCTGCGGATCCAGGCCGAGGACAGGCCCGAGCGCCGCGTCATCCTCACCCAGCGGGAGAACTTCCCCTCCGACATCTACATGCTCCAGGGCCTGGCCGAGCAGCTCGACGACGGGTACGAGGTCCGCCTCGTCGACGACGCCGAGGTGACCGCTGGCTTCCCGACGACGATGACCGACGAGGTCGCCCTCGTCGTCCTCACCCATGTCAACTACCGCACCGGCCGCCTCTTCGACATGCGCTCGACGACCGAGGCGATCCACGCCGGCGGGGCGCTGGCGATCTGGGACCTCTGCCATTCCGCGGGCGCCCTGCCCATCGACCTCGCCGGGGGCGGTGCGGACATGGCGGTCGGCTGCACGTACAAGTTCCTCAACGGCGGGCCGGGATCCCCGGCGTTCATCTGGGTGGCCGAGGAGCATCGCAACCGCTTCGCCCAGCCTCTGTCGGGATGGTGGTCCCATGCGAAGCCGTTCGAGATGAGCCCCGGATACGCTCCCGCCGAGGGCATCCGCCGCTTCCTCACCGGCACGCAGGGCATCGTCTCGATGTCCGTCGCCGAGGTGGGGCTCGACGTCGCCGCGCGCGCGGACATGGGTGCGGTGCGGGCGAAGTCGCTCGAACTCAGCGACCTCTTCATCGAACTCGTCGAGACGCGCCTGTCCCACCACCCGGTCGAGATCGTCACCCCGCGCGAGCATGAGCACCGCGGCTCACAGGTCTCGATCGCCCACGAGGAGGGGTTCGCGATCATGAGCGCCCTCATCGCCCGCGGCATCATCGGCGACTACCGGGAGCCCTCGATCCTGCGCTTCGGCCTCACGCCGCTCTACCTCGGGTTCGCCGACGTATGGGACACCGTCGAGGCGTTGCGCGACATCCTCGACAATCGCCTCTGGGACACCCCCGAGTTCAAGGTCCGCGGCGCCGTCACGTAGGCCGCGAGCAACCCTCGGGGGCGCGAGCGTCGAGTCTCGGCAAACCTCCGGACGCTGAGCAACCCTCGGGGGCGCGAGCGTCGAATCTCAGCACCCCCGGGCACTGAGCAATCTGGCGCCGGGGTGCCGAACGCCGAAGGGCGCTGAGATTCAGACCACCTCGGCGTAGACGCCGAAGAAGGGCTCACCCGCCCGGTTCGTCGCCCTTGTCGCGGCGAGCGTCGTGAGCAGACTGCCGGTGCGCTCGCCGGTGGTCGGATCGAGGTCGATGACCGCGCAGCGCGGCACCGGTCCCCCGATGCGCACCCGCAGCCCACCCACCGCTCCGGTCCCGCGCACGGTCATCACCCGTCCCAGCCACGTCTCCTCGGCGAACGGCTCGTTCGTGTCGACGAGCAGTGTCGCCCGGAAGCGGTGGAAGAGATCGGTCACCGCCGCACCCCCTGCCACCTCGGCGAGGGAGGCGGTGGCGACGATCGTCAGCGGCTGGCCGAAGACGACGCCGCCGCGCGGGGCCTCGGCCAGGCGCACCGGCCGCCCCAGATGCGTCGAGAACAGTTCATCGTGGTCGCCGTCGGTGAACGTCAGGTCGACCGCCCGACCCCAGTAGTCGCAGGTGAGCGTCTCACCGGTGGGCTCAGGAACCGCCGTGACCGCGGTTCCGTCGGGGAGCACCGTCTCCAGCGCCTCACCCTGCATCCGCGCGACGACGGCGAGCAGGGAAGGATTCTGCACGGTCCGCAGCACGCGCCGGGTGCGCATGTCGACGAGGCAGAAGCGCCGATCACCGAGCGGACCCGCCGCATCGAACCGGGCCTGCGGCTGCACGAGGTGCCGCGTGCCCTTGATCGGCGAGAAGCCGACGGCACGAACGTCGAGAACGTCGTCGTCCACCTCGGCGCCCCCCTCCCATTCCACCCTTCGAACATCTGCGTCCCACACTAGGTGATGATCCGCGCCCGCACCTCGCCGCCACTAGGCTGATGAGCAGCCGTGCACCGACCACCAAGGAGCTTGCACATGCCGAAGATCACCATCGGCCTCGGAATCATCCTCATCCTTTTGGGCGTCATCGGATGGCTCGCCACCGGTATGGCGAGCTGGACCGCGCTCATCCCCGCGATCCTCGGTCTCATCATCGCGATCTGCGGGTGGATCGGGATCCGCCGCCCGAAGATCGGCATCCACATCGCCCTCGTCGTCGCCCTCCTCGGCGTCTTCGGCACGTTCATGAACGTCCTCAAGCTCGGCGATCTCTTCGCCGGCACCGCCGAGCGTCCGGCCGCCGTCATCATCAGTACGGTGACGTTCGTCCTGCTCATCATCTACATCATCCTCGGCATCCGCTCGTTCATCGCCGCTCGCAGGAACCCGACCGCCGCCTGAGTCCCGACCGTCCGGTCAACCGGACGCCAGCAGGTCGTCCGGCATCTTTGCATCCCGACCGCCTCGCCGCATCCCCGCGCCGAGGCGGTCGTCTGCGTTCCGGTGCGATCCGCCCGTCCGTCGTGCCCCGGCACGGCCTATCGTCGTGTCACGGGCGGACGCTAGCCTGTCAGTGACCGTGCATGTGCACGACGATCAAGGAGGATCGCATGTCGAACAACACCCCCGCCGCCGCACCGAACACCGCTGCCCCGTCCGCCGCTCTGCCCGCCGAGAGACCGAATTCCGCGCTCGTCGTCTTCGACGCCCAGTATGCTGCGTTGGCCGCAGCCTGGAACGCCGCCGAGGTGGTCGCGACGATCGCCGACCTCGTCGAGCGTGCCCGACAGTCCGGGACCGAGGTCGTGTGGGTCCGCCACAGCTCCGCCGGGCTTCCGCCGGGCTCCGACCAATGGCAGATCGTCGAGGAGCTCATCCCGGCAGAGGGAGAGGCGATCGTCGAGAAGACCCATGCAAGCAGCTTCGAGGACACCGACTTCGACGAGGTGCTCGCAGGCCGGGGCATCGGCCACCTCGTCGTCACCGGGGCCCAATCGGACTGCTGCGTGCGCTCGACGATCCACGGCGGATTCGCCCGCGGCTATGACGTCACCCTCGTCTCCGACGCCCACACGACCGAGGATCTCACCGAGTGGGGCGCACCGCCGCCCCAGGACGTCGTCTCTCACACCAACCTCTTCTGGACCTTCGAATCCGGTCCCGGACGACAGGCGCGGGTGCAGGAGTCCGCGGAGGTCGACTTCGGGGTTCGGTGACTGAACCGGATCAGACTGAGCTGGATCTGACTGAACCGGTCCATCGGCGCGTGCGCCTCAGCGCCGTTGCAGCGTCCAGGCACGGGCCTGGCTCCGCCAGCACCGCGTCAGTCACAGAACGGTAGCGCAGTCGGCCCTTCTGCGATCATGGATCCATGAGCGAAGACCCGCGCAGCATCGAACTGACCCGCATCGCAGAGAACCACTACCGTGCGACCGCTCCGAACGGCGCGAGCATCGAATTCGGCCGTGGCGAGGGTCTGATGACGCCCGTCGAACTCCTGCTCGCCGCCGTCGCCGGGTGTTCGTCGATCGACGTCGACACAGTGACGAGCCGGCGGACGGAGCCGACGCGCTTCGACGTGCGAGCGAGCGCGGACAAGGTCGTCGAGGACGGCGCGAACCGGCTCGAGAACGTCCACCTCGACTTCGACCTCGCGTTCCCCGACGACGAGGCCGGCCGCAGGGCCGATACCCAGATCGAGAAGCTCGTCGCCCTCTCCCACGACAAGTACTGCACGGTCTCGCGCACCATCGAGCATCCGACGCCCGTCGATGTGAGGATCCACCGCGACTGACACCGCCGATGGCCGATCGGCCCCGCGGGGTTGCTCACACGCGAGGCCCGCCGCTTCCGCTGAGGTTCCGCACTGGTTCGCCGCCCGGACGGGCAGGCTCAGCTCGCGAGCAGCCGCTTCTTCTCCACCTCGATGTCATAGTCGGCCGGCGGCCACTGCGGATCGATCGCTGAGAGGGCATCGATGAGGAGGCGCTGGACGGCGAGGCGCGCGTACCACTTCCGGTTCGCAGGTACGACATACCAGGGAGCGATGGCCGTCGAGGTCCGTTCGAAGACGTCCTGGTAGGCCTCCATGTACGCAGGCCAGAGCAGGCGCTCGTCGACATCGCCGGGGTTGTACTTCCAGTGCTTGTCCGGCCGGTCGAGGCGTTCGAGGAGGCGGTCGCGCTGCTCCTCGGGCGAGATGTGGAGCATGACCTTGATGATGACGACGCCCGCCTCGGCGAGTTCGGCCTCGAATGCGTTGATCGCGTCGTAGCGGCGTTCGATCTCCGCCGGATCGGCGAGGCTGCGAACCTTGCCGATGAGCACGTCCTCGTAGTGGGAGCGGTCGAAGACGCCGATCATCCCCGGACGGGGCACCCGCTTGCGGATCCGCCAGAGGAAGTCGTGGGCGAGCTCCTCCTCGGTGGGCTTCTTGAACGCGGCGAGTTCGACACCCTGCGGGTCGACCGATCCGACGACGTGGCGGACGATCCCGCCCTTGCCCGCCGTGTCCATCGCCTGAAGGACGAGGAGGACGGCAGGCCCTGAGTCCTTGTCATGGTGCGCCGCGAAGAGACGCTCCTGCAGATCGTCGAGGTTCGGGGCGGCCGCGGCGAGATCCCGCTGACCGCTCTTCTTCTCACCCTCGTAGCCGGGGGTCGACTCCGGATCGACATCGCCGAGGCGGAATCCCTCTCCGACGTGCAACAGTGGGCCGGGGTCCTGCGTCCAATGGCTGCTCATGCGAACATCTTCGCAGGTGGGTGACCCAGCGTCCACACCGACATCGAGCACCCCGCAGTGACCGCCCTGCCCGCCGCGACTCTGGGCAAGGCGCCTTCCCATGCCCTACCCTTGAACCAACCTTCACAGCGGCGGGAGGAGTGTGCCCATGGACGACGATCTGCTCATCGTCGAAGAGCTCATGCTCCTCCTGCTCGCCGACGACGGCACCGCGATCGCCGGAGCCAATGTCCTCCACTGCCTTCTGCCTGCTGCGATCTTCGTCGAACTCGCCCTCACCGCGCGCCTCGACGTCCACTCCCACCGCCGTTCCGCCGGCACCCTCATCCATGCCCGGCGCACAAGCCCGGATCCGGCGATCGATCCGCTGCTCGCCGAGGCGCTGCGGGCGATGGGCACGCGGGAGCATTCGGCGTACGGGCTCGTCTCCGCCCTCGGGATCGACGTCCGACAGCCCGTCCTCGACCGCCTCGCCCGCCGCGGACTCATCATCCGGGAGACGAGGAAGATCCTCGGCGTGCTGCCGGTGACCCGATGGCCTGCCGCCGACTCCCGCGCCGAGGCGCCGCTGCGCGATCGCGTCACCGCCGTCCTCGACGGTGATGCCGACCCCGACGCGCGAACGGCGGGGATCATCGCGCTCGTCTCCGCCTCCCAGGTCTACGTCCAGCTGCAGCCGCGGATGCCGTGGACTGCGGGGGTGGCGAAGCGTCTGCGTGCGATCGAAACGGGAGAGGTCACCGCCCCCGGCACGACACAGGAGTCGAGGGAGATCACCGAGGAGCTCGCGAAGGCCGTGCGCGCCCTGACCTCCTCGGCCACCTCGGCGCCGATCCTCTGACTGAGGTACCCCCTCAGTCCGGGCGACGGAACACCGAGGGCAGCCGTTTCCGTCGGGACCGCCCCTCCTTCGCGCGGAACGACCACTGCCGCATCGGCTGCGGCACCCGCCACTGCAGCTTCCACGCGAGCATCCGGAACCCGAAGGCGAGCGCGGCGATGAGCACCGCGGTGACGCCGCCGAGGACGCCCGTGCGGTCGGCGATGATCGTCAGACCCGACCCGAAGAGAGCGGGGATGAGGTAGAGGTCGGTGCCGCTGAAGATCGCCGGGTCCTCGTTCGCGACGACGTCACGCAGCAGTCCGCCGCCGCACGCGGTGAGCGCCCCCATGAGCAGAGCCACCGGTGCCGCTGACCCAGCGTCGAGCGCGATCGCGGTGCCGGTGAGGCTGAAGAGGCCCATCCCCATGGCATCGAAGACGATGATCCAGATCCGCGCCCGCAGGGTGTGCCGCCCGAGCAGGTAGACGATGAGCGTCGCGAGCAGCGGCGGCGCGAAGTAGACGGGGTGGGCGATCGCGTTGGGCACACGGTCGAGGAGGATGTCGCGGATGATGCCGCCGCCGATGCCGGCGAGCATCCCGAGGACGAGCCCGCCGGTGATGTCGAATCCGCGCCGGGCGGCAAGCAGCACACCGGAGATCGCGAACACGAACGTGCCCATGAGGTCGAGCACGAGCAGGACGATCGCGACGAATGACACACCGACTCCTTGATCCGGGCCGCAGCCACTCGCGGCGCTCCCGCCACCACTGTAGTGCGGCTGATGAGAACCCGGCGGCGTGACCCACATGCCCACGGTGACCCTCACATCCTCGGCGGCGCCGCTAGGCTGGCCCCATGACCGAGCACACAACGCCGTCCGGTGAGCCCACCGTCGTCCTCATCCACGGAGCGTTCGCGAACTCGCTGACCTTCGCCCCGCTCCAGGCGGCGCTGGCCGGCCACGGCGTCCGCTCGGCGGCGCTCGACCTGCCGGGTCACGGCTTCGCCGCGTCCGTTCCCGCCGGCTACCATTCACCGCAGGATCTCTCCACCCTCGCCACCTCACCGAGTGCGATGGCCGGAGTGAGTCTGGACGATGCCGTCGACAGCCTCGCCGAGGCGCTGGTGAGCTTCCGGAGGTTCGGACCCGTCATCGTCCTCGCCCACAGCCGCGGCGGTGTCGCCCTCACCGCGCTCGCCAACGCCCACCCGGAGCTTGTCGACCATCTCGTCTATGTCTCGGCGTGGGCTCCCGTCGACCTCGAGGCCGCCGCGTACAACGGGGAGCCGGAGATGGCGGGGGTCGACTCCACGGTCCTCGCATCCCTGCTCGTCGGGAATCCGGCCGAGCTCGGGGCGCTGCGCTGCAACTTCCGCGCCGCCGCCGGCGAGCAACTGGCCGCGCTCAAGAACCTCTTCGCCGCCGACCGCAGCGACGACGAGTTCCTCACCTTCCTCAGCACCTTCCAGACCGATGAGGGACTCGACGCGGGCGGTGCCGACGATCGGGCGCACGCGGGCACGTGGGGGACGATCCCACGGACGTACGTCCGCCTCGACGAGGATCGGTCGATCCCTCCGGCGATGCAGGACCGCCTCATCGCCGAGGGCGACGCGCTCACCCCCGACAACCCCTACCGGGTGCGGACGCTGCCGACCTCGCATCTGGGATGGCTCATCGACCCCGCCGAAGCGGCAGCGCAGATCGCGGACATCGTCGCCGAGGTGCGGACCGGGTGATCACGTCGACACCGGCCGGGTGAGCGCGCTCAGCGCAGCCGACCCGAGCCGAGGCGGCGAGAGTGCTCAGCTGAGCAGGAAGTTGTCGGGGTTCTTGTAGGCCTCGATCTCGACGCTCGGGGAGCCCATCCCCTTGAGCAGCTTCGAGATCGGGCAGCGGGCGTGGGCGCGGGCCGCGTACTTCTCCGCGTCCGCATCCGAGACCCCATCGATCGAGACGTACGCGCGGGGGACGAAGTAGTAGCCACCGGACTTGTCCCGGTGGAGGTCGACCTCGCAGCGGACCCGGGAGAGGGCCTCGAGGTCGTTGACGGCGAGGACCACTTTGAGGGTCTCGCCGAGGCAGGTGCTCCACGCCATCGCGAGGAACTGCTCCGGATTGCTGCCGAGCTCCGTGTGGGAGGTGGGCGCTGTGGCCAGGGTCGGGCCGTCCTCGACCCTCACCTCTCCCGAGGTGCCGCCGAGGTTCTCCACCTTCGCGGTGTAGATGGGAGCGTTGGCGCCTTTGGGTGCATCGTCCGAGTCTTCGCGGCGTGCCTGCGGCTCGGCGTATCCGGGGTTCTCAGTCATTGATCCATGTTACGACGGCGAAGAGACACGCGGCTGAACGTTTCGTGAAATGGAGACGCCCGTCCGGCTCATCCGCAGCCCGCCCGGCTGATCCGACGCCCGCTCGGCTGATCCGACGCCCGTCCGGCTCATCCGCAGCCCGCCCGGCTCATCCGCAGCCCGCCCGGCTCCGAACTCCTCGCATGAGACCACTTCTGCGCTCGGTCCGCTGGCTGCCCATCCTCCTCGGCGCCGCCGCGACCCTCGTCCTCTTCGGCCTCGCCGACCTCATCGCCCGGCTCATCGGCCCGAACTCCGCGCCGCTGCTCGCTCTCGGTCAGGCGATCATCCCGCTCACCCCGACGAGCATCATCAAACCGGTCATCGCGATCTTCGGCGACAACGACAAACTCGTCCTCGTCGCCACGGTCGGCCTCGGCGCACTCGTGCTCGGCGGCCTCATCGGCTGGTTCGGGTCAGTGCGACCGCGGGCGGCCCTCGCCGCCTTCACCCTCGCCGGGCTCGTCCCCGCGGTCGTCGTGCTCTCCGCACCCGGTGCGCGCCTCCTCGACCTCGTGCCCACTCTCCTCGGGCTCGTGGTCGGGCTCGTCGTCCTCGGACTCGGACTGCGGATGGAGGATCGGTCCCCCGCCGCCGGTGACGCTGCCCCGACCCCCGCCGAGGCGGTCGCCCCGCCCCGGGTCACCGACGACACCGCCCCGAGCGCTCCCCCACCCGTCACCCGGCTCCTCACCCGCAGCCCATCACGGCAGCGGCCGACCTCCCGCCGCCGCTTCCTCGCCCTCACCGGCACGGCGGCGGTGATCGGCGCGATCGGCGTCGCCGCAGGGCAGTCGCTTGTCACCCTGACGCGGGAGGCCGGTGCCGCCGCGGCGAACTTCGTCCTCCCCCGCGCCGCGCGGAGGGCACGGCCGATCCCACCCGAGGCCAGCCTCGGCGTCGAGGGGATCGAACCATTCATCACCGACCAGAAGGACTTCTACCGCATCGACACCGTGCTCGCCCCGCCGACGATCGATCCTCGCACCTGGTCCCTGCGGATCCACGGAATGGTCGAGAACGAGGTGACGCTCACGATGGACGAGCTCCTCGCGCTTCCGCTCGAAGAGCAGCACACGACGCTCACCTGCGTCTCTAACCCGGTGGGAGGGGATCTCGTCGGGACGGCGACGTGGCTCGGCTACCCCGTTCGCGAACTCCTCCGCCGGGCACGGCCGCAGCCGGGAGCGGACATGGTCCTCTCGAAGTCCGACGACGGCTTCTCGGCCTCGACCCCGCTCGAGGCGATGCTCGATGATCGCGACGCCCTCCTCGCAGTCGGAATGAACGGGCAGCCACTCACACCCGTGCACGGCTTCCCCGCCCGGCTCGTCGTCGCCGGACTCTACGGCTTCGTCTCAGCGACGAAGTGGGTGACCGAACTCGAGGTCACCCGCTTCGATCGGGCGGAGGCGTACTGGACGCAGAGAGGGTGGGACGCGAAGGCACCGATCCTCGTCGCCTCGCGCATCGACGTCCCCCGCCCCCTCGCCCGGGTCGCCGCAGGCACCGTCGTCGCCGGCGGTTCGGCTTGGGCGCAGACGCGCGGGATCGAGCGGGTCGAGGTCCGCCTCGACGACGGCGACTGGACGCGGGCCGAACTCGGCGCCGACGTCAGCGACGACACGTGGCGGCAGTGGCGGGCGGAGTTCCCCGACGTCGGTGCGGGCACGCACGCGATCACGGTCCGCGCCGTCGACGGTGAGGGCACGGTGCAGACGGCCGAGCGGCGGGAGTCGATCCCGAACTCCGCGACCGGTCATCACCGGATCCAGTTCACCGTCGAATGAGAACTGAGATCAGCGAAAGAGATTTCTTCCTCAACCACCCATCCAGAACCCGCCCGGCTGCGAACCCCGGGTACACAGCAGGACACACAGGCGCTGTGTCGACCAGAGAACCGCACCACAGTGAAACAAGGAGAAGAACGATGAAGACACTTCGCACCCGCACTGCCACACTCCTCTCGGCCGGCGCGATCGGTATCCTCGCACTTTCGGGCTGCTCGGGCACCGGCAGCGGCTCGGAGGGCGGCGGCTCGGAGACCGAGTCGAGCGAGTCCGCGGAGACCTCCGCGCCGGCCTCGGAGGAGGCGATGGCCGACTCCGAGCTCGTCGGATCCGGCTGCGCCGCCTACGCCGAGCAGAACCCCGATGGGGCCGGCTCCGTCGAGGGCATGGCTCAGGACCCGGTGGCCACCGCCGCGTCGAACAACCCGATGCTCTCGACGCTCACCGACGCCGTCTCGGGCAAGCTCAACCCGGACGTCAACCTCGTCGACACGCTCAACGGCGACGAATTCACCGTCATCGCCCCGGTCAACGACGCCTTCGAGAAGATCCCCAAGGACGACCTCGATGCGCTCGCCGGCAACGCCGACGAACTGACGAAGGTGCTCACCTACCACGTCATCCCCGGCCAGCTCTCGCCGGACGAGGTCGTCGGTGAGCAGGAGACCGTCGAGGGTTCGAAGGTCAAGATCGGCGGCAGCGGCGACGACCTCACGTTCGATGACGCCAAGCTCGTCTGCGGCGGTGTGAAGACGGCGAACGCGACCGTCTACATGGTCGACAGCGTGCTCATGCCTCCGAAGTGAGACACGCCTGCGCCTTCCCCGCAAGGCGCGCACAGGCCTCCCAATTGAGGGATGGGAGGAGTCGCCGGGGGCCGCGACCCCAGTGGTCCGGCCTCCGGCGACATTCACCGGTCCCTCGCACCCCGCGCTCCCGGAATGTCGCCCCATCACCTCAGGCGGAGATGACATGATGGGAACATGACTTCCCACGATCCTGGCGCGCAGGGAGAGGCACCGCCCGGTCAGAGCATCGGCTCGCCGCCGGCGGCCGATCCCTGCGGTCGGCTCCTCGTCGAGGTGGCCGCGGGCGACCGCGGAGCCTTCGAGGAGCTCTTCGTCTCCCAGTCCCCCGTCCTCATGGCCGTGATCGTGAGGATCGTGATGAGCCGCTCGCTCGCCGAGGAGGTCCTCCAGGAGTGCTTCGCCGAGGTGTGGGCAAGGGCCCGCAGCTTCGATCCCGGCCGCGGCACCGGCCGGGCGTGGCTCGTGACGATGTGCCGCCGCCGCGCGATCGACTGCGTGCGCAGCGTGCAGGCCTCCCGTGACCGGGACGTCGCCGACGGCCTGCGCCAGGCCGCCACCGTCGATGAGGAGGTAGAACAGACAGTCATCAGCAAAGCAGAGTCGGATCGCACAGTCTCAGCCCTCAAGCTTCTGCCCGACGACCAATCGACGCCGATCGTCATGGCGTTCTATCAGGGGAAGACCCACGCTCAGATCTCAGAGGAGCTCGGAGTCCCCCTGGGCACGATCAAATCGAGGATCAGAGACGGAATGAAGAAGCTGCGAAGAGACTTGGAGGCGAGCCGATGAACGCAGATCGTGACTATCTGGCCGCCGGATTGGCCCTGGGTGGGCTGAGCGAGAGCGAACTCGCCGAGGCGCGCGCCCTGGCCGACACCGACGCCGACTTCCGCGCCGAAGTCGATGCCTACGCCGACACCGCCGCCCTCATGGCGATGTCCGACGAGCCCCAGAGCGTGAGCGAAGAGACCCGAACCGCGATCCTCGCTCTGCCCGAGACGGTGGCACAGGAGGACAGTGCTGCCGATGCCGCCGATGCCGGTCCCGCCGAGGCGGCCGACCGTTCGCCGGCACCGTTGCGCGAGGTCACCCGACCAAACGAGACGGGTCAGATGGAATCCGCACCGACCGGGCCCGTCGCGGCGGGCAACGGGACCGCGGCCCCGCCCTCGGCCCGAACCGGATCCACAGGCGCTGCGTCCACCGACGCTGCATCCGCGGGGTCACCCGCCTCGCCCCGAGACGACCAGCCCGTCGACCTCGCCGAGCGACGCCGCCGACGGGCATGGCTGCCGTGGGCGGCGGCAGCGGCCGCGGTGGCCCTTGTCATCGCGGGCTTCGGCATCAACTCGTGGCAGACCCAGCAGCGTCAGTACGCGCTCCAGGAGCGCCTCGAGCACACGCAGAAGCAGCTCGATGAGACGACGCGGCTGATGACGGCACCCGACCTCAAGACGTCGACGGCCGAGCTGCCCGACGGCGGCTCGGTCACCGTGGTCTCCTCGGAGGCCGAGCAGGTCATCCGCGTGTCCGCGAGCAATGTCGACGTCCCGAGCGGTTCGGACCTGCAGATGTGGGTCATCGACGCCGACGGCCCAGAGAGCGCGGGCCTGATGTCCGGTGCCGGCGCGCAGATCGACGATCGCACGTTCACCGCCGGCAGCCAGTTCGGCATCACCGTCGAGCCCTCCGGCGGGTCGCCGCAGCCGACGAGCGATCCCATCGTCGCCGTCGAGCTGTAGTCAGCCGGCAGCGCCGCTCGCGTCCACCTCTCGGCGGAGGCGTTTCCGCACAGAGGCGGATGTCTCCGGGGTCGGCACTGCCTAAGCTGGAGGCATGGCAGATCCGATCACCATCGAGGAGCGGCGACCGCGCGTCGGGGACTGGTACCTCGTCGCGGCGCTCGCCATCGGCTCAGCGGTCTTCGCCGCACTCTACGATGCCGGCGGCTTCTGGCCCTTCGAGGTCCCACTCTGGATGGCCTGCACGGCATCGGTCGCCGTCGCCCTGCCCCTGCCGTGGCGCCGACTCCACCCGAGTGTCACCGCGTGGCTGATCTCGGCGATCTACGTCACCGCCCAATTCCTCGGGGCGATGGAGCCCGGTGTCTCCCAGATCGCCCTCTTCATGGGCACGTATGCGATCGGAGCGTGGCAGAGCGACCGCCGCTCGGCGTTCCTCTCCCGCCTCCTGCTCTGCGTGGCGATCTTCGCCTCCCTCATCGTCGGTGCGGTCATCGAGCTCTCGAACCTCGGCAGCCTCACCGTCCTCCAGTATGCCGCGAACTCCGGCATCACCGTCCTCATCAACATCATCTTCTTCGGCGGCGCCTGGCTGTTCGGCGACCGGGCGTGGAATCAGCGTCTCCTCCTCGCCGAGCTCAGACGCGCCAACAACGAGGTCCGCCGCCAGGGCCGACAGCTCGCCGATCAGGCGCTCGACCTCGAGCGCGTCCGCATCGCCCGCGAACTCCACGACGGCGTCGCCCACCACATCGCCGGGGTGAGCATCCACGCGGCCGCAGCGCGGCGCAGCATGGAGCGCAACCCCGACCGGGCACGCGAGTCGCTGGGGATCATCGAATCCTCGACACGGGAGACCGTCGAGGAGCTGCGCACCCTCGTCCACACCCTCCGCGACTCCGGCAGCCCGACAGCCCCGACAACCGACGGCGCAGGCAATCCCGGTCTCGGCGACCTTCCTGAGCTCTTCGACAACGCGCGTCGGAACGGGCAGCGCCTCGAGTTCCGGACCCTCGGCGAGCCCCGTCCACTCACCCCGATCATGGAGCTCTCCGTCTATCGCGTGATCCAGGAGTCCCTGACGAACTGTCATCGCTACGCGGGGGCCGACGCCGAAGTGGAGGTGCGCCTGCGCTACTGCGATGCGGAACTCGAGGTCGAGGTCAGCGATGCACGTCGGCGCACCGCGTCCACCGGCCACCTCCCGGAGACCGATGCCGACGCCACCGTCTCCCACCACGCTCCCGGCCAGGAGACGGGCTCTGCCGCCTCGGTCGGCACAGGGCTCGGCATCATCGGGATGCGAGAACGCATGAGCGCCCTCGGCGGCACCCTCGAGGCCGGCCCGAAGTCACGCGGGGGCTGGCTCGTCCGGGCCCGCCTGCCCTATCCCCTCCGGAGCGGCAACCGCTCCGGGACGGTCGATGCGACCGACACCCCTGACCCGTCCGGGGACCCCGCTGTCGATGCCGCCTCGGCGAGGACCCCCGACGAACTCGCCCCAGCGGAGGTCAGCCCATGATCCGAGTCCTCCTCGTCGACGACCAGTCGATGGTCCGCACCGGCTTCCGCACGATCCTCGAGTCCGAGGACGACATCGTGGTCGTCGGTGAGGCCGAGAACGGGCAGGAGGCCGTCGATCGGGCCCTCGAACTCTCCCCCGACGTCATCTGCATGGACGTGCAGATGCCGGTCATGGACGGGCTCGCCGCGACCGCGGAGATCGTCCGTCGGGGCGCCGCCGGCGCCGTGCTCATGCTCACGACCTTCGACCGCGACGACTTCCTCTTCGACGCCCTCGCGGCGGGAGCGAGCGGATTCCTCCTCAAGACCGCACAGGCCGAACAGCTCATCGACGCCGTGGCCGCGCTCGCCGGCGGGGACGGTCTCCTCTCACCCGAGGTCACCCGCCGGGTCATCGAACGCTCCGTGAGCACTCCGGCGGCGAGCGCCGCCCCGGCGCCCGAGCTCGACTCTCTCACCGACCGCGAACACGAGGTGCTCCGCCTGCTCGCGACGGGTCTGAGCAACGCCGAGATCGCCGGGCAGCTCTTCCTCGGGGAGGCGACGGTGAAGACGCACGTGTCGAATGTGCTCGCGAAGCTCGGCATCCGCGACCGCACGCACGCGGTCATCTGGGCGTATGAGAACGGGGTCGTGAGAGTCGGCGAAGGCCGCGCGGACCGCTGACGGTCAGAGCGACGCGGGCCGTGAACGGTCCGGAGGAGCTCAGCCCGCTGAGGGTCCGGGGGCTGCCGGTGCGAGCGCACCGGCAGCCCCTGATGACGAGGCTGAGAACGCCGAGGCGCCTCTGGGGATTGCCGTCATCGGATACTCCTCGGGGAGTGCACGCGGAGTCGGACTCCACTTGCATTACGTATCGTAACGCAATGTAAGATGGTCTTCAACGTCCCTGGTGCCGGGAGTCCCGGCTGCAGTCGACGTGAGCGACCCGACCCGAAGAAGGAGTGTCGACATCATCATCCAGAGGCTCTCCGGTCGCCCTCGAGACGATTCGATCGACTCCTCGATCCTCGACGCGGCGGCACGGATCATCATCGACGACGGCTACTCGGCGGCGACGATCGCGGCGATCGTCAAAGCGGCCGGAACGAGCAAACCCGCCTTCTACCGTCGCTTCGACAGCGTCGCCGACCTCGTCCCGGCGCTCGTCGAACGGCGCCATCAGCTCAGCGTCCCCGCCGACACCGGGTCGCTGACCGGCGATCTCTGTGCCTTCCAGACTGCACAGGCCGAGATCTTCAACGACCCGTTCGTCCGGGCGGCGATGCCGGGCTGGCTTGCGCACATGCAGGAGTCCCCGGAGACCTCGGGACCGTTCGTCGAGGGCTTCCTCCCGCAGCGGATGGCTGTGCTCGAGGCGATCCTCGCCCGGGCGGAGGAGCGCGGAGACGCGGTGCGCTCCGGCCTCGACATGGACACCCTCATGGAGGCGTGCGTCGGCCCCTTCCTCATGCGCTCCCTCATCCCGGGTGCACCACTGCTCGACGACGCCGACGTCGATCGCACCGTCGCTCTCGCCTGCCTGCTCATCGACCAGGCGAGCGCCGCAGCCTCGGCTCCCCCGGCCAGCGGAGTCCGATCTCGTCCGCACGACTGAGCCGCAGACGGCCGCTCGGCCGTAGCGTGGGAGCATGATCACTCTCGAGGGAATCTCCCGCAGCTTCGGTGCCACGCAGGTGCTCCACGACCTGAGCTTCTCGATCGGCGCGGGCCGGATGACCGGCTTCGTCGGATCGAACGGTTCGGGGAAGACGACGACGATGCGCATCCTCCTCGGCGTCCTCGCCGCAGACAGCGGACGGATCACCGTCGACGGCACCGACATCACCCCTGCCGATCGGAGCGCGATCGGCTACATGCCCGAAGAGCGCGGGCTCTACCCGAAGATGCCGATCATCGATCAGCTCGTCTACCTCGCCCGCTTCCACGGGCTCAGCCGCCACGACGCCAAGCGCCGCGGACTCGACCTCCTCGAGCGCCTCGACCTCAAAGGCGAGCCGAGCGACACCCTCGAATCAGTCAGCCTCGGCAACCAGCAGAAGGTCCAGATCGCCGCCGCGCTCATCCACAGCCCGCGCGCCCTCGTCCTCGACGAGCCCTTCTCCGGCCTCGACCCCGCCGCCGTCGAACGCACTCTCCAGGTGCTCTCGGACTTCGCCGCCACCGGCGCCCCCGTCCTCTTCTCGAGCCATCAGCTCGACCTCGTCGAACGCCTCGTCGACGACCTCGTCATCATCGGTGACGGCCGGCTCATCGCGACGGGCACGGCCGATGAGCTGCGCCGCTCCCGCAGCCTGCCCGAGTGGACGCTCGAGGCCGACGCCGACCTCGCGTGGGTCCGTGAGGTCCCCGAGGTCGACGTCACCGAGTTCGACGGCTCGTGGGTGCGCTTCACCGCCCCGGATGCCGATGCCGCCGAGGCGGTCCTGCGCCGGGCGCTGTCCGTGTCCTCGGTGAGGTCGTTCACCCCGCACTCCGTTCCACTCAACCGTCTCTTCCAGGAGGTCACGCAGCCATGAGCACCATCACCGCAACGGACCGGACTGCACCGACCCGGCCCACCCGGGCGAGCTTCACCACGGCCATCGGCCTCGTCATCGAACGCGAGATCATGGTGCGGGTGAAGTCGAAGGCGTTCATGATCTCGACCCTGCTCTCGATCGTCCTCTTCGGCGCCGCCGTCGCCGCATCGGGGGCGCTGCCCTCTCTGTTCGCCTCGACGGACAAGGTGGCGGTGACCTCGGCGGAGACCGTGGCCGGGATCGAGGGCATCGAACCGGTCGAGGTCGCCGGCGTCGAGGAGGCGAAGGAGCTCGTGCGCACCGAGGCGGTCGCCGCGGCCGTCGTCGACTCACCGGACTCGCCGACCGGCACCACCGTCATCGCCCTGCGGTCGGCCCCGGAGTCGCTGGCCGGGGCGCTCAGCCTCACCCCGGACGTCGAGATCCTCGACCCCGACGCCCCGGATCCGACGCTGACGAAGTTCATCGGACTCGGCCTCGGGCTCATCTTCCTCAGCTCCGCGATGACCTTCGGGGTGACGATCGCGTCCTCCGTCGTCGAGGAGAAGCAGTCGCGGATCGTCGAGATCCTCCTCGCCTCCGCCTCGGCGAAGGTGCTCATGTTCGGCAAGGTCATCGCGTGTTCGATCCTCGCGTTCGCGCAGATCGCGCTCACCGCGGTCGCCGTCCTCGTCGGGGCCGCGATCAGCGGCAACGATCTCGTCCTCGGCCGCCTCGCCGCCCCGATCGCGTGGTTCATCCCGCTCTTCGTCGTCGGCTTCGTCATGATCGCCGCCCTCTACGCGGCGGCCGCCTCGATGGTCTCCCGGTCGGAAGACCTCGGGTCGACGAGTTCCCCGCTCATGATGCTCATCCTCCTGCCGTACATGGCCGTCGTCCTCTTCGCCGACAACGAGGCGGTCATGGCCGTGCTCAGCTACATTCCGTTCTCCACCGCCGTCGCCGTGCCGATGCGGGTGTTCATGGGCACGACCGAGTGGTGGGAGCCGGTCGTCTCGCTCGCGATCCTCGGTCTCACGACCGTCCTCGCCCTGCTGCTCGCGACCCGCATCTTCGAGGGCTCGATCCTCCGCTCGGGTCCGCGGGTGACGTGGAGGCAGGCCCTGCGTCCTGCGTGACCCGCACCTTGACCGCCGGGTCCCGGCGTGGTTCGGTAGACGCTATGAGCGAGCCGGCACTGACGCTGCACACCGATCGGCTGCGACTGCGCACCTACCAGCCCTCCGACGCCGAGGCGCTGCTGCCGATCTACTCCCGCGAGGACGTCTCGCGGTTCCTCCTCGGCGACCCGTGGACCGCCGAGGCGGCGCGCACCGAGGTCGGCAAGCGGCTGCAGCGCACGGGGCTGAGTGGGGAGGCGAAGGCGCTCGCCCTCGTCATCGAGACCGATGACGACAACGACGCGATCGCCGGGTCGCGGGTCATCGGCGACATCGGGATCTGGCTCGACGGCACTGATCCGACGAAGGCGGAGATCGGCTGGGTGCTCGACCCTGCCGCGAGCGGTCACGGCTTCGCCTCGGAGGCCGCGATCGCCGTGCTCAACATGGCCTTCGACGACTGCGAGCTGCGTCGGGTCGTCGCGCAGATGGACGCCCGGAACACCGCCTCGGCGAAGCTGGCCGAGCGGATCGGGATGAAGCGGGAGGCGCATCTGCGTCAGGACTGGTGGTCGAAGGGCGAGTGGACCGACACCCTCGTCTTCGCCATGCTCGCCAGCGACCGCGTCACCGCGTGAACACGGCCCGACCCGATCGCACCACCCCGCCCGCCGCATCAGCGAGCGATGACGACGCACCGCGCACGGCTCCTACGGGGTGCGCCTGCACAGGGTGAGCGACCCGACGACGATCGCCCCGACGATCCAGCAGCCGATGAAGAGGATCCGCAGCCACACCCAGCCCGCGTCCTCGTCCCCGGTCGCCACCGCCGTGAGCGCGTCGATCGCGTGGGAGAGCGGCAGCCAGTCGCCGATCACCTCGAGCACGTCCGGCAGCCGGTCACGCGGAAGGAAGATCCCGCCGAGGAGGATCTGCGGGAAGACGAGGACCGGCATGAACTGGACGACCTGGAATTCGGTGCGGGCGAACGCGCTCGCGAGCAGCCCGAGTGCGGTCCCGAGCAGGGCGTCGGCGATCGCGACGACGAAGAGGAGGCCGAGCGAGCCGTCGATCGTCAGACCGCACACCCCCACCGCGAAGGCGACGGCGATCGCCGTCTGGACGATCGCGAGGAGCCCGAAGGCGAGTGTGTAGCCGAGGATGAAGTCGCCCTTGCCCAGCGGCATCGACAGCAGGCGCTCGAGGGTGCCGCTGCGCCGCTCACGCAGGGTGCTGATGCTCGTGACGAGGAACATGACGATGAACGGGAAGAGCGCGAGCATCGCCGGCCCGATCGTCTCGAACACATCGGTCTCGTCGAAGATCCACGCGACGAGCCCGATGAGCAGGCTCGGCACGACGAGGAGGAGGGCGATCGTGCGGGGATCGTGGCGGATCTGGGCGAGCACGCGACCCGTCGTCGCCAGCGTGCGCTGCGGGGTCATCGCCGACCTCCCCTCGGCCGGGCGGGGCGCCTCTCGCCGAGGAGGCGGTGGCCCTGACCTCGGTCATCGCTGAGGTCGCGTTCGATGATCCGGAGGAAGGCGTCCTCCGCCGTCGCCGACCCGGTCTCGCGGAGGAGACTCTGCGGAGACGAGTCGGCGATGACACGGCCATCGCGCATGAGGAGGAGCCGGTCGCAGCGCGTGGCCTCGTCCATGACATGGCTCGAGACGAGGATCGTCGCCCCGTCGTCGACGAGCCCCCGGAAGATGTCCCAGAGTTCGGCGCGCAGCACGGGGTCGAGGCCGACCGTCGGCTCATCGAGGACGAGCAGCTCGGGGGTGCCGAGCATCGCCGCCGCGAGCGACACCCGGTTCGCCTGACCGCCTGAGAGCGTCCGGGCGAGCTGGCGAGCCTGCGCGCTGAGCCCGGTGCGCTCGATCACTCGGGCGACGTCGGCCGCCGGAGCCCCGACGACGCGGGCGAAGTAGCGAAGGTTCTGTTCGACGGTGAGGTCGTCGTAGATGCTCGCCTGCTGGGTCATGTAGCCGACCCGGTGGCGCAGGGCGGACGATCCCGCGCGCCGTCCGAGCACGCTGACCTCGCCGCCGCGAATGGTCTGCACCCCGACGATCGCCCGCATGAGCGTCGTCTTCCCGCTGCCGCTCGGGCCGAGGAGTCCGACGATCTCCCCACCGGGCACGCTGAGATCGAGGCGGTCGAGGACCGTCGTCCTCCCGCGCCGGACCGTGAGGTCCCGGATCTCGATCGAATTATTCACCATATGATGAATTACACGCCCGATGCGCGCTCACGTCAAGGGTCGGTCAGCCGCCACGACCGTCGATGTGCCCCTGCAGAGCCGGACCGACCCGGGCGATCACCTCGTCCAGCGGCACCGAGGCGAGCGGTTCGAGGACGACGACGTGCCGGACGATGAGCGCCCCCGCCATCTGGGCGAGAACGAGGGAGGCCCGCAGATCCGCCTCGGTCGCCTCGACGCCCTCGGCCGCAAGCCTCCCGGCGATCTGACTGCCGAGCTCGCGGACGAGGAACTGCCTGACCAGACCGCCTGCGGCCGAACCCCCGATCGCCGATTTGAGCAGGGTGATGCCGACGGGCTTGACCCGCGGATCCTCCCACGCCGTGAGCACCGTCGTCGCGATCGCATCGCCGAGGCGGTCGAGCGGGGCGTCGAGCGCGCGGCGGACGATCCTGTCGGGGCGGACGGGAAGCCTGACCGCCTCGGCGAAGAGGGCGGCCTTCGAGTCGAAGTAGTGGTGGATGAGGGCGGGGTCGACGCCGGCCCGGCGGGCGATCCCCCGCATCGAGGCGGCGTCGTAGCCGCGCTCGGAGAACTCGGCGGCGGCCGCCTCGGCGATCGCCTGGCGCGCGTCACCGCCGGACGACTTCGGCGGACGACCGCGGCGGCGCTGGTTCGGGGGCACAGACCTCAGCTTAGTCGGGTGCGATCGGCTGGGCACTGTGCACGGAGGGAGCAGACCGCGCCGGCACCGGCATCGCGCGCTGGTCCGGACGCCGCTGCAGCGCAAAGGTCTGCACAACGGTCCGCCGAGGCGGCCAAAGGTGTTCGAAACGCGCCTCTGCCGGGTCGGAACCACCCAGGTTCGGGCAATAGCGTGGGAGAGGCAGAACTCTCAGGGAAAGGCTCACATGTTCAGGCAGTCGTCGAAGCTGGCCAACGTCCTCTATGACATCCGGGGACCCGTCCTCGAAGAGGCGGAGGCGATGGAGGCAGCGGGACACACGATCCTCAAGCTCAACATCGGCAATCCGGCACCCTTCGGCTTCGAAGCCCCCGAGGCGATCGTCCAGGACATGGTCGGCCACCTGCCCCACGCGCAGGGCTACTCCGAGTCCCGCGGCATCCTCTCCGGCCGCCGCGCCGTCGTCCAGCACTACGAGTCGAAGGGGATCACGAACCTCGACACGCGGGAGGTCTTCCTCGGCAACGGGGTGAGCGAACTCATCACCCTCTCCCTCCAGGCACTGTGCAATCCCGGCGACGAGATCCTCGTCCCCAGCCCCGACTACCCGCTGTGGACCGCCTCGGTGGCACTGTCCGGCGGCACCCCGAAGCACTACCTCTGCGATGACGAGAACGGCTGGCTGCCCGACCTCGAGGACCTCGAGTCGAAGATCACCGAGCACACCCGCGGCATCGTCGTCATCAACCCGAACAACCCGACCGGCGCCGTCTACCCGCGCGAGACGCTTGCGGCGATCGTCGACATCGCCCGTCGGCACGGCCTCATCGTCTTCGCCGACGAGATCTACGAGAAGATCACCTACAACGGCGTCGAGATGGTCAACATGGCCACCCTGACCGGCGACGACGTCCTGTGCCTGACGTATTCGGGTCTGTCGAAGGCCTACCGGATCGCCGGCTACCGGGCGGGCTGGCTCGCGATCACCGGACCGCTGGCGGAGGCGAAGAGCTACATCGAGGGGATCACCCTGCTGGCGAACATGCGGATGTGCGCGAACGTCCCGGCTCAGCATGCGATCCAGGCCGCTCTCGGCGGGCGCCAGTCGATCGAGGACCTCGTCCTGCCGACCGGTCGCCTCGGCGAGCAGATGGCCGTCGCCCATGCCGGGCTCAACGCGATCGACGGCGTGAGCGCGCAGCAGGCCGATGGGGCGCTCTACCTCTTCGCGAAGCTCGATACCGAGAGGTTCGGGATCACCGACGACGAGCAGTTCGCGCTCGACCTCCTGCGCGAACAGAAGATCCTCATCTCCCACGGCACCGCGTTCAACTGGTCGCGCCCCGATCACTTCCGGCTCGTCACACTGCCCTCGGTCGACGTGCTCGAGGAGTCGATCGGTCGCCTCGGCGAGTTCCTCTCCGGTTACCACCAGGTCGCGCCGACGACGTGCGAGCTGCCCGTCGTCCGTGATGTCGAGGGCGCGGCCTGAGCTCGTGGGGATAGCGGGACCGCCGCTAACCTGGGGTGATGGGCGCACACCACTCCTCACGACGGCGGCGCGGCAGGCGTTCGCGCAGGCCGCTGATCGTCACCGCGATCGTCCTCGTCGCTGTCGTCGGCATCGGTGCCGCCTGGTGGTTCGCCTACGTGCCGAACGGCAGGCCGGCGTTGCGCGCGGGCGAGGTGCTCGCGATCGACGTCTCCAACCATCAGGGCGCCATCGACTGGCCAGCCGTCGCCGGTGACGACGTCGGGGCCGCGATGATCAAGGCGACCGAGGGCAACGACTACGTCGACCCCCGCTTCACCGAGAACTGGGCGGGTGCAGGCGAGGCCGGGATCCGTCGCGGCGCCTACCACTTCTTCACCCTGTGCTCGCCGGGCAACGAACAGGCCGAGAACTTCCTCTCAGCAGCCCCGCCCGACGCGGATGCGCTCGCCCCGGCGATCGATCTCGAGCTCATCGGCGCGTGCGAGAGGCGACCGTCCCAGGCCGAGGTCGATGCCGAGCTCACCGACTTCCGCCGCACCGTCGAGGAGGCGTGGGGTCGGCCCCTGCTCGTCTACGCGAGGGGGTCCTTCACCTCCGAGTATTCGATCGGCGCGCTGGCCGAGCGCCCGCAGTGGGTGACGAACTACTTCGTCCGGCCGGCCGACGACAGCTGGACGATGTGGCAGGTCCACTACTTCGCGAAGATCGACGGCATCGAGGGGCAGGTCGACCTCGACGTCCTCCGCCTCGGCGCCATCCCCCGCTCGGAGTAGTCGAACGACCGGTGCACCCCGGCATCCCGGCATCCCGACAACCCGGCGCCGGACGGCAGCGCACCCCGCCGCCGAACGCACCCCGGCACGCACTCCACCCCTCCACCACGTCGGCATCGTGTCCTCCGCGACGGCATCTCCTCCACTACCTCGGCATCTCCCCCATCACGACGACACAGTTGAGCAATCTTGGCTCCCCACCCACTGATCCCGCACCGCCCAACCGACGATTCCCGCCGCCAGCCCTTCAGCAGACAGGCCCAACGCGGCCCGAGACACCGCGACCATCCGCCGAATCACCGCCACTCTCCGCCTCGCCGCGTCACAGAAGTTCATAGTGTAGTAATCCACTCAACTTAGTGGCTATTGTGTGGGGGTACCGCAGAACTGCTCAACAATCCTCACGCAACGGAAAGGCGGCCTCCATGCGGCAGCTCATCGTCTTAGGCATCGTCGGGCTCATCGCCCAGCTCATCGACGGCTCCCTCGGCATGGCGTACGGCGTGACGTCGACGACCCTGCTGCTGGCCACGGGCATCGCCCCGGCGACCGCCTCGGCGGCGGTGCACTTCTCCGAGATCGGCACCTCCCTCGTCTCCGGCATCTCCCACCACAAGTTCGGCAACGTCGACTGGCGCACCGTCCTCATCCTCGCCGTTCCCGGATTCATCGGCGCCTTCGCCGGTGCGACGTTCCTCGCCGGCCTCAATGGCGATGCGGCGACGCCGTGGATCTCGGGCCTCCTGCTCGCCCTCGGCATCTACGTGATCTGGCGCTTCCTCGCCCTCGGCGGGGCGAGGCCGACGTTCAAAGCGCGTCCGGGGAAGACCCTCCTCGTCCCCATCGGCCTCGTCGGCGGCGCCCTCGACGCGATCGGCGGCGGGGGCTGGGGTCCCGTCGGCACGACGACGCTGCTCTCCTCCGGTCGCCTCGAACCGCGCAAGGTCGTCGGCTCGATCGACACGAGCGAGTTCGTCGTCGCCGTCGGCGGCTCGCTCGGCTTCCTCTTCGCCCTCGGTTCACAGGACATCGAGTGGTCGATCGCCGGGGCCCTCCTCGTCGGCGGCATCATCGCTGCCCCCTTCGCCGCGTGGCTGGTGAAGATCCTCCCCGCGAAGGTGCTCGCGATCGCCGCGGGCGGCATCATCATCCTCACCAACGCACGGACGATCGCACTGGCTCTCGGCGCCTCGACCCCGGTGCTCACGACGATCCTCATCGGTCTCGCGCTCGTCTGGGTCTCGCTCCTCGTCCATGTCGTCCGCCTCGAGCGGAAGTCGCGACGCGAGGAGGCGGCCGAACCGGTCGCGGCCGACGCCTGAGCCGCTGAGCTGTCCACGGCACCGCGGAACGACCACGGTCGGGCCGCGGTGCCGCCGTACGATGACAGTCCCGCCGCACGACGACGGCGCCGCTGCACCTTCACGGTCCCGCAGTGCGAGGACAGTGCCGCTGTACGATGACGGCATGCGGGTCACCACGAAATCCGACTACGCGCTGCGCGCGCTCATCGAGATCGCCGCCAGCGGCGACGGCGACCCCATCAGCGCCGACGAACTCGGCCGCCGCCAGGACATCCCGAAGGGGTTCCTCCAGGCCATCCTCGCCGACCTCCGCCGGGCAGGCATCCTCGTGTCCGTGCGCGGGAAGTCCGGAGGGTGGCGGTTCGCGGACTCCGCCGCCGAGGTGACCGCAGCCGATGTCATCCGCGCCGTCGACGGCCCCCTCGTCTCCATCTACGGCCAACGCCCCGAGGCCGTCGAGTACGATGCCGCCGCCGAGGCGCTCCAGCAGGTCTGGGTCGCCGCCCGCTATGCGCTGCGTGACGTCCTCGAGAAGGTGACGATCGCCGACCTCGCGGCGAAGACCCTGCCTCCGGAGATCGCCGACAAGGCCGCGATCGAAGACGCCTGGCAGCCGCACTGAGCGCTCACCACTGGAGACTCGGTGTCCTCACCGCCAGACCGCGGTGACCGTGCGGACGTCGGCGTCCACCTCGGCGAGGGCGGCGGAATGGGCGGCGGCGATCGGATCGTGGCGCGCGGGTCGGCGGCTCGGACCGAGCACCCGGGCGCGGGAGACGAGGAGGACGTCGCGGCGGGCGGCCGTGAGCGGCAGCGGCACCACGTCGATCTCGGGATCGCTCGGCAGTGACGACTCGGGGATCATCGCGACGGCGAGTCCGGCGGCGATCATCCGGTTGATCGCCGCGTAGTCGTCCATCCGCATGCCCACCCGGGGTTCGAATCCCGCGGCGAGGCACAGCGCCCGGATGACCTCGTCGATCGCATCGCCCGGGTCGATGCTGAAGGCCCACGACTGCGTGACGAGGGCGGCGAAGTCCGGCATCCCGTGGGCATCGACGGGGATGGGACCGACGGATGCAGGCACGCAGAGGAAGAGCCGTTCGGAGTAGAGGTGCTCGGCGGTGAGGCTCGGCGGGATCCACACCTTGTCGACGTCGGTCGAGACGAGGAGCGCGAGGTCGAGGTCCCCGGCCTCGAGGCGGGAGACGAGCTTCGCGTGCTCGTCCATCGTCACGTCGAGCGCCGCCCCGAGCCCCGGGGAGTCCTGGTGCCAGCGCGGTCGCTTCTGCAGCTCGTGGTGGAGTTTGGGGATGACGCGGGCGCCGACGGTCGGAACGGCTCCGATCTTCACCGGCACCGCCTGGGAGTCGCGCCACAGGCCGACCTCGTCGACGAGGCGGTCGCAGAGTCCGAGGATCTCGACGCCGCGGGTGACGACGAGGGCGCCGACAGTCGTCGGGTGCGATCCGCGCGGGGT
Source organism: Brevibacterium sp. LS14 (assembly GCF_012027885.1). NCBI lineage: Bacteria > Bacillati > Actinomycetota > Actinomycetes > Micrococcales > Brevibacteriaceae > Brevibacterium > Brevibacterium sp. LS14. The sequence goes on from NZ_SJXG01000055.1 coordinate 29,945, forward strand.
GCGCTCGACGAGCGTGGCTCCGAGCGATCGCTCGAGGTTGCCGAGGTGATGGTTGACCGTGGGCTGGCTCCAGCCGAGCGCTGAGGCCGCTGCGGCGACCGACCCGGAATCGGCGACGGCGCGCAGCGCCACGAGACCCCGAGTATCGAGGACTTCCATTGGTCTACCCCCATGATCTCTATAGTGGCTATAGAGTACGGGAGGAAACTTGGTATTCTCCTCAGACTCCTCGCTCCTTACATTGGAGACATGACCGTGCACCAGGACTCCCCCATGCCCGCAACCGCCCGCGCGCACACGCGCGCGCCCTACGCCGACGCCCTCGCGACGGCGGCGGGCCGCGATTCGCTCTTCCTCTCGACTCCGGGGCACGGCGGCAATCGGGAAGGGATCTCCGCAGGTCAGGCCGATTTCTTCGGCGATCACACCCTCGCCCTCGACATCCCCCCACTCTTCGACGGCATCGACCTCGGCGTCGACACCCCCAAGGACGAAGCGCTGCAGCTGGCGGCCGAAGCCTGGGGGGCCAGGCGGACCTGGTTCCTCACCAACGGCTCCTCCCAGGGCAACCGGATGGCGGCCCTGGCCATCGGCACCCTCGGCACCGGAGTCATCACGCAGCGCAGCGCCCACTCGAGCTTCATCGACGGCATCGTGTTGGCCGGACTCAACCCCCGCTTCGTGTCCCCCAGCGTCGATGAGGTCAACGGCATCGCCCACGGCGTCACCCCCGACGCCCTGCGCCACGCCATCCGCATGCACCCGGAGAAGGTCACCGCGGTCTACCTCGTCACCCCGAGCTACTTCGGCGCCGTCGCCGACGTCGCGGCACTCGCCGAGGTGGCCCATGAGGCCGGCGCGATGCTCGTCGTCGACGCGGCCTGGGGCGCCCACTTCGGCTTCCACCCCGACCTGCCGGCCTCCCCCGTGACGCTCGGGGCCGACATGGTCATCATGAGCACCCACAAGCTCGCGGGCTCCTTCACCCAGTCCGCTCTCCTCCACCTCGGCGACACCGAATACGCCGATCGCCTCGAGCCGGCACTCGCCCGCGCCTTCATGATGACGGCCTCGACGAGCGAGAACGCCCACCTCATGGCGTCGATCGACATCGCCCGCCGGGAGCTCGTCAACGCCGAGGACGCGATCACCGACTCGCTCGAGAACATCCGGCAGATGCGCGCCCAGGTCGAGGGGACGGGGCGCTACCGCCTGCTCTCCGGCGACTTCCTCAGTCATCCCGACGTCGTCGACATCGACCCGTTCCGCCTGCCCATCGACATCACCGCCACCGGTCTCGACGGGCACACGATCCGCAAGCGGCTGGCAGAGGACTACGGCATCTTCGCCGAGATGGCCACGGCCACCACCCTCGTCGCGCTCATCGGACTCGGCAAGTCCCCCGACATCACCCCGCTGCTCACCGCCCTCGACGAACTCCGAGACGAGCACGCGGCGACGGTCGACGCCGCCGCGGACGACGAGGCAGCAGTCGGCACGGCAGCAGTCGAGGACGCTGTCGAGGACACCCCCGTCGAGATCCCGCCGCTGCCGAGCGCCGGTGATCTGGTCATGCTCCCCCGTGAGGCGTTCTTCGCCGAGTCCGAGGTCGTCCCCGCCGCCGAGGCGGCCGGCCGGATCAGCGTGAGCTCGCTCGCGGCGTACCCGCCCGGGATTCCGAACGTCCTTCCCGGTGAGGAGATCACCGCGGAGACCGTCGCCTTCCTCCAGGCCGTCGCCGCGAGCCCGTCCGGCCACGTCCGCGGCAGCGTCGATCCCGGACTCGAGTCCTTCCGCGTCGTCCGCTATCCCCACGCAGGAGACTCTCCGCTCTGATCTGAGCATCGCCTCGAGGGCGTGCGGATCCCGTCTCGATGGGGTCCGCACGCTTTTCTTCTGAGGCAGGAACTCCGGTCCCGGACGAATCGGAGCACCACCTCGGCGGGGAACGCACACCCACCTCGGCGGGGGTCGTGATGATCACATCTGCCGAGGTGACGAACACGGCCGAGGTCGATGATCGGCAGGGCCGTCGCTGCCTTGTCGCACAAGGGCTCCTGCGCCCTCGAGCCGCCCAGAGTACGGCTGCATCGCGCACCAAGGAAACAAGACTCCTTGCGTGATCCGGTTCACTCCGACTGTTGACATGGTTTGCACACCGCGCAATGATGTTCTGCATTGTCTTTTTGAAGCCCAGCATGTGAGCGGCGATTGCACTGCTGTCAACGTGAGGATTCTCAGATGACCACCGGCCACTCGGAACCGTCCAGGGAAGGCCGAAAGCCCTTCCGCATCAAGCGGAGGAAGAAGCGTTTGGATGCCGATGACTGCATCGTCGTCGAACCGAAGTCCATCCGCACCGCCATCGGCGGGACCACCGTCGGCAACTTCATGGAATGGTTCGACTTCGGCGTCTACGGCTACCTCGCCGTGACGATGACGACCGTGTTCACCGAGGGCATGGACAAGCAGATGGGTCTGCTCGTCACCCTGCTCGGCTTCGCGGTCTCGTTCCTCGTCCGCCCGCTCGGCGGCATGGTGCTCGGACCCCTCGGCGACAAGATCGGCCGGCAGAAGGTCCTCTTCTTCACGATGGCGACGATGGCCACCGCCACCGCTCTCATCGGCATGCTCCCCACGGCCGCCCAGGTCGGACTGTGGGTGATCATCCCCCTCTACATCCTCAAGATGATCCAGGGCTTCTCGACCGGCGGCGAGTACGCCGGTGCGACGACCTACGTCTCCGAGTTCGCTCCCGACAAGTCGCGCGGCTACTGGGCGTCGTGGCTCGACGTCGGCTCGTACCTCGGCTTCGCAGCCGGTGCGGGCACCGTCGCCATCACCTCGGTGGTGACGACGAGCATCTGGGGCGAGAACGCGATGGTCGACGGCGGCTGGAGGATCCCGTTCCTCGTCGCGATCCCGCTCGGCGTCGTCGCGATCTGGTTCCGGATGAAGATCCCCGAGACCCCCGGCTTCGAAGCGGCCCAGCACGAGGGCCTCGTGACGAAGGACAACGACGACCCCTACGCCCGCCACGGGCTCATCGGCGTCATCCGTCACTTCTGGAAGGAGATCCTCATCGGCATCGCGATCGTCGCGGGATCGCAGACGATCGGCTACGCCCTCACGAGCTTCATGCCGACCTACCTCGAGGAGACGGTCAAGGTCTCGAACATCCAGGCAGCCGTCGTGACGATCCCCGTGCTCGTCCTCATGTCGGCGAGCCTGCCGCTCATCGGACGTCTCTCGGACAGGCTCGGGCGGAAGTTCGTCTTCGGCCTCGCCGCCGGGCTGACGATCGTCCTCATCGTCCCCGCCTTCGCGGTCATGCAGATCGGTGAGATGTGGGCGGTGACGATCGCCCTCTTCATGGTCGCCGTCCCCGCGGCGTTCTACATCGCCTGCCTCGCCTCGACGCTGCCGGCGCTCTTCCCCACCGCCTCGCGCTACGGGGGCATGGGACTGACCTTCAACCTCGGCGTCTCCCTGTTCGGCGGCACGACTCCGCTGTTCAGCCAGGCGCTCATCGACCTCACCGGCAACTCGTACATGCCTGCCTTCTACATCATGTTCTTCTCGGTGATCGCGTTCGTCGCCGTGTGCTTCATGAAGGAGTCGGCGCACCGGCCCCTCCTCGGGTCGTTCCCGACCGTGAGCTCGCACGAGGAGGCCGTCGAGCTCGAGAAGACCCAGGACGACAACCCCGACATCGACCCGGAGACGATGCCGATCGGCGCCGGGAGGTAAGCGCTCGCCCTTCCCGTTCTCGCCCCTCGACGCCCGCGCTTGGCCGCCCGCGTCGAGGGGCGCCGGTCGTCTCGGGCGGCTCAGGCCTCCGTGCGCCGGAAGAAGTAGAGGTTGCGGGTGACGAGCTCGGCCACCTCATCATCGGCCCCGGTTTCGATGAGGTCGACGATGTCGATGAGCTCCTTCGCCGAGGTGACCGCGATGTCCTCGACCGCGACCCCTCCGACCGGCGCCTGCCCGCCGATGCGCGACTGATCGCGCAGGCGCAGGCTGATCTCCGCGGCCCGGGATCCGAGGCCGAAGGCGAGCAGGGACTCATGAAACCGGCGGTCGTGGGTGTAGAAGCCGACGATGTCCCCGGCTTCGGCGGCGGTCACCGTCGCCTCGGCGTGCTCGCGCAGCTGCCGCATCCGGTCGCCGATGTCGGGGCGGGCTGTGTCGGGGTGGGCTGTGTCGGGGTGGGCTGTGTCGGGGCGCGCTGAGTCGGGATCGGCGGCCACGCCTGCGGGTCCGGTCCCGGCGATCTCCGGGTCGCCGGCTTCCGGAGTCCCGGCGATCTCCGGGTCGCCGGCCTCCGGAGTCCCGCCGTCGGAGCCCGCACTTCTCAACTGCCGGCAGAGTTCGCGGACGGCGGGGACGGCGAGGAGCACACGGATGCGGATGATCTCCTCGAGGTCGGCCTCGGTGACCGGGACGAGCCGGAACCCGCGGTTGGGCACGGCCTCGACGGTGCCTTCGGTGACAAGGGCCATCATCGCTTCGCGCACCGGACTGAGCGAGATGCCCAGCTGCTTCGCGAGTCCCGCGGCGGAGTAGATCCGCTCCTCGTCGAGCTCTCCGGTGGCGATCGCGTCGCGGATGATCGCCAGCGCGTGCTCGCGCAGCGACGGTGGTGCCGTTGGTCGATCCATGCTCACCCTCCTCGCTCACCTGTCGCGATCTGCTCGCCGGAGTTCCGGTCGAACTCTCCCGCACAAACCTGCACGCTGAACTCCCGCGCGATCTGCTCGTCCGACTCCCGCACAAACTTCGCAGAGCTATTGACAGCATAGCCCGGAGAATCGACGATGGAAGCACGGTAGTCGGTAATCGATTACCTATTCCGCTCGTTCCCGGAAGGGAACCCGTTCCTGCGATGGAGGAGGAATGGACGACCCGCTGCTCCAGCCGTACGACCTCGGCGGACTCACTCTGCGCAACCGCATCGTCTCGACCTCGCACGAGCCGGCCTACACCGAACTCGGCATGCCCAAGGACCGGTACCGCCTCTACCACCGGGAGAAGGCGCGCGGCGGCGTCGGCCTGACGATGATCGGCGGATCCGCGATCGTCTCGCGCGACTCTCCTGCGGCCTTCGGCAACATCGACCTCTCGACCGACGAGGTGACCCCGTGGCTCGCGGCGATCGCCGAGGACTGTCATGCCGAGGGAGCGGCGGTGATGATCCAGGCGACCCATCTGGGCATGCGTTCGTCGAACTTCACCGGCGACTGGCTGCCGCTCGTCTCCCCCTCGCGCACTCGTGAGGCCGCGCACCGGTCGTTCACGAAGGCGCTCGAGGACTTCGACATGGATCGCATCGTCGCCGACTTCGCCGCCGCGGCCGCCCGGGTCGCCGACGCCGGCTTCGACGGCATCGAGATCATGCATGCCGGTCATCTCCTCGATGCGTTCCTCGCGCCCTGGCTCAACGAGCGCACCGACGACTGCAACGGCGGGCTCGCCGATCTCACGCGCTTCCCCCTCCGGATCATCGACGCCGTCAGGGAGGCCGTGCCCGACGGGTTCCTCGTCGGCATCAGGATGGCCGTCGACGAGCGCCGCGACGACGGGATGCGCGAAGACCGCGCAACCGATGTGCTCGAGGTCTACGCCGCCCACGGCATCGACTTCCTCAACCTCAACGTCGGCACGATCGGCTCCGACAGGGTGCTCGCCGAGGCGATCCCGGGCATGGGCACCCCTTCGGCCCCGTGGCTCGAGACGTGTCGGAGGATCCGGAAGGCGATCGAGATCCCCGTCCTCCATGCCGCGCGCATCGCCGATGTTCCGACCGCCCGGTGGGCGATCGAGGACGGCTGTCTCGATCTCGTCGGGATGACGCGGGCGCAACTGGCCGACCCCCATCTCGTCCGTAAGATCGCCGAGCACCGTGAGGACGACATCCGTCCCTGCGTGGGCGCGAACATGTGCCTCGACAGCATCTACACCTCCGGTTCGGCGACGTGCATCCACAATCCTGCGAGCGGCCGGGAGGCCGATCTCCCGCAGGAGGTCCCGAAGGATTCCGTCGCCGAGGTCAAGCACGTCGTCATCGTCGGGGCCGGCCCCGCAGGTCTCGAGGCCGCCCGCGTCGCCGCGGTCCGCGGGCACCGGGTCACCGTCCTCGAGGCCGACTCCGCGCCCGGCGGTCAGGTCCGCATCGCCGCCCGCTCCGAGCGCCGCCGGGACCTCATCGGGATCGTCGACTGGCGCGTCCAGCAGTGCGCCAAGCACGGTGTGGATCTGCGTCTCAACGCCTTCGCCGACGCCGAGGCGGTGCTCGCCCTCGATCCCGACGTCGTCATCGTCGCCACCGGGGGGATCCCCGACACCGGACCTCCGCTCGGCGGGACCCAGCCGTTCGACGTCTGGGACGTCATGGACGATCATCTGCGCGCGAAGTCCCGGGTGCTCGTCTTCGACGACCACGGAGCCTATCCCGCCCTCGATGCCGTCGAACGCCTCGCCCGGGGCGGACAGGAGGTCGTCTACGTCAGTCCCGAGCGGACCATCGGCATCGACGTCGGCTCGATGAACTCCCCCGCCTACCTGCGGGCATTCTCCGAATTCGGCGTCGACGTCCGCCTCGGCGAGCGCCTCGTCGCGGCAGCGCCCGAGGGGACGCGGGTCCGGGCAGGACTGCGCAACGAGTACTCCGATCTCGAGTCCGCGGTCGAGGCGGATGCCGTCGTCGTCGATCACGGGACGGTGCCCAACGACGACGTCTACCTCGAGCTGCGCGAACGCTCACGCAACCGGGGCGAGATCGACCTCGACGCCTGGGTACACGGGCATCCGCAGCCCGCGACCGGGCCATCGTCCCGTCCCACCACGGCTGACGAATCCGCCGAGGCGGCCGACGCTGCCGAGCAGCCCCGTCCCCCCACGCGTGCCGAGCCCGCCGAGGCCGCCGGGTCCTTCGCGCTCTTCCGGATCGGGGACGCCGTCGCCTCCCGCAACATCCATGCCGCGGTGCTCGAGGGCCTGCGGGTCGGGATGGGACTGTGACGCAGTGTCAGGGAAAGGGAGACCCACAGTGATGATAAAGACGGTCGACTACCACACGGCCGGGGAGCCGTTCCGGATCGTCGCGAACCCGCCGATCGACATCGCCGGGTCCGCCGTCGCCGACCGGCGGGCGAGCGCGATCGCCAGTCCGGAGGTCGACGGACTGCGTCGGCTGCTCTGCTTCGAACCGCGCGGGCATGCCGACATGTACGGCGGGTTCCTCGTCCCGCCCGATGATGACGGCGCGGACCTCGGCGTCCTCTTCTGGCACAAGGACGGGTTCTCCACCGCGTGCGGTCACGGGACGATGGCGCTCGGTGTCTGGGCGGTCGAGTCCGGGCTCATCCGCCCCGCCGAGGCGGGTCCCACCGAGGTCGTCATCGACGTCCCCTCGGGCAGGGTGAGGGCGAGCGTGCACACTGACGCCGAGGGCGCCGTAACCGCCGTCGACTTCGTCAATGTGCCCAGCCGCCTCGTCGCCTCAGGAGTCACGGTGGAGACGAGCCAGGGTCCCGTCGAGGTCGATCTCGCATGGGGCGGGGCGCTCTACGCCTGTGTCGAGGACAGCGGAATCGACGTCACTCCCGACCGCCTCGGCGAGCTCATCGCCTTCGGACGGGAGGTGAAGGCGGGACTGCGCGGACATCCGCTGACCGTCCACCCGGATGACGAGCGACTGAGCGGGGTGTACGGGACGATCGTCGTCGACCGGCTCGGCACCACCTCAGCCGGCGAGCTCCACCAGCGCAATGTCACGATCTTCGCCGACGGGCAGGTCGATCGGTCCCCGTGTGGGTCGGGCACAGCGGCAAGGGTCGCCGCCCTCCATGCGACCGGCGAGCTCGGTGACGGGCAGCGGCTCGTCCACGAGTCGATCGTCGGCACGCGCTTCACCGCGCGGGTCCTCGACGTCACCGATGACGGTGTCGTCCCCGTCGTCACCGGCACGGCGCACCAAGTCGCTGAGTCGAGCTTCACCGTCGACCCGAAGGATGACCTCGTCCCGGGCTTCGTCCTGCGGTGAGCGGCCTGCTCACCGGTCGATGACGAGGTCACTCAGCGGCGTCGAACAGCAGGGAAGGAACTTCCCGGCGGCGATCTCCTTCGGACGGATGCCGCCCTCATGGCTCATCTCGACCTCTCCGGAGAGGAGGTCGGACTTGCACGTCCCGCACATGCCCGACTCGCATGACGAGGGGACGGTCAGTCCTGCGGCGAGCGCGGCATCGAGCACGGTCGTCTCGGCGTCGCAGTCGACGGACAGGCCGCTCGCGGCGAACTCGACGGTGAAAGCCGGTGGCGCCGACGACCCCGTTCCCGCAGAGATCGGCGCTCCTGCGGAGAGCCTCGCTCCCGCGGGAACCGTCGCTCCTGCGGAAACCGTCACTCCCGAAGCGACCTTCGCTCCGGCGGAGACTGTCGCGCCTACACCCTCCGTCGCCGGGGTTCTGCGGCGAGCGAGCCGCTGCGCGGGAGTCGTCGCGAAGGCGAACGTCTCCTCGTGCACTCGGCTCACCCCCGCCTCGGCGAGCAGGGAACGGACGGTGTCCATGAATCCGCTGGGCCCGCAGACGAAGGCCTCCCGTTCGGTGAGGTCGGTGACCGACTCGAGGACGTCCCGGCGGATCCGACCGCGCGGACCGCTCCAGACCTCGGTCGCGGAGTCGCGGGAGCACATCGTGATGACGGTGATCCCGGGGACCTCGGCCAACTGGTCGAGTTCGGTGCGGAAGACGATGTCGTCGGGGGTCGAGGCGCTGTGGAGGAGGACGATGTCGATCGTCTCGGGAGGATTGCGGGCGAGCAGCGCACGGACCATCGACATGATCGGGGTGATCCCCGACCCCGCGGAGACGAAGAGGTGGCGGCGGGCGGGATGGAAGCTCGTGCTGAAGAGGCCGTACGGCCCGTCGACATGGAGTCGGTCACCGACCCGGAGCCGGTCGTGGAGGTAGGCCGAGACCGGACCCGCCTGTCGTTTGACGGTGATCGTCAGCGTGTTCGTGCCGAACGGCGCCGAGGAGATCGAGTAGCAGCGGTCGAGTCCGAGCTCGGGCACGTGCACCGTGAGGTACTGGCCGGGTTCGAAGTCGGCCCTGTTCAGCCACGGTGTCCACAGCTCAATCGTGATGACGTCGCGGGTGTTCGCGGTGATGGCAGTGCAGACGGCGAGACCGGTGATCCCCTCGTCCGTGTCGCGGAACTCGTCAGCGTCGCGGAGCTCGCCCGTGTCGCGGAGTCCGTCCGTGCCGCGGGGTCGGGCAGCGGGGGTCGCGAGTGCCGGCACTCGGAACCTCGACCTGCTCGGCGTTTCCGGTGCGACGAGCGGGAACGGCGACCTCACGTACCTCATCGCCCGCACACCCTCTCTCTGTGGGCCTTCAGCCGTTCGATGTACCACGTGCAGAACTCTTCGAGATGCGCCTCGGTGGGGGCATAGGGCCCCGGCAGGTACGCCGGCGACGACACCCCCAGCTGACCGCGTTCGCAGAAGGCCGCGTCCTGCTCGTTCGTCTTCATCCACACCGTCGTGAGGTTCTCCAGGTCGTAGTCGACGCCCTCCTCCGCCTCGGCGTCGACGAGCCACGTCGTGCGCACGAGCGTTCTGTCAGCGGCGAGGGGGACGAGGCTGAAGGTGACGATGTGGTCGGCCATCGCGTGGAACCACATGTTCGGTTGGACATGGAGTGAGGCCCGGCCCAGGGAGAAGGTGTCGAGGTCGCCGAGCAGTCTCGCCGAGGCGGCCGACCCGTCCATGGTGTACGACTCGCCGTGTCCGTCAAGGGCGGCGCGTTCGATCCTGAACCCGGTCGGGCGGCCGCTGAGCTCCTCGACGAGGGCAAAGGGAAGTCCGTTGCGGTCGCAGTCGTCGTGGAGTCGCCGTTCGGCGTCGAGGAAGCGCTGATAGGCCGGTTGCAGCCGGGGTGGGATCTCCTCGGGGGCGTACCCGTAGGTGGGGAAGAATGTGCAGGTGAGCTCCGGATGCCCGGCCTCGCAGTGGTAGCACTCGCGGTTGTTCTCCATGACGAGCTTCCAGTTCGAGTCCTCGATGAGGTCGACCTGTGCTGCGACCTTCGCTCCGGCGATGTCATGCGGGGCGATGTACGGCGCGATGACGTCGGCCACCTCGTCGATGTCGTCCGGCTCGGGTCCCAGGCAGACGAAGATGAGCCCGGCGATGGTGCGCACGCTCACCGAGCGCAGGGAGAAGCAGGCGGGATCGAAGCCCGGTGCCTGTGCTCCGGCGGAGATGAGCTCACCGCGGGGCGTGTAGGTCCACTGGTGGTAGCTGCAGACGATGTTGCCCACCGATCCGGCGAGGTCGCTCAGCAGTCTCGTCCCGCGATGGCGGCAGACGTTGTGGTGGACACGGATCTCGCCGTCGTCATCGCGGATGACGATGACCGAGTACGTGCCGATGTCGATGGTGACGAAGTCGCCGGGTTCGGGCACCTCGGCGACGGAGCCGACGAAGATCCACGTCGAGGCGAAGATCGCCTCGACATCGCGGGCGAAGAAGTCGGGACTGGTGTAGAACGGGGCCTCGAGCGAGTACCCGGGGCGGCGCTCGTCGATGAGCTCATCGAGCCCGCGTGGATCCGTTCCGGGGACGACCGTCCTGTCGGGATCGAGCCCGCGTGCCCGCGTTCGGGGATCGACTGTGCTGTCGGGGAGCAGGGTCATCGGTTCCACCACCTTGTCGCGTCGGGGGCATCGGCGCCGGCGACCGAGCACCCCGGGCAGCGACCGCCTCGCAGCGGCTGTCGCGGCGCGGACCCAGCGCCGGAGGGACTTCGCCGTTCCCTCTCAGTCTCCGCCCCCACCTCGGCGAAAGGAAGCGAATCATTTTGTCCGCGATCATGCAAGAATATTGCATGATCGATCGTCGTCTCCACGTCCTCCGCGTGCTCGCCGAGGTCGGCACCGTCACCGCCGCCGCGGAGCGGCTCGGGTACACGCCGTCGGCAGTGTCGCACCAGCTGCGGACCCTGTCGAAGGACCTCGGGGTGACCGTGCTCGAGCAGCGCGGGCGGATGCTCGCACTCACCCCGGCGGGGCAGATGCTCCTCGACCGCACGCAGGAGCTGTTCACCCGGTGGGAGGAGATCCGCGGCGAGCTCGCATCGTTCGGTCCCGCCACGGGCACGCGGACGCTGCGCCTGTGCGGGTTCTCGACGGCGGCGGCGAGCCTGCTCCCGCTCACCGCCGACCGGGTGATGGGCGCGCATCCGGACTGCACCGTGCGGATCATCGAGGCGGACCCGCAGGAGTGCTTCGACCTCCTCGTCGCCGACCAGGCCGACATCGCCGTCGTCGTCGCCACCGATCCGCTGCCGCCGCGCAGCGACACCCGCTTCGAGCAGTCGGCGCTCTTCAGTGACCGTCTCGACCTCCTCGTCCCCAGCCGCCACCGTCTCGCCGGCCGGGAGTCGGTCGCGCTCGGTGAGGCGGCGGAGGAACGGTGGATCCTTGACCGGCCCGGCACGCCCTACCACCGGCTCGTCCGTACGGCATGCGCGGCCGCAGGGTTCTTCCCCGAGGTCGCCCACGAGTCCCACGAATGGGAGACCGGTGCGGCGCTCGTCTCCGCCGGACTCGGCGTCGCGCTCGCTCCCCGGCTCGCTCACCTGCCCGAAGGCTACGACGTCGTCCGGGTCCCCCTCCGAGGCGACCCGGTCCCCTCCCGAAAGATCCTCACCGGGGTCCGCAGCGGTTCGGCCGATCAACCGCTCATCGCCGAGGCACTGACAATCCTCGCCGAGGCGGCCGCCGCTGCCGCCCGACGCGCGGTGTGAGGGGCGACCCCTTCCACCCGCCGGGGTCGCCTTCGCCACGCTGACCCTCCACCCCGGCAGGCCCTCCATCGCGGCTGACGCCGCTTCCTCCCGGCAGAATCCGTTCGGAATTGTGGGTGCGATCACATAGTGTGGCAGGACAGCCGTGGCACCCGCACCAGTGAGGAGAACCCATGGACGACGTGAGCTATCTCGACGCCGAAGCCGTGTTCGCGGCCCTCTCCCCCGCCGAGGCGGTCTCCGCTCTCCGCGAGACGCTGGCCGGGGGATTCGATCCCAGTGACGACATTCCCCGGACCGTCACCGACATCAGCGCGGGGAACATGATCTTCATGCCCTCGGAGTTCGGACAGTGGGTCGGGGTCAAACTCGTCGGAGTCTCGACAGGCAATGCCGAACGCGGGCTGCCCCGCATCCTCGGCCAGTACCTCATGTACGAGGCCTCCACGCTGCGCCTGCGCACGGTCATCGACGGCGCGGCACTGACGACCCTGCGCACTCCCGCCGTGTCCGTCGCCGCAGTCCTGCCCGCGCTCTCGCGCTTCCCGGACCCGGTGAAGGTCGTCATCTTCGGCGCCGGGCCCCAGGGGATCGGTCATGCCGACACGATCAGGGCGGAGCTCGACGTCGCCGAGGCGGTCTTCGTCGTCCGCTCCCCCGACCGGGTCGGCGACGAGGTGCGAGATCGTGGACGGGTACTCGCGGCAGGGTCGGAGGAAGCGAACGAGGCCCTGCGCGACGCCGACATCGTCGTCGCCGCGACCACCGCGCGCACGCCGCTCTTCGACGCCGATCTCGTCCGCCCCGGTGCCGTGGTGCTTGCGTGCGGCTCGCATGATCCGCACGCACGGGAGCTGCCGGCGGAGCTGTTCGCTCGCTCAGAGGTCGTCGTCGAGGACCTCGACACCGCCCTGCGCGAAGCCGGGGACGTCGTCCTCGCGATCACCGATGGTGCCCTCGACGCGGACACGATCGTGACGATGAAGCAGGTGAGCACGGGCGAGGTCACGCTTGACGCGGACCGCACGCTGATCTTCAAGGGGTCGGGGATGTCGTGGGAGGACCTCGCCGTCGCGGCGAAGCTCGTCGAGACCGTCGACCGCGGCGAACGGTGAGCTGCGGTCAGGCCCATTCCTGCATGGGCCGGGGTGTCCAATCGGGGAACCACGGTCGTGACCGATGTCTGGCCTGGCGGTGGGTGATCTCCCCGGAGAATTCTCCGGCGGCGTCGAACGAGGTGCGGTAGCCGGAGTACCGGCCTCCTGATTGCGCTTCGATGGAGCCGTCGACGACGGAGAAGATGAGGCTGTCGAGCTGCTGGAGGAGGACGTCGGAACCGTAGTCGCAGAAGTCGCAGCCGCAGTCGGGCACGCGGGCGAGAGACACGGCCGGATCGCCGAGGGCGACGACGACGTTGGCGACGCGGTCGATTCCGTCGTCGTCGGCGACGAAGTCGTTGAATCCGATGACGAGCTCGGGGTTGCCCTCGACGTCACTTGTGAGGATCGCGCTGCGGTCGGCCACGGAGAGGAAGGGGTCGTCGCTGGCCCAATCGACCGGGTGGTCGGCGACGCGGATGCCGCGTCGGGCGAGCACATTGATCCACGCCCGCGCGCGTGCGTGGACGATGGCGAATTTCTCATGATCGGTCACGTCCGACCAGCCGTCGGGGGCCGGTCCTCCGCCCCACTCGAACTCGGGGTCGAGGTGGGGGTCCTCCCACCTCGGCGTGCGCGACCCGGTGGCGCGGAAGTCCTCCTCGACCTCACGGAACAGCGCGGCAGCCCTCTCTGACACCGGAAGAGTCGCAATAGCGGGATTCCACCGCTGGTCAGAGGGGTCTTCGTAAGATCGGGCAAGGTTGCTTCGCAGCTCCTGCCCCCAGAAAGTCATGGTTCGATCTTAGACTGCTCGTTCCGCCGCGGAGTCAACACTTCGTCACAGCGGGTCACTGCCTGGTCACCAATCATCGAACGTCACTCCTCTGCGATGTCCTCACGGCGTTCGAGCACGTCGGCGGGGCCGTCGGGCCGCGCCGCGCAGCCGTCATAGGTGCAGGTGTGCTTGCCGTCGCATCAGGTCCGTTCGTCGCCGACACCGTCAGTCCTGCAGTCGGGTCGTTCCCTCGTATCCCCCTGAGGTGTTGAGCTGCTTGGCGTAGCAGTGGTCGGGCCCCAGACCGTTCGAGGAGCACCAGGCGAGTGCGTCCTCGGGGTCGCTGTAGCCGATGCCGACGACGGTCACCCAGAAATCGTCCTCTTTGAAGCTCGAGAAATCACCCGACCACACCAGTTGTACCCGGGGATACTCGTTGCGGAATTCCTCGTATTCGGCGAGGATGTCCGCTTCCTTCCACGTCTTTCCCTCGGCTTCGAGGCCGACTCGCTTCGAACTCAGCTGGGGAACCCATTTGCCGTTGAGGTCCTTGACCACCGAGGGGCGGTCGCGGTCGACGATTTGGTCGAGCGCCTCCTTCGGGTCATCGGGGAGTTCGGGCGATGACTCTGCGGTCGGCGTGGTCTCCGCACTCGGCCCGCCGGACGGCGACGGCGAGACCGAGCCGGACGGGGAGCTGGCGACTGTCGTCTCACCCGAGTCGTCCTGGGTGAAGAACATCGCCGCGCCCCACCCGATGGCACCGGCGACCACGACTGCGAGAACGATGAAGAGTCCGATGACGCCCCTGCGACGGCGTCGATCGGTCGTCGGCGCCGCAGACCGACCCGGGCCTGCGGCAGCGAACCCGACCCCTTGCTGGTGGGGCCCCATCTCCTGCTGCTGGGATCGCATCCCTTGTTGGTAGGGCCCCACTCCCTGCTGATGGGGCTCCATTCCCTGCTGGTGGGGTCCCGCCTCCGGCTGACGAGGAGGAACGCCAGGGCGCTCGGACGCCAGACGCGCGGGCTCGTGTCCCGGATGCTCCTGCTCCCCACCGGGACGCTCTGCTCCGTTCGGGTGCCGCGCCGACGCCGGCTGCTGAGCGGCGATGAAGGGCGAGGCCTCGTTCGGGCGGCCCCATCCCGTCTCCGCTGGGGGACCCCATGCTCCAGGGGCGCCGGCACCCGCGCTGCCCTGTCGAGCAGCCTCGGCGCCGTCGGCGGGACCTCGGTCCCAGCCGTCATCGGACCCCGATCCCCAACCGGTCTCCGCGGCAGGCCCCCATGCGTCCGCGTCACCGGCCCGCGGGCCACGGCCGGGCTGAGGTCCTCCGCTCGCATCATCGCGCGGCCACCCATCGTTCTGGCCACGCCCGCCTCGGGAAGGGTTGTCGCTCATCGGCAGCTCCAGATCGGTCGTCGGACACAGAATTCTGAGAAAAACTCCCTCTGCTGTTTCCAGCCTAATATAGGATGCCACTACAGATGGATATGTCGTTGCGAATGACTGATCACGTCCCCATCAGCCCGGCGCAGCAGGCATCATTGGCGGCAATGAGGTCGGCGACGCACTCGGGCCTGAGCAGTCGAAGGATTCCCCATGAGCACATCGTCCCAGAACCCCGAAGAGCGGTCCCCCGACAGTTCGAAGCGCAGCCCCGAGCACGGCTCCGCGACACCGTCGAAACCCGCGAAGCCGTCGGAAGCTACTAAGCCATCGGAAGCCGCGAGGCCGTCGGGGACCACGAAGCCGTCAGAAACTGCGAAGCCGTCGGCTGCCGGGAAGCCGTCAGCGGCACCGAAGAAGCCCTCCGCCGAGCCCGCCCGCAGCAGCACCCGTCCCGGCAGTTCGGCGTCCGGCAGTTCTGGTCCCGGCAGCTCGACGCCCGACAGCTCTGATCCCAGCAACTCTGATCCCGGCACCTCTGACACCAGCAGCTCCAATCTCAACAGCTCCGCGTCCAGCGGCACCGATGCGGAAGACACCGTCACAGCCGCGCCAGCAGTGGACAGTCGCGAATCGACTTCTCAGAGCGCACCGGGCTCGGACACGAGGGCACCGGGCTCAGGTTCGGACACGAGCGCGCCGACCGAGCAGTTCCCGCGCTTCTCCCCGGAAGCCGCTGCCCAGCAGAACTCCGTGTACTCGCCGGAAGGTTCGCCCTCCCCAAAGCAGGGGACCCCTTACTCCCCGGAAGGATCCGGGTCCCGGCAGCCACAGGGCGAATCCACGCACGGTGCCCCTCCTCAGGGAACTCCGAATCCCCCGTCGACGCCGCCGTGGCAGGGGGCGGGGTCGCAGCATCCGCCCCAGGGGCCCGCTCACCAGGGAGCATCACCGTACCAGGATGCGCCGTATCAGGGAGCCGCCTCGCAGGGATCGCCGTATCAGGGTGCCGCCTCGCAGGGTGCGCCACACCCCCAGCAGGGCACGCCGTACCAGGGTTCACAGTATCCCCAGCAGGGGGCGACCCCGCAGGGCATTCCCTATCCCACATCGAGCGCGGGACCCTCGCCGCGGGCGGCGACATACCTGGCACCGCTTGCCCGCGGAGCCACGTGGAAGGCGGTGCTCATTCCTCCGGGGATCGCCCTGGCCGCCGGCATCCTCGTGTCGATCATCCTCACGGTCGTCGTCATGTCGACCGCCGAGGTCGATTCGGCCTCCCAGACCATGGGCGCGGACACCGACAAGATCGGCTACGCCCTTCCATTCGTCCTCATGGCTCTGGCCCTGTTCGGTTCGGCCGCGTTCCGCTTCGACCTGCAGATCGAGGACTTCGCCTCCGCGAACGGCGCACTCCACCTCTCCGGCGCCCCACTGCTCGTCACGCTCGTCGTCCTCGGGACCCTGTGGTGGTTCACCCAGTGGAGCGAGCGACGCCAGCCGTCTCCCAACCGCGGGTCGACGTGGATCCGGATCGGAATCTCCGCGCTGGCGTTCACCATCGTGCTCTTCCTGCTCCAGCTCATCTTCGCGGCACGGTTCGCGCTCATGGAAGGCGGCGGTGCCGCGCAGTTCGAGTTCTCGGCGGTGACTGCGCGCTCGTTCTTCGTCCCTCTGCTCGTCATCGCCGCGGTGAGCGCGTGGGGCCGAGTCGCCGGCCACTTCAAGGGCACAGAGGCGATCGGCGCCCCGTTCCTCCGCTGGGCTGTTCCGCCTCTGCTCGTCGCATGGGTCCATCTCGTCGTCATGGTCGCCGTGATGTCGATCGTGGCGATCTTCGTCCTGCCCTTCGGTCTCGACGTCCCCGGCCAGGTGGTTCCGCTCGTCTTCATCACGATGGGTCTCATCCTCACTCTGCTCGTCCACCTCGGCGGGGTGACGTTCTCGATACAGGGTGGCTTCGGTTCGGGATCGGGTGGCTTCTCGGACTCGGGAACGTTCTCCGAGTCACTGACGATCTTCAGCGACGAGGCTCCCGGGCAGCTGTGGTTGGGTCTGCTCGCCGTCGTCGTCGCGGTCCTCGCCGCAACGCTCGTCGCCACGGTGACGCGGCAGCCGCGGTGGACGGTGCAGGGTCAGGATCCGAATCAGTGGCATTCTGCGTGGAGGATCCCGCTCGCCTTCGCCGCGGTGTGGGGGATCCTCTCGCTGACGGCGATCCCGATGCGGGCCTCTGTGCGCGGTTCGGCCGGAGCGACGGATGTCTTCGGGTCGATGGCTGCCGGACAGGCCGCACTGAGCACCTTGGCGTGGTCGTTCCTCGTCTTCGCAGTCTGGGGCGGCCTCATCGAGGTGCTCTCGCGCACGCTCGGGCCGCGCCTGGCGCTGACGATGCCTGCGGTGACGCGGTTCCTCGCCGGTCGGGCGACGCACCCGCACTGGGGTCGCGAACTCGGCATGAGCGCTCCGGAGTATCCGCTCATCCATCGCAGCGCGGTCTCCGGCACGCGATCGGGCCAGACACCGCCTCCGCCGCCGCAGACTCCGTTCGGCCCGGCCGGTCCGCAGTCGGGAGCACTGCAGGATTCGAGCGGCAATCCGATTTCGCAGTCAGCACCCGGCTCGGCGTCACAGCCTGCTTCCGGGACGACGTCTCGGTCCGCCTTCGATTCGGCCCTCCACGCGGCCTCCGGCTCGACTGCACAGTCCGCCTCCGGGGCTGCGGATCCATCCGTCTCGGGATCAGCGGCGCAGTCCGCCCCAGACTTCGCCGGACCCTCATCTTCGTGGAGCGCAGACCCATCGCCGAGTCAGACCGGCACGGGATCCACGCGCGCGTGGTCGGAGGCGGGCACCTATTCCGGGGCAGCGTCGGCACCAGCGCAGTCTGCGTACGACGGGCGATCCCCCGGCGCGTCGGGAGGCCCGGCCAAGCCGTTCGACCGGAAGAAGGCCACCGTCGTCGGCGTCATCAGCGGAGTCTCGGTCCTCGTCATCGTCGCCGCGCTCATCGTCGTCACCCAGGTCAACGGTCGGATGTTCGGCCCGGAAGCGGCCGTCGAGAAATACCTTGACCGACTGGCCGACGGAGACGCCGAAGGGGCGCTGTCGATCGCGGATGTCGATGTGCCGGCGGAGCAGAGGCAGCTGCTCACCAACGACGTCCTCGGCGCCGCCAAGGCTCTGCCCACGGACATCACCGTCGCCGATGCCGACGTCTCCGACGACCAGGCCACGGTGTCGGCGACCTTCGACCTGGGAGGAAGCAAGAGCACGACCGACTTCTCCCTGGTCAAGTCGGGTAAGACTGCTCTGTTCTTCGACGATTGGAAGCTGCAGTCACCTGAGCTGTCCTACCTCGCGGTGGAGACTCCCGGGCTGACGACGGTCAAAGTCAACGGCATCGATGTCGACACAGACGGCAGTCAGCTGGCGCTGCCGGCGTTCCCGGCGCTCTACGAAGTGGGGCTCGCCGAGCAGACAGAGCTCATCTCCGCCGACCCCATCGAGGCACGGACGTTCTTCGCCGGCAGCGTCGACGATGCGGACATGGAGGGCGTCGAACCGGCTCTCCTCGCGGCGCAGCCGACCGATGCGTTCCGCAGCGAGGTCGACAAGCAGGTCAAGACCCTCATCGACAGCTGCGCGCAGAAGACCGTCGCCCAGCCCGACGGGTGCCCGTTCGGCTCGTTCAGCGCCGAGAGCTACGACGCGACGAACATCAAGTGGTCCACCTCCTCGTATCCCACGGTCACCGTGGCGGACAGCTCGTCGGATCCGTACTACGACCTGGGAGAGACGACCGGCCCCAACGGCGGTCCTGCCTGGGCCGTCACCTCGGTGACCGAGGGAGAGGCGTTCGTCACCGGCAACTATGATTCGTTCTTCGATGATGACGGCACGTTCGATGACACGGTGACGTTCTCCGTGGACGGGACGGCTGAGATCGTCGACGGGAAGGTCGTCATCACCATCAACGACGGCTACGGATACTGAGACGCCGGGGAATTCGCGGGCCGGGCCGGTGCGCGGTCCACGCTCACATAGGCCCGGCCGCAGCACGCCCCCGCGCCCGCCTTCCCGGTACGCCTGCCAACCCGGGGCACACCATGCCCGGCTCACATCGGCCCGGCGCACAGCACGACCCCGCTCGCGCCGGCCCGGTGCACAGCATGCCTGGCTCGCATCGGTCCGGTGCGCCGTCTCTTCGCGCGCCCGACCTGACACGGGAAGTCCGTGCTCGCACCCGGCCGCCGTCGGGACGTCGGTTGAATCACATCGGCGATCAGACAGTGTGGAAAGGCTACCCTTATCTGTAGACTCGACGTGAACGAACGTCCATCGTCGCCGCGGGGTCTCGACTCGCCGCGGGGGCCAGAGGAGAACCCGTGTCACGAGCATCCATCAACGCCTTCGAAGCCACCGTCATCGGCATCGAGGATCTCAGTCCCGCCTTCCGTCGCATCACGTTCGGAGGTCCCGGACTCGCCGGCTTCGGCGTCACCGACCATCCGCGCGACCTGAGGATCAAGCTCGTCATTCCCCCAGGCGGCACGACCGCTCCCGCTTTCGACCTTGTGGGGTTCTTCAGCGAGCAGGCACAGGCCGGGACCTCGTGGTACCAGGCGTGGTTGCAGCTCGACGAGGCGCTGCGCGGGTGCATGCGCACGTACACGGTCCGCGAGTGGCGAGACGAGGCCCGTGAGCTCGTCGTCGACATGGTCCTTCACACGGACGAGGCAGGACATTCGGGTCCGGCCGCGAGCTGGGCCGAGACCGCAGAGATCGGTCACCGCCTTCACATCATCGGACCGTCGCGCGATCACGACGGCGATTACGGCGGGATCGAGTTCCGATCCGGCGACGCCGATCAGCTCCTCCTCGCCGGAGATGAGACCGCCGTGCCGGCCATCGCCTCGATCCTCGAATCACTGGTCGGGGGCAGCGTGCGTGGGAAGGCGGTCATCGAGGTCCCCAGCCCTGCCGATGTCCTCGATCTCACCCTCCCCGACGGATTCGAGATCGAATGGCTCCCCCGTGGTGATGCTGAGTTCGGCGCCAAACTCGAGCCCGCAGTCCGGGCGGCGGTGAAGGCGGAGAGAAGGGTCCTCGCCGAGGTGGGAGGATCAGGCTCGGGCGTCGAGCTCCCGGACGTCGACATCGATTCCGAGATCCTCTGGGACGTTCCCTCCCAGCTCTCTCAGGCCGCCCAGAGCAGTTCGAGCGACAGCACGGCCCGGCCGTTCTACGCGTGGATCGCCGGTGAGGCGGGACCGGTCAAACGCCTGCGTCGGTATCTTGTCCAGGAGATCGGCGTCGATCGCAAACAGGTGGCGTTCATGGGCTATTGGCGTCAGGGCAAGGCCGAAGGCTGAGCGGATCACACCGCCGTCCGTGCGCCTTGGGGCGTGCTTCGGTCAGCCCGAGCGCTCGGCGGACGCTCGCAGCGAGCTCACGATCTGCGGTCCGATCGCACATGCGGCCCCAACGAGGCAGAGGACTCCGCCCGCGGCTGCCAGCGGCGGCGGCACCTCGGCGAGGATGATCCATGAGAGAAGAACGACGATCGCCGGGACGAGAAGGCTTGAGGAGCTGAGCAGGCCGGCCGGGAGAACGCGGATAGCGAATCCCCAGAGATTGAACGCGATCGCAGTCGGCACGACGCCGAGGTAGACGACCTGGAGGGTGATGCCGATGGGTGCGGCGGCCACCTCGGCGACGAGGCTCGGAGTGAAGACGAGACACGCAACTGTGCCGGCGAGGATACCGAGCCACGTCACGGTCACGGAGTCCTCGCGCGAGAGGAAGTGCTTCTGGAGGAGCACACATGCCGCGTAGAGCACGGCGGCGACGAGGCTGAGGACCAGTCCACCTAAGGTGATGACTCCGGTGAAACTCGCTGCCGTGATCAGCCCGATGCCGCCGAGCGAGATGAGTATGCCGAGCAGGAGGCGCCAGGGCAGCCCCTCGCGGAGGACGATGCCTGCGAAGACCGCGATGATGAGCGGTGCGACATTGACGATCATCGAGGCGGTGCCGGCGTCGATGGAATGCTCCGCTGCGTTGAGGACGACGACATAGGCGGCGAACCACGCCACTCCCCAGAGGGCGACGATGAGCCAGGCGCGCATCGATGAGGGGAACCGCGGGCGCCGGATGAGCATCCACAGCGAGAGCACGGCGGCTGCGGCAAGGCAGCGCAGCAGTGCCATCGCTCCGGGGTTGAAGTGGGCAGCTGCGTCACGGATGACGACGAAGGACGACGCCCAGAAGACCATGGTCAGCAGTGCGGCAACCCATGGCAATGCGGGGAAGCGGACGGAGAGAGGCAGCGATCGGCCGGTCGGCGCGGTGGCCAGCGGTGTCGCCGTGGTGTCCACAGCGTCGTCGGCTGCCCTCGACGAGCCTTCTCGCTCTGGATTGCGTCTCATATCTGTGATTATTACGGTTCTCATCGTAAGGGAAAAGCGCACGCTCTTGCACAACTGTGCACGGTATTCGTACGGTTGGGGTATGCACTCCGTCGCGCATCTGCAGTCATTCAAGTCGGTCGCGATGACGGGCTCGGTCCGCTCTGCCGCTCATCATCTCGGACTCTCACCGTCAGCCGTCAGTCATCATCTCAAGCTGCTCGAACGCGAAACCGGTCTCACCCTATTCACCCGGCGCGGACGCGGACTGTGCCTGACAGAAACGGGCGCCTCCATCCTCGGAGAGATAGAGGCGGTTCTCGATTCATCGAGTCGACTGCAGCAGCGGATCTCCGAACTGCAGGAGAGCCGTGTGAACCGGCTGTCGATCGGGTACTTCGCGTCGGCTGGGACGAGATGGCTGCCGGAGCTCGTCGCCTACCTCGAGAACCGCTACCCTGATACCGCCGTTCAGCTCAATCTCGCGGAAGGACCGTGGAGGGAGCTGAGCTCCGATATTCAGCTGGTCATCTCTGAGTCGCAGGAACTGCGCTTTCCCGTCGAGGTCGACAGCAACCTGCTCGTCGCAGACCCGTATGTCGTCGCTGTTCCCGACGACCATCGGATCGCCTCTCGCGACTCGATCTCGCTCGCTGAGCTCGAAGAGCTGCAGTGGATCGACAATGACATCGGCGACGGACCCTGCCGAACGATTCTCTTCGACGCATGTGCGCGAGCCGGCGTACGGATCCACTTCAAGCATGAGGCGCATTCCTTCCCGACGGCCCTGCACATGGTCAGTCGCGGACTCGGTGTGACGATCCTTCCCCGGCTCGGCATCGACCCGCTGCCGCCGGGAGTGCGAATCGTGCCACTGGCGGATCCCGCTCCGACGCGATACATCCACGCAATCAGCGATCCGGGGCATCCGCAACAGGAGCTCATCGCCGATGCCATCTCCGCCTTGCGGGATCTCGCTGTCAACGACACCCCACAGACTCCTTCTCACGGATGACATCGCACTAATGGCGTCATACGGATTACTTTCTACGGATGGCGTCATACAAATGGCGTCGCACGGATGACGTCATGCGGATGAGGTCCGAGAGATTGCGTGAACAGGTGCTTCAACTCAGCCGATGAGGACAGGGCTGTGCCCTCACCCGGTGCCCCGCTGTTGATCCTGACCAGTCCCGTCAGAGTGATCATCTCTCACCGTGTCGGGGTGGTCGTCGAAGAGGGACGCGATGATCTCCTCGGCCAGGAACCGCGGATGCAACAGTGGTCGTCGGGCAGGATCCACCGACGCCGGTGGTCTCCACGCCGGACGCCCATCCAGAAGCATGAGCATCTCCCAGTCGCAGCGATCCAACAGGTGATGGTGGGCACTGCAGGCCAGAGCCAGATTGTTGATCGTCGTCTTCCCACCCCTGGCCCAGGGCACCACATGATTGGCCTCACACCACCCCGGGGGCGCATCACACCCGGGGAACGTACACCCCTTGTCACGGGCGGTGATGACCGCGACCTGTTTCTTGTTCGCGAACCGTTTCTCCGTCATCACCTGCATCGTGTGCGCGGTCTCACTCATGAGGTGGAAGAACACGTCCCCGTTGAGCCCGTTGGTTACGAGTTCGTGGATCGGGATCGGGGTCTCGACCCCGGTCGTGCCCTCCCCAGTCCGATGAGCGAGGTCCTCAGCGGTCGCGGTCACCACGAGAGCGTAGGGGGATCCGGTGCCGGCCTGGTCCATGCTGATCCGAGAGATCAGGGTGGCGAAGCGTTCATAGATCCACGCCCGCGCCGAAGGCCGCTGCCCGGTGAGGTCGACCGGGGTGCCGTCCTCACGCACCCCGACCCCGACCGGGAAACCGGAAGCCACGCCGCCTGTGGTGTTGGTCGGATCGGTGATTCCGGCCGAAGTGGCAGAACCCGTGCCG
>NZ_SJXG01000056.1:0-156307 GCF_012027885.1 Brevibacterium sp. LS14
GGCGATGTCAAGGCGTCGAAGCAACATGGGGCTCGCCGGCGAGCAGTCGAGCGAATGCCTCGGTGGGCGTGAGATAGCCCAGTCGGCGGCGGGGTCGATTGTTGATCTCCTCGGCGATGGTGGTGAGGTAGGGCTGGTGATCGGGGATCACCGTGCCCTTGGGCAGATACTCCCGGTAGAGCCGGTTCGTGTTCTCGTTGCTGGGCCTCTGCCAGGGCGAGTGGGGATCGGCGAAGTAGACCGGCATCGCCGTGGCCAGGGAGACCTTCGCGTGCTGGGCCATCTCGCTGCCCTGGTCCCACGCCAACGATGCCTTCATCATCTCGGGCAGGTCGTTGAAAAACTCGATGACCGCGTCAGCGGTTGGCTCGGCGTGTTTCGAGGGCAGGGCCAGCAGCCCGGTGAACCCGCTCATCCGCTCCACCAGCGTCGCCGCGCACGAGGTGCCGTTCTTCCCGATGATCAGGTCACCCTCCCAGTGCCCCGGCACCCGACGCTGGGCGGCGTCCTCACCTCGCTCCGCGATCGGGACCATACCTACGATTGGGCCACCGCGCGTCCGCCCGGTCGTACGTGGTCGGCGCTTGGTCCGCTTGGACTGCAGGAAGATGCCCTTGCGGGCGAGCTCACCCTTCGGGATTGCGTAGATGTACTGGTAGATAGCCTCACCGGAGACGGTTCGGCCGCGTGCGTCAGGAGAGTTCGCCATGCGTTCAACGGTCGGGTCTGTCGCCTCCAGACGCAACCGGCCCGCTATCTCGTTCGGCGTCCAGGACGCGGCCAGGTCGGCGTCCACCCTCGCCTGCAGCACCGGATCCCCCGCGACCTTCCGCTGCTGCGGGCGAGCTCGCCGACGCTGCGCTCTGACGTCTGCGGTCACGGCCTGGTAGCCGCGGGTCTTCGTCGAGTTCCGGTGAAGCTCCCGCGAGATCACCGACGGGCAACGCCCCAGGTGACGGGCGATCCTCCGCACCGACCAGCCCGCTTTCGAGGCCGCCGAGATCTCCGACCTGTCGCTGAACGACAACCCCACCCGCGCCATCTGCACACTCCACCGATCAGACCCCCGCCGACCGGGAGTGTTGCTTCGACGCTATGACACCACCCGCGACCTCTATCAGCTCTTCTGCGAGGGCGAGTTCCTCATGACCGATGCTCGCACCGCAGAACTGTCGAAGCTCACCGAGAACGCTTACCGCGACGTCAATATCGCCTTCGCGAACGAGCTGTCGATGATCGCCGACAAGCTCGACATCAACGTCTGGGAGCTCATCGACCTCGCCAACCACCACCCGCGAGTGAACATCCTTCAGCCCGGTCCAGGAGTCGGCGGACACTGCATCGCCGTTGACCCGTGGTTCATCGTCGCCACGACTCCCGACTTCTCTTCGCTCATCAAGACCGCCCGCGAGGTCAACGACTCGAAGCCGCAGTTCGTCCTCGACAAGCTCCTTCCGCAGGCCAACCGCATCAAGGATGTCAAGATCGCCGCGCTCGGCCTCGCGTTCAAGCCGAACATCGACGACCTTCGCGAGAGCCCGGCCCGTCAGATCGTCAATGAGCTCTCGGACAAGCTTCCCGACGCGACCATCATGGCTGTCGAGCCGAACATCGACGAATTGCCGTCCGATCTCGCTGAGCGGGCCAATGTCACCCTCACCGATCTCAACGATGCTGTGAAGGACGCGGACATCGTCCTGCTGCTCGTCGACCACACCGAGTTCGCACGCATTGACCGTTCGCTGCTCGCCCAGAAGATCGTCCACGACACCCGAGGCGTGTGGAACTGACCGCCTCTCAAACTAACTGAATGCGGCTGTGGGCGCCCGGATGATCCGGGCGCCCACAGTCGTTCGGTCAACTGATCGTCGACCTGAGCTCGGTCGACGACCACTCCCCTACTTGTACGACTCGTACTCCTTGACGACGTCGTCCGTGGGCCCGTCGGCTTTGAGGACGCCCTTCTCGATCCACAGCGTGCGGTTGCACGTGTCGCGAATCGAGCGCATCGAATGCGAGACGAGGAAGACCGTACCGGCGTTCTCGCGGATCTCACGGATCCGACCCTCACTGCGCTGCTGGAACTTCTTATCGCCCACAGCGAGCGCCTCATCGACGATGAGGATCTCGTGCTGCACCGCGGTCGCGATGGCGAACTTGAGGCGTTGCGACATGCCCGAGGAGTACGTGCGCATCGGCATGTCGATGAAGTCGCCAAGGCCGGTGAAGTCGACGATGTCGTCGAACTTCTCCTCGATCTGCGACCGCGACAGGCCCAAAGCCAGACCGCCGAGGACGATGTTGCGTCCACCTGAGAGGTCGGGGATGAGCGCGGCACCGACACCGAGGAGGTTCGGCCGGGCACTCGCATAGACCGCGCCTTGCGTCGTCGGAGTCAATCCGGTGATCGCCCGCATGAGCGTCGACTTGCCCGAACCGTTGCTGCCGATGACGCCGATCGACTCATTGGCGTGGGCAACGAAGCTCACGCCCTTGAGCGCGTGGACCTCGCGCAGTCCGCGGGTCTTCTGAAGCATGCCGCCGGCACCGCCGAGCTTGAGCTTCTTGCCCGTGGCCAGAGTCTTATAGATGACGTGAACATCGTCGGCGATAACGACAGGCGGGGTGGACTCGTGCACTTCGTCGTGGACCTTCTCTGCCTCACTCATCGCGACCGTACCTTTCCTCAGCCTGCCAGAAGAAGACGAACCCGAAGATGAAGATGCCGAAGGCCCAGATGGCGAAGTACCCGAAATACTCATAGGGGATCTCGTAGCCCTTCATAAGGATGCCGCGCGAGATCGAGAGCACCTCGTTGAGCGGATGCCAATCCGCGAAGGGCTGCAGCGAGGGATAGGTCTTCGCGATCATCTCGTTAAGGGAGAAGAACACGCCGGACGTGTAGAAGATCATCCGAGAAATGAACGGCGTCACCTGACTGAGGTCCCTGAAATGGACGGTGATACGCGCGAAGATGAACGCAATACCCTGACAGAAGATCCAGAAGAGGATGATGAGCGGGATGAAGAGCAACCACTCCCACGAAGGCCTCGCCCCCCACATGACCGCGACGATGATCATCAGCGCCATCGTCGGCATGAAGTTGAGCAGGTTCTGCATGACCGTCGCGATCGGCAGGACGATGCGCGGGAACGGCAGAGACTGGACGAGAGAGGCGTTCGAGATGATCGACTTCGCGCCGCCGTTCATCGACGAGTTGAAGAACTCGAGCATGAAGACGCCGATGACGACGAAGGGGACGAAGTCATCCGGCCGCATTCCGGCACCGCCGAGGATGACGCCGAAAATCACGCCGTAGATGATCGCCGAGAACGTCGGTCGCAACACGACCCAGAGCATGCCGAGCCGGTTGCGCTCATTCTCGGACTGAATCCGGTACCGGGACAGCGTCAGCGTGAAATCGCTGCGCTTCCACAGCTGCTTGATGTATTGGGGGAGAGACGGCCGCCCACCCACTCTGTCGAGTCCATGCTCGGCAGCAAGCTTGGCCATGTCCATGTAGGTAAAGATTCTCTCGTCGACAATGGGGGTTTGAACACAGGAAGTCTACGCGATGACTGCCTGCCGATCTCACAAGCGACTGTGAGCCTTGAAGTCGAATTCGGGATTCTCAAGTTGCGCTCTGGTGGGACGGTTGGACCCGGCGAGCACCCGCCGAGCCGCGGCCTGCATCGGCGGCCAGTTGAGCGTTTCGACGCCGACGAGCTCAGCTTCCGGCTCCGGTCCCGCGAAGTGGAAGACCTGGAACTTCGCCCCGCTGGGATCGCTGCGGACAATTGTATCCGTGGCATCGGGGCTGGTCAGACCCGCTGTGAAGACCTTCTCCGGGCCCTGGAAGCTCCAGTGCCACGGAACGTCGTCCCACGGCTCGACCCCCGCCGAGGCGGTCGTCCAGTCCCGTACGCCACTGTCGGCATCCTCGGCGAGGATCTGCTCGGCGAGGTACTTCCCGTGGCTCTCGGCCACTGGCTCGCACGCCCACGGATGGTTGAGCGGGAACCGGCCGCCGGTGATGTGGGCACAATCACCTGCCGCCCATACTCCCGGGTAGGCGGTGCGCAAGTGCGCGTCGACGTCCCACGCGAACGTCGGCGCCTCCCCCGCCACCGTGCCCTCGGGATCGGCAGGATGCTCGTCGGTCGTCGGCAGGGACCCGTTGATGGGGATCCGCACCGGGCGGGCGCCGACGCTCGTGACGAAGAGATCGTGGACGCCCTGCGGGATCGCCGCGGCATCGGTGTGCTCGGTGACGAAGCGGACGCCGGCTTCCCTGTGCTTGGCGAAGAGCGCCTGCCGCACCGGCGCCGAGAGCTGTCGGCGCAGCGGCTCGGTCCCGCGCAGGTAGACCGTCGCCTTGTGCCCGGCTGCGACCGCGGCACTGGCGACCTCGATCCCGAGGTACCCCGACCCGAGGACACCGACATCGAGCGGATCGCCCGCCTCGGCGACGAAACCGCGGATCCACTCCGCCTCGCCGAGGTTGTAGACCGGCAACGCATCCGGATACCCGGGGATCTCCGGCCGGTCCGCCTCCATTCCCGTCGCGAGGATGCAGTGCGTGAAGTCGAGGGTCTCCCCCGAGGCCAGGTGTACGGTTCCGGCGATCTCCGCCCCCGCCTCGGCGAGGGTCAGCGACACGGCGCGATGCCGGACAAAGGTGATGCCCTCATCGGACTCGAGGTGATAGGGCAGGTGGTAGCGGGCGTCGTCGAAGAGGTGCTTCGACAGCGGCGGTCGCTCGTACGTGTCACCCGCCTCCGGGTCGATGAGGGTGACGGGCCGGCCCGCCTGACTGAGTTCTCTGGCGGCGGTGGTCCCGGCCAAGCCGGCACCGATGATGACGATCTGCTTCCCCATAGCTCCATGCTAGACCGGGACCGCCACATGTCAGACCGGGTGAAGCGCGCTCCGGAGTGAGCGTCGTCACTGCCTGGCGGGTGGCTGGTTCGCTCGAGCACAAGCGCACTTTTCGCGCTCGATCAGGCCTGATCGACGAAGGTCTGGATCATCGTCGGCGAGGCGTGGATGCAGAGCATCCGCAGGTTGCCTTCCCCCGTGACACGGAAGCGGTGGACGGTCTCAGCGCCGACGGTGACGATGTCGCCCGGGCGGGCGTCGACGCTCTCACCGTCGGCTTCGAGCAGGGCCGAACCCTCGAGGACGACCCACGTCTCGGTGTAGGGGTGCCAGTGGAAGTCCGGGCCCTTGCCGGGGGCGGCGTCGACCCAGAAGAAGGAGACGTCGGCGCCGTGGTCGTCGCCGATGAACCGCGCCGTCGCCGATCCGTCGAGCAGTGTGTCCTCACGTGTGGTCACGGTGATCATCGGAGTCCCTTCGGCAGCGGGCACCACGGTGTGCCTCAACGTCTGCACGCTATCCGTGCCGGGCGACCCGGTCAATGGTCGCTGCTACCGCTGGCGCGCGTCCGCCTCTCGGCCCGCCAGCTCCTCATTGTTCGCGCGTGCCACGGCGACGGCGGCCGGCGGGTTCTCCCCCGTCCACGCGTCGGCGCCGCGGATGCCGAGTTTGATCGGATCGAAGACCGGGTCGAGTCCCGCCTTCTTCTGCGCCGTGTAGTCGCGCAGCACCTTCGCGACGAGCGGGGCAAGGAAGACGAGGCAGACCATGTTGATCCAGCCGAGCGAACCGTAGCCGATGTCCCCGATGCCCCAGATGAGGTCCGCGGGAAGGATCGCCGAGAGGAACGCGATGACGACCATGAGGACCTGGAGGATGCGAGTGACGATCCGCAACGCTGTGCCCTTGAAGAGGTATGCGGCCGCCGAGGTGGAGATGTAGTTGAACGCGATGAGCGTCGTGAACGCAAAGAGGAAAAGGGCGAGGGCGACGAAGACCGAGCCGAATCCGGGGAAGACGGAATCAAGGGCGACCTGGGTGTTCTCCGTGCCGGGTTCGATCCCGGGCATGTTCTCCACCAGGGTCTGCCCCGCCTCGGTGACGACGTTGTAGCTGTCGGTCATGAGGATCATGATCCCCGTCGCCGAGCACACGAGGACCGTGTCGACGTAGATCGAGAACGCCTGGACGATGCCCTGTTTTGCCGGGTGGGAGACCGACGCCGCCGCCGAGGCGTAGGTGCCTTCACCGACGCCGGCGACGTTGGAGAACACGGCCCGGCGCACACCCCACGCCACGGCCGCGCCGACGATGCCGCCGAAGACCTCGTGGACGCCGAACGCCGAGCTGAAGACGAGCGCGATGACCGCGGGCACCTTGTCGAGGTTGACGACGATGACGACGATCGCGAGCAGGATGTAGCCTGCGGCCATGAACGGCACCGCCTTGTCGGCGACCGCGGTGATCCGCTTCGTCCCGCCGATGACGATGATGCCGAAGACGACGGCGACGATGAGCCCGGTCACCCATTCGGGGGTGCCGAAGGCGACGTTGGCGCTGTTGGCGATGTTGAAGCTCTGCACTCCAGGGGCGAGGATCGCGTAGAGGATGACGGTGGCAGCGGCGGCGATGACGGCGAGCCACTTCTGTCCGAGGCCGCGTTCGATGTAGTAGGGGATGCCGCCGCGGTACTCGCCGTCGATGCGGCGCTTGAAGACCTGGGCGAGCGTCGACTCGGCGAACGCCGTCGCCCCACCGAGGATGCCCATGACGATCATCCAGAACAGGGCACCGGGCCCGGCCACGGCGATCGCCGTGGCGACACCGGCGATGTTGCCGACGCCGACGCGGCTCGAGAGCGTGAGGGCGAGCGCCTGGAAGCTCGAGATCCCTCCCTCGTCGCCGGCAGAGCTCTCCTTGAGGATCTTCACGAGATCGGGCAGCCGGCGGATCTGCACGGCCCCCGTCCAGATCGTGTAGAGCAGTCCGAGTCCGAGGGCCATATAGGCCATGGGATTCCAGATGCCGGTGTTGATCGTGCCGATGACCTCGAGCAGGTCGTCCATAGGTCTACTCCTTTGTGACATGGACTCAGTGACAGGGGCTGCGGAAACGGGACCGTTGAACGGTGAACCGGTGAACGTGACACACGCCACTCCATGTGTGTACCATTGCACAGTAACATGTCACACCGCATTAAAGAAGATGCGATCGAACCAGAGGGAGAACCCATGTCGACCAAGCCCTGGCACGGTGTCATCGTCGCCACCGCCCTGCCGTTCACCGACGACTACGCCGTCGACTACGACGCCTTCGCCGAGCACGTCGCGTGGCTCGCCGCCAATGGCTGCGACGGCGTCGCCCCCAACGGCTCGCTCGGCGAGTACCAGACGCTCTCCGACGACGAACGCGCCCGTGTCATCACCACCGCGGTCGAGGCGAGCCCCGCGGGCTTCCACGTCATGGCCGGCACCGGCGCCTACGGAGCCCTCCAGTCCCAGCGGTGGGCGGAGCAGGCAGCGGAGGCCGGCGCCACCTCGGTGATGCAGCTGCCGCCGAACACCTACCGAGCCGATGCCGAGATCGTCAAGGACCACTACGCAAGGGTCGCCGCCGTCGGCCTGCCCGTCGTCGCCTACAACAACCCCATCGACACGAAGGTCGACCTCGTCCCCTCCCTCATCGCCGAGATCCACGCCGGCGGCCACGTCGTCGGGGTCAAGGAGTTCTCCGGCGACCCCCGCCGCATCTACGAGATCAAGGAGCTCGCCCCCACCCTCGACATCCTCATCGGCACCGACGACACCGTCCTCGAGGTCGGCCTCGCCGGTGCCGTCGGCTGGGTCTCGGGCTACCCGAACGCGATCCCCCGCGCGTGCATCGAGCTCTTCGAGCTGTGCACCTCCGGCGACGTCGCCGACCTCGTCCGCGCCCAGGAGATCTACCGCGACCTCCACTCGCTCCTGCGCTGGGACTCGAAGACCGAGTTCGTCCAGGCGATCAAACTCTCGATGGACGTCCTCGGCCTGCGCGGCGGACTCTGCCGTCCCCCGCGCCTGCCGCTGTCCCAGCCGTTGGTCGAGCGCATCGTCGCCGACACCGAAACCGCCGCCGCGAAGGGGTACGCGTCCGAGACCCGGGCGACCGCCTCGGCGCTCTAGATATCATGCGACGATCGGATCCCGGGACCCGGTCACCCGAACCCCACCCCCTCACCGCCGAGGGGACCCTGGCCATCAACGAGGAGGCCGTCTTGCGCACATCCCGCGTCTTTCACGCCGTCGACTCGCACACCGAGGGCATGCCCACCCGCGTCATCACCGGCGGGGTCGGCGTGCTCCCGGGCGCGACGATGGCCGAGCGCCGCACATGGTTCATCGACAACCGCGACGAGCTGCGCACCCTGCTCATGACCGAACCCCGCGGGCACGCGTCGATGTCGGGGGCGATCCTCCAACCCCCGACCCGACCCGACGCGGACTGGGGTGTCCTCTACATCGAGGTCTCCGGATGCCTGCCGATGTGCGGCCACGGCACGATCGGCGTCGCCACCGTCCTCGTCGAGACGGGGATGGTCGAGGTGAGCGAACCGGTGACGACGATCCGCCTCGACACCCCGGCAGGGCTCGTCCTCGCCGAGGTGGCTGTCACCGACGGTCACGCCGATGCCGTGACGATCACGAACGTCCCCGCCTTCTCCGACCGCCTCGGCGCCGAGGTGGAGGTGCCGGGCCTCGGAACAGTCACCTACGACCTCGCGTTCGGGGGCAATTTCTATGCGATCGTCGACACCGAGAGCCTCGGCATCGAGTTCCGGGAGGACCGGAGCAACAAGGACGAGCTGCTCGCGGCGGGGCTGGCGATCATGGACGCGGTCAACGCGAGCGATCCGCCCGTCCACCCGGAGCGCGACGACATCAGCGGCCTCCACCACGTCTACCTCACGGCCCCGGGCTCGGATGCCGCACGGTCCCGGCACGCGATGGCGATCTCCCCGGGCTGGTTCGACCGGTCCCCGTGCGGGACGGGCACGAGCGCGCGGATGGCCCAGCTCCACGCGCGCGGGCAGCTGCCGCTCGAGACCGACTTCGTCAACGAGTCCTACATCGGGTCCCGGTTCGTCGGCCGACTCGTCGGGGAGACCACGGTGGGTGGCCGTCCCGCGGTCGTGCCGACCGTGACCGGCCGGGCCTGGGTGACCGGCACCGCCCAGTACTTCCTCGATCCGTCCGATCCGTTCCCGGCGGGATTCCTCCTATGAGTATCCTCGTAGTCAGCCGACGAAAGGACTCTCCCGTGCCGGATCTCCCCCGCCTCGATCGCCCGAAGAACCTGCGCGAGACCGTGCTGGGCCGCCTGCGCACGGCGATCATCACCGGCGACCTCGCCGAGGGTGAGCTCGTCTCGGCGCCGGTGCTCGGCGAGCAGCTCGGGGTCTCGGCGACCCCGGTGCGCGAGGCGATGATGGACCTCTCCCGCGAGGGCCTTGTCGAGACCGTGAAGAACAAGGGCTTCCGGGTGACGACGATGACGGACAAGGACCTCGACGACCTCGCCGCGATCCGCCTCCTCATCGAACCGCCCGTCATGCACGCAGTCGCCGAGAACATCACCGAGGAGGCCTTCGCCGAGCTCACGGCGCTCGCCGATGCGTGCGCCCGGGGTGCCGCCGAGGAGGACCTCGCCGAGTACCTCGCCCACGACCGCAGCTTCCACGCGCGCGTCCTCTCCTATGCCGACAACCCGCAGCTCACCGAACTCGCGACCTCCCTGCGCCTGCGCACCCGCCTCTACGGCATCGCCGCGCTCGCCCGCCAGGGCAGGCTCGTCGCCTCCGCGCAGGAGCATCATGAGCTCATCCGTCTCCTCCGCGACCGTGACGGGGCGGGCGCCGAAGCGCTCATGCGCGCCCACATCGGCCATGCCCGCTCGATCTGGGCGACCGGCGGCGAGGCGGGCGACGCTGGGGGTGTCGGCGGTGCAGGTGCCGGTGGTAGGAGCGCCGGCGGTGCGAGTGCGGGCAGTACGGGAGGTTCGGGCGGCCTGGGAGATGCACCGTGATGGGCTCGGGCGCATGAGGCGGCCGGACGGGACCAGCGACGTTCTCGTCATCGGCGCCGGCATCGTCGGCAGCGCGATCGCCTACTATGCGACCCGCGCGGGTCTGAGCGTCACCGTCGTCGAGCGCGGTCTGCCCGCCTCGGGAACCTCGTCCCGCTGTGAGGGCAACCTCCTCGTCTCCGACAAGGAACTCGGACCCGAGCTCGCGCTCACCCAGTATTCGCTGAGCCTGTGGAAGGGCGAACTCGCCGAGTTCGCCGACCGCTGGGAGTTCGAGGCCAAGGGCGGGATCATCGTCGCCTCCCGCGAATCGAGCCTGGCCTCCCTCGACCGGGTGACCACCGCCCAGCGGGCCTTCGGCGTCGAAGCGATCCCCCTCGATCCGAATCAGCTGCGCGAGCTCGAACCCCATATCACCGCCGAGGCGCTCGGGGCCGCGTTCTATCCCGATGACTCCCAGGTCCAGCCCATGCTCGCCGCCGGCCATCTTCTCGCCCTTGCCGAGGACCGCGGGGCGCGGCTCGTCACCGACTCCCCCGTCGTCGAGCTGCTGCGTGCCGGCGATCGGGTCACCGGGGTGCGGACGCCGACCGGGTCGTACTCCGCCGGGCACATCGTCAATGCCGCAGGGACGTGGGCGAGCGAGATCGCTGCGATGGCCGGGATCGAGCTTGCCGTCCTGCCGCGGCGCGGCTTCGTCCTCGTCACCGAACCCCTGCCGCCGATGATCGCCCACAAGGTCTACGCCGCCGAGTACATCGACAATGTCGGCAGCTCCGCCGACGACCTCCAGGCGAGCCCCGTCGTCGAGGGAACCCCGGCCGGGACGATCCTCGTCGGTTCGAGCCGGGAGCGCGTCGGCTTCGACGAACGGGTGAGCAGTGAGGCGCTCGGGGCGATCGCCCGGAACGCCGCCGCCCTCTTCCCGTTCCTCTCAGACACCCGCATCCTCCGCCACTACCACGGCTTCCGCCCGTACTGCGCCGATCACCTGCCGGTCATCGGACCCGATCCGAGAGCGCCGGGGCTCTGGCATGCGTGCGGTCATGAAGGTGCGGGCATCGGACTGTCGGTGGGCACGGGCAAGCTCCTTGCCCAGGCGATGGCAGGCGAGGACGCGGACCGCGACCTCACGCCGTTCGCCCCCGAACGGTTCGAGCAGTCGGGACTCCTCGACGGGCCGGCAGAAGTCACCGGGGATTCGGGGATCGTCGGGCCGGCGGGGGTCGAGGCGACAGGGCGAAATGCTGTCCCCACATGGAGGGAGGAGTCGGCATGAGCGATGAGGTCACCGCGTCCTTCGACGGATCCCCGCTGAGCGCGCCCGCGGGAGCGAGCGTCGCCGCCGCCCTCCTCGCTTCGGGACGCACGAGCTGGCGGACGACCCGGGCTGGTCGGCCGCGCGGACTCTTCTGCGGGATCGGCGTGTGCTTCGACTGCCTCGTCGACATCGACGGTCAGACCGGGCAGCGGGCGTGCATGATCCCGCTCGCCGAGGGCATGGACATCCGCAGTGCGGGCGGACACGCTCGTCGGGTGCGTCCGACACCCCGCGGTGGCGGTCGGCCTTCCCGCGCCGACGGCCCACCTCCCCGCGCCGACGGCCCACCTCCCCGCGGTGACGATGGGACGACCGCCGACAATCGGGGCAGACGATGAGTCCCGCTCTCACGGCAGACATCGCCGTCATCGGAGCCGGGCCGGCCGGCCTCGCGGCAGCGAATGCCGCTGCCGCCGGCGGAGCGTCGACCATCCTCGTCGTCGATTCGGCCATCCAACCGGGAGGTCAGTTCTGGCGGCACCGCACCGAAGCCTCGGCGGGCGATGACGGGCACCTCCACCACGGGTGGGACGACTACCTCGCTCTGCGGGCGGCCTTCGATGCGAGCATCGCCACCGGCGTCATCGACTTCCGGCCCTCAACCTCGGTGTGGGCGGTGGCAGCGGGCGAGGACGGCTTCATCCTGCGGCTCGCCCCGAGCCACGGCCCCGGACAGTCTCCCGACCCGGTCGTCCGGGCGTCGCGCCTCATCATCGCCACCGGCGGTTACGACCGGCAGATCCCCATCCCCGGCTGGGACCTGCCCGGGGTCATGGCCGCCGGCGGCATCCAGGGGTTCGCGAAGCAGAACGACCTGCTGCCGGGCAGGCGCTTCGTCATCGCCGGCACCGGCCCGTTCCTCCTCCCCGTCGCCGACACCGTCGTCCGGCTCGGCGGCGAGGTCGCCGCCGTCCTCGAATCCTCCCGCCTCAGCGGGTGGCTGCCGCACATGAGGTCGGCCGCAAGGGTGCCGGAGAAGGCGCTCGAAGGTGCCGGCTACGCGTGGACGTTCCTCCGCGAGCGCATCCCCTATCGGACCCAGACCGTGATCACGGAGATCCTCGGCGACGATCGGGTCGAGGCCGTGCGCACGGCACGGATCGACTGCCTCGGCGAGGTGGTTGCCGGCACTGAACGGATCCTCGACGACATCGACGCGGTCGGTCTGGGGTGGGGGTTCACCCCGCAGCTCGAGCTGCCGGTCGCCCTCGGGGCGGACACACGGGTCGATGTCGACGGGTCGCTCGTCGCCGTCGTCGACGAGGGTCAGCGGTCCTCGGAGCCCGGGCTCCTCCTCGCAGGCGAGGTCACCGGGGTCGGCGGTGCTGCCCTCGCGGTGGCCGAGGGTCGTGTGGCCGGAGCCGTCGCCGCCGCTGAGGTCACCGGGCGGACGGCGCCGGGGCTGCGCGCCGAGCGGGCGACGATCGCTCGCCACCGGGCGTTCGCCGCATCGATGCACCGGGCTCATCCGGTGCCTGCGGGGTGGGAGGGCCGCCTCGGCGAGGACACAATCGTCTGCCGGTGCGAGGAGGTGCCGGCGGGTGCGATCGTCCGTGCTCGCGACGGGCTGGCCGCCACCGATGCCCGGTCGCAGAAGAACATGACGCGTGCCGGCATGGGCTGGTGCCAGGGCCGCGAGTGCGGGTTCGCCGTGACGTGCCTGTCGGGTCGCGGCGGCGAGGCTGCACCCGGTGCCGGCCATCCGGCGCACGCCGAGGATGCAGCTGCGTCACTCGCGCAGACGATGAAGCGACCGGTCGCGCAACCGGTGCCGCTGTCGACGTTCTTCGACCTGTGACGCCGAAGACCGTTGTCGGTCAAGCCGGAGCGCACATATCGAAGCGAGGAACCATCGTTAAGTGCTCTCCGGCTTGACCGAGGACCGGGTTCAGAGCTCCGTCGTCTGACTGCCGCCCTCGGGACGCTGCCCGGTGACCTTGGCCTTGATCATCTGCGCAAGGCCCGCGACCTTCCCGCCCTTGAGCCCCCAGTGCTGGGCGGAGTCGGTGACGACGTGGAGGAGGCCGAGGTTCGGGTCCTCCTTGCCGCCCTCGAACCATGTGGGCGCATCGTCGTTCCAGAGGTAGTCGATCTTCGCCTGGCTGTCGACGAATTCGACCATGCCGGCCACCGAGAGCCAGTTCCCAGCCTCGGAGACGGCGATGTTGACGTGCGGGTTCTGCCGCAGGGCTCCGGCCTGATCGCCGTCGAGGCCGATGAAGAACCAGACGTCGGCATCGTCGGTGACCTGCTGCGGCACCATCGGGTGGGCGAGGAGCTTGCCGTCGGCGAGCGCTGTCGTGAGCATGACGTATTTGGCGTCACGGAGGATGCGCACGACGTCGCGCTGGTCGAGATCGTCGGTCGCGGACTCGTCCCGTCGGTGACGACGGTCAGTGGCGTCGCGCTGCGGACCGGTGGCGGCGTATCCGACGGTCGCGGACTCGTCGATCGCGGTGTGCGAGCCGTCCGGGTTGCGGTAGAGGGTGAAGCCCTCGGCGGTCGCGGTCTCCTGGGCGCGGACTTCGACGTTCTCCTCGGTGTAGCCGACCTTCGCACCCTCTTCGATGTCGGACGTGCCGCCGATCTTCTCAGTGGCGTGGTCGAGGCCGGCGGCGGCGTCGCGTGCCGTCTCTTCTCCGTTGGACTCATTCCTGTTGCGGCTCATGATGCTCCCCTTCGCAGACGGATTCCGTCCCTGAGTGCCTGCACTCGAGCGGTTGCCCGGCAGGCCACGGACGGTCATGCCGTCATTCTCACACGAGCGCGCCGAAAACAACAGTGGCCTTGTCTCAACTGGCGGCTCTCAGCCGGCGGCGGGCGCATCGCACTCGGCTGCGCGCGTTCGGCCACCTCGGCGAAACACTGCGACTGCGGAACCGCGGACCCACCGGGGACGGTCCGACCGCCTCGGCGAGGGGATGGGGCTGATGCGGCCGCCTGGGCACGGTCCTACACTGGGAGGCATGAGCGAACCATCTGTCACCGTGACCGAGATCCCCGACGGCGCCGCGATCATCGACGTGCGCGAGGACGACGAGTGGGAAGCCGGACACATCGAGGGCGCGATCCACGTTCCCCTCGGCGAACTGCCCGAACGCCTCGACGATCTGCCGCTCGACGATGACATGTACATCATCTGCCGCACCGGCGGACGGTCGCTGCGGGCGACGGCGTGGCTCAACCTCAACGGCTTCGACGCCTACAACGTCGAAGGCGGTATGGGCTCGTGGAACATCGACAACGGCAAGCCCATCGTCTCGGAGACCGGCCAGGAACCCTGGGTGAAGTGAAGCGGTCGCGGCACGACGCCGCGACCCTGGACGTGGGCTGACCACCGCCTGTGACCTGCCCTCATGCATGGGCGTCTGCGTCCACGATGCAAGAACTCGGGGGCCCTGACTGTGTCGACGCGGACGCATTTGGCAAGGTAGGCATATGACTACTCGTGCCGGCCAGCTCGCCCAGGACAGGGACCTCATCGACGTCCCCGCACTCCTCGACTCCTATTACGACCTCGTTCCGGACCCTTCGGTGCCGGGACAGGCCGTGAGCTTCGGGACCTCGGGGCACCGCGGCTCGAGCTTCAATCGGGCGTTCAACGAAGCCCACATCGCCGCGATCACCGCGGCCATCGTCGACTACCGCAAGGACCACGGCGTGCGCGGGCCGATCTTCCTCGGCCGCGACACCCATGCGCTGAGCGAACCGGCGTTCCTCACCGCCCTCGAGGTCCTCGCCGCCGCCGACGTCCCCGCCCTCATCGACGAACGCGATGGCTACACGCCGACCCCGGCGCTCTCGCACGCGATCCTCGGCTTCAATGCGGGCAAGTCGATCGGCGACGCCCAGGCCGACGGCATAATCATCACCCCCAGCCACAATCCCCCGGCCGACGGCGGCATCAAGTACAACCCGCCCCACGGTGGGCCCGCCGGCACCGAGGCGACGAAATGGATCGCCGACCGCGCCAACGCCTACCTCGAAGCCGGGTGGGAGAAGATCCCGCGCACGAGCTTCCAGCGTGCCTTCCATCTCGAGAACACCGAGAACTTCGACTTCATCTCCAACTACGTCGGCGACCTCTCCTCGGTCATCGACATGGACCTCATCCGCGACTCCGGGCTGAGGATCGGTGCGGACCCGCTCGGCGGGGCGAGCGTCGACTACTGGGCGGCCATCGCCGAGGACTTCGACCTCAACCTCACCGTCGTCCACCCCGAACTCGACCCCACCTGGTCGTTCATGACGCTGGACTGGGACGAGAACATCCGCATGGACTGCTCATCGCCGTTCGCGATGGCCGGGCTCATCGCCTCCCGGAACGACTACGACATCGCCACCGGCAACGACGCCGACGCCGACCGCCACGGCATCGTCACCCCCGACGCCGGGCTGATGAACCCCAACCACTACCTCGCGGCCGCCATCGACTACCTCCTGGAGAACCGTCCCGACTGGCCCGCCGAGGCGGCCATCGGCAAGACGCTCGTCACCTCCTCGATCGTCGACCGGGTCGTCGCCGCCCACGGGCGCCGCCTCTTCGAGGTCCCCGTCGGCTTCAAGTGGTTCGTCCCCGGCCTCCTCGACTCGACCCTGGCCTTCGGTGGTGAGGAATCCGCCGGTGCATCCTTCCTTCGCCGAGGCGGCAAGGTATGGTCGACGGACAAGGACGGCATCATCCTCGCCCTGCTGGCCTCCGAGATGACGGCGAAGACCGGGCAGACTCCGTCGCAGCGCTATGCGAAGCTCGCCGAGAAGTTCGGCACGAGTGCCTACGCCCGCCAGGACGCGCCGGCCAACCGCGAGCAGAAGGCCCGCCTCGGCGCCCTCGAACCCTCGCAGGTCACCGCATCGACGATCGGCGGGGAGGATGTCACCTCGGTGCTCACCTCGGCACCCGGCAACGACGCCCCGATCGGCGGGCTCAAGGTGACGACCGACAACGCCTGGTTCGCCGTGCGACCGTCGGGCACCGAGGACGTCTACAAGATCTACGCCGAGTCCCTGCGCGACGAGGACCACCTGCGCGCCGTCCAGCACGATGCCCGCAGCCTCGTCGACGGGGTGCTCGGCAAGCAGCCGCAGGGGTGAGGCTCGGACGCTAGGGCCTGCGGAATACTCTCGCCTGGTTCTCCGTTGACTCATTCAATCGTCAACTAGGAGGCAGTCATGCAGGCCAGGAATTCCCTTCGCTCGATCAAGAAGCAGCCGGGTTCGCAGGTCGTCCGTCGTCGCGGACGCACCTACGTCATCAACAAGCTCAACCCGCGCTTCAAGTCGCGCCAGGGCTGATCAGCTGAGACATGCAGAAGGGCGCCGGTTCCCATCTCGGGAACCGGCGCCCTTCTCGTGTGCGGTCGTCGGCGAGACGGCCCAGGACGTCCCCGCGGGGACGTCTCTCACTCTGCTGCCGCGTCGTAGGCGTCGCGGTTGGCAGCGATCTCGGCCGTGTGGGTGGCCGCCCATTCGGCAAGTGCGAGGACGGCGGGCACGAGGGACAGGCCCAACGGCGTCACCTGGTACTCGACGCGGGGAGGGATCTCCGCGAACATCTCCCGCTCGACGAGACCGTCGCGCTCGAGCTGACGCAGCGTCTGCGTGAGCATGCGCGACGAGATCCCCGGAGTCATCGACTTGAGCTCGGAGAACCTCCGCGGACCCTCCTGCAGCATGCCGATGAGCATCATCGACCACTTGTCGCCGACGCGGGCGAGGATCGATCGGAACACCTCCGGGTCGACGTTCGGACCCTCACAGATCGCCTCCATGCGCGGTTCGTCGACGCCTCCACGGGCATCGTTCCTCACTGATGGGTCAGTCATCGCCTTACTCTCCTCCCCGCGCACTGCCGACTCGCCTCGGTGCGGCGGCCCTGTCGTGCCCCTCCTCACCGAGGCGACCCACCCCAGAGATCGTCCCTGGCCAGGTCAAATGGTTACCTCCGTGTGACTCGGTGACGTTGCTGTGCGTGCCACACCCTGCGGAATAATTACCGACGGTATCTAGGTTACCACTGGTAACTATTGACAGTACGAACCGTCCGAAAGGGGCACAATGCTCGTTCTCTCCATCATCACGTGGGCCCTCTCCGGCCTCCTCGCCGCACTCTTCCTCATGGCCGGCCTCGCCAAGGTGCGCAGCCCGCACAATTCGACGAAGCCGATGCCCACCCTCCTCGACTACACACCCGGTCAGGTCCGGTGGATCGGCATCGTCGAAGTCCTCGGGGCGATCGGCATCATCCTGCCCGCACTCCTCGGCATCCTCCCCTGGCTCACCGTCGTCTCCGCACTCGGGCTCGCCCTCATCCAGTTCCTCGCGATCTTCGCCCACAGGAAGCACAACGAGGCATTCACCATGAACATCATCGTTATGGTCGTCGCACTCGCTGTCGCTGTTCTGCGCATCGCAGGGGTCTGATGACGATGAGGGAATCCACTGCAGTCGACCGGGCCGCGGCCGCTGACCCGACTCCCGAGTCAGCGACCCCGCGCAAAGGCACCGGGGTGATCTGGCTCCTCCTCGGCGCCGCCTTCGTCACCCTCCTCAACGAAACGGTCATGGGTGTCGCCATCCCGCACCTCGTCACCGACCTCGGCGTCACGCTCACCCTCGCCCAATGGACGACCACGGCTTTCATGCTCACGATGGCCGTCGTCATCCCGACGACGGGCTACCTGCTCAAGCGCCTGAGCACGCGACAGGTGTTCCTCTTGGCGATGAGCCTCTTCACCGCCGGAACGCTGCTCGGCGCACTCGCACCGGAGTTCTCCGTCCTCCTCGTCGCTCGCGTCATCCAAGCCTCGGGCACGGCGATGATGATGCCGCTGCTCATGACGACGATCATGACCCTCGTTCCCGCGCACGAACGCGGTCGGTTCATGGGACGGATCACGATCGTCATGGCCGTCGCCCCGGCCCTCGGACCGACGCTGTCCGGGTTCATCCTCAACGTGCTCAACTGGCACTTCCTGTTCTGGACGATCCTGCCCGTGGCGATCCTCATGATGATCATCGGGGCGCTGCGTCTGCGCAACATCGGCGAACAGAGCCACT
The DNA here is from genome assembly GCF_012027885.1 of Brevibacterium sp. LS14. NCBI lineage: Bacteria > Bacillati > Actinomycetota > Actinomycetes > Micrococcales > Brevibacteriaceae > Brevibacterium > Brevibacterium sp. LS14. Next base: position 18,320 of record NZ_SJXG01000056.1, read on the forward strand.
CACCGCTGGACTGGGTCTCCCTGCCGCTGTCCGCCTTCGGCTTCGGTGGACTCGTCTACGGGTTCAGCACCCTCGGCAGCGCCACGCCCGATTCCGCCCCTCAAGCGCTGACCGCCCTGGCCGTCGGTGTGCTCAGCCTGGGACTGTTCATCTGGCGGCAGATCGTCCTCCAGCGGGACGACCGGGCCCTGCTCGATCTGCGAGTGTTCCGGTCACGGACGTTCGCCCTGGCCATCGGCCTCGTCGTCGTGATGATGGCGGCGATGTTCGGTTCGATCATCCTCCTGCCGATCTACCTGCAGAACGTCCTCGCCCTCGATTCGGTGACGACCGGGATGCTCCTGCTCCCCGGTGGCCTCGTCATGGGCCTGGCCGCGCCGATCGTCGGTCGCCTCTTCGACCGCTTCGGTCCGCGACCGCTCGTCATCCCCGGGGCGCTCATGGCCAGTGCCGTGCTCTGGTCGCTCACCCAGCTGGACGAGAACTCACCGGCGTGGTTCGTCCTCCTCGGACACATGGGGCTCTCGATCGGCGTCGCCTTCATGATGACGCCGCTGCTCACCTCGGCGCTCGGATCGCTCACCCCGCAGCTCTACTCGCACGGGTCGGCGACGGTCGGCGCGATCCAGCAGGTCGCCGGGGCGATCGGCACGGCACTGTTCATCACCGTGCTCAGCATCGGCACCGTCCAGGCCGCCGGTTCGGGCGCGGCCTCGGTCGCCGCGCAAGCCGACGGGGTCTCGGTGGCATTCCTCGCCGGCGCGGTGCTCTCGCTCATCGCCGTGGTCGGCAGCTGGTTCGTCCGCAACCCGGCCCCGCTCGCCGCCCCAGCGTCGCCGGCCGCGAAATGAACCGGCCAGAGAGCTGAGCAGCGCAGAGCGCCCCGTCCCGGAGGAATCCGGGGCGGGGCGCTCTGCTGTGATCACCCGCCTCGGCGGGGTTCGCACGGTTCCGGACGACCGCCTCGGTGAGACTGAGCGGATGCCGCGGTACACAGCAAAAACCCGCCCCAGAATCACCTGGGACGGGGTTCGCTGTGTCTGGGAGGAATTTCGATTGCGGCCACGCGAAGACCCTAGGCCAGATGATCATCCGGTTATAGTTGCGAAATGGCCAATCCACCTCGGCTGCAGACGCCACCTTGGTCTCAAAACGACCTCAGGGCGCTCGGGAAGGCACTCCGGGATGGAACAACGCCCCCAGGCAGGGCACCAGATTATGAGGAGGTACTTGCGTGGTACCTCGACTTCTCTGGCGATGTCCTGGAGCACCTCGAGGGCCTCGATTGGTCGCCACTGGGATTGGCAGCGGCGCCCGGAACATCGCGCCCAAAGACAGTTGGCACTTTGATCGAAAAACTCCGGCGAGATCGCTCGACTCCATTGCAGAACATCGGCGACCTGGCAGGGGTTCGCATCGACGCCGATATGTCTCTTTCGGTGCAAACTGCGTTCGCTGATTCGGTCGCGGCCACAATTCGCGACGAGGTTGGTGATGCGAACGTCTTCATTAAAGATCTGCGTGGAGGCGAACACAGTGGGTATCGTGCAGTCCACGTCTTGACCAAGTATCCGGCGGGCCGATGCGAAATTCAGCTTCGAACGCAGCTTCAGAGCGCATGGGCCAACGCGTATGAACTTCTCGCGATGATTGTGGGACGAGAGATTCGCTACGGAGGTATGCCGTCAAATGCTCCCGGGCGAAGCCTCGTAGTGTCGATGCTGCAAGAATCACGGACCATCGCAGAGTTCGAGGGTCGCCTGAACCTTCTCAGTCACTTGTCTCACGTTTCCGAATCAGTCGACGAAGCCACACGCAAGATCCTGGCGTCCAAGTACAATGAAGACAAGAAGGGTGAGGAGCCGATCCTGCGGTCGTTGCACGACATGGAGCAAAGGCTACTCGCGTTAGTGAGAGGGGACCGTGATGACTAAATTCGTCCTCGCCTATAACAAGCGCACCGCTGAGCTCGTGGTTCTGGAGAAGTTCGGTGAGTCCAAGGACGCCGTCCGACGGCGTATGGAGCTGGCCGAAACTCACTTCGGCTCCGACTGGGAATTGGCGGTTCTCACGAGCCGAGATGAAGAGACTCTGCGCTCGACACATCAGAGGTACTTCGCCTCATCAGTTTGACGCATTTGACGTGCCATGAGGCTGGCCCTCACCAGGTCTGTCTACGACTCACATCCTCGAGCGAGTTCAGTCGCGTCATCAGACTGTGGTTCGACAGGTGCCAGAATTGAGGCATGACATGCATCCTGTGTGCGATCGCCAACGGGACCGAAGAGGCCGAGATCATCTTCGAAGATGACGACTGTCTGGCCATCACTCCACTGCGCCCGATGACCCCGGCACACGTTCTCCTGTTCCCGCGCGAGCACGCAGCCGATCTGCCTTCGTATCTCGACAGTTCGCCAGAGGGGGCCGGACGTCTGATGCGCCGGGCCGCTCAGACTGCGCGCACCTTGGGCTTCGAGTCTCGTGGATACCGGCTCGCCTGGAACTTTGGGCCGGACACGAACCAGAAGATCACGCACCCGCACCTTCATCTCCTCGGTGGACGGTCGCTGTCCGATCAGCTCGGCTGAAGGTTGTTGCGGCACCGGGAAGCTGAGCGGAGGCCTGCGGCACACAGCAGAACCCCGCTGCCAGGATCACCCGGAACGGGGTTCAGCTGTCACTGCGCGTCGACGGCCAGGACGGGACCGCCTCGGCGAGGGGCCGTCGGAACCGAAATGATCAGAGGTGAGCTTCGGGCGCAGACTTGACGTACTCGTCGACGGTGTCGTTCTTGAACGCGTCCTGGAGCTTCTTCAGCTCGTCCTGGTCGACGTTGACGATCGACTGACCGTCGGCCGAACGGCCGACGCCAGCGGTCGGGGACGTGAAGAACTCGATGTCGCCGGGGCGGACGTCGCGCATCGCGAACGCGGTCGAGGAGATGTACTGGGCGTTGAGACCGGAGTCGACGTACATGTACGGGGCGAACTCGGTGACCATCTCCTGGATCTTCGCCGGATTCGACAGGGTGTCGGCGGAGATGAGCTCATTGATGAGGCCCTTGATGAACGCCTGCTGATTGCGCGCGCGCTGGAAGTCGCCGTCCTTGAAGCTCTTGCGCTCGCGCACGAAGGTGAGCGCCTCGTCGCCGTTGAGGAGGTTCTCGCCCTTCTCGAACGTGTACCCGTTCTGGGTGAACGCCTGTTCGGAGTTGACCCGGACCCCGCCGAGGCTGTCGGTGAGTCCCTTGAAGCCTTCGAAGTCGATGATGGCGACGTGGTCGATGGGGGTGCCGATGAAGTCGGAGACCGTCTTCACGGCCAGGGGCAGTCCGCCGTAGGACAGTGCCGCGTTGATCTTCGCCTTGCCCTGGCCTTCGATGTCGACCCAGCTGTCGCGCGGGATCGACATGATCTGGACGTTCGACCCGTTCTCCGGCAGGTGCATGACGAGGATTGAATCCGAGCGCAGACCGCGCGAGGAGTTGACGTCGACGTCCTTCATCGGCTCGTCGGAGCCGAGGAGGAGGATGTTCGTTCCACCCTCCTCATTCTTCGCCTCGGGACGCTGCGAACCGAAGACCTGCTCATCGCTGAGCTGATTGGCGTTGTCGTCGAAGGACCGACCGACGTTCCACAGGTAGACACCGACGCCGAGGACGCCGAGGACGACGACGACGAGGACGCCGACGAGGACCTTGCGCCACACGCGCTTCTTCTTCCGCCGCGGTCGCCGGGATTCCTCACTGTCGTTGTCGTTGGTGAAGATGTCATCGAACGGGTTGTTGTCCGTCATCGGCGCTCCGGATCTGGGTTCGGGGCGGCGCAGGGGCCGGCAGAGGAGAGTGGGCAATCCCGCTCATTGTATAGGGGTCCGATGACGTCCCGATGACCCGCTCTGCCGATTCGCGTGGCCCGTCGAACCCCTGATGACAGGGCTGCTTGCCGGGTCGGGAGCCGGTTGCGGCAGGGGCCGTCAGACGGCCTGGAGGGACGAGTCGGCAAGGGGCGATGCCGGTCGGAGGACCACCTCGGCGAGGGGATGACGACCCACGGCGACGGGCACGGATTCCGCACCGAGAACAGGAGGATCCAACGGAAGAGGACGGAACGGCGACGGATCCCGGTGAGATCACAGGGTGAGATGCCACTCAACCTGCGGGATCCGCGGTTGCGGGCTGCAAGGGCAGAGTTAGACTCGTCTGATGTTCACAAACTATCGGGAAATTCTGTCGCTTCCCGGTGCTCTCAAGTTCTCCTTGGCAGGTCTTGTCGCACGGATGCCGATCGCCGTCCTCGGACTCGGGATCGTCCTCTTCATCCAAGGCGTCACCGGTTCGTACGGCCTGGCAGGCATCGTCGCCGCCGTGTACATGATCGTCCAAGCCCTTGCAGGTCCCGGGATTGCGCGCCTCGTCGACCGTCGTGGCCAGGCGAAGGTCATGGTGCCCATCGTCATCACGCACCTCATCGCGCTCACCCTCCTCATCGTCTCCGTCTACCTCGACTGGTGGGTCGGTCTCACCTTCGTCTTCGCCGGCATCGGCGGCGCCACCGTCGGCTCCGTCGGATCGCTCGTGCGGTCGCGCTGGTCGCACCTCGTGAACTCGCCGAACCAGCTGCAGACGGCGTTCTCCTGGGAATCCGTCGCCGACGAGCTGCTCTTCGTCTCCGGACCGGTGCTCGCCACGGTGCTCGCAACCGCCGTGTGGCCGCCCGCGGGCATTATCCTCTCGATGATCTCCGCCGGTGTGGGATCCGCGCTGCTCTACATCCAGAAGTCGACCGAACCGCCGCCGATCGAACGGTCCACCGAGGCGAAGGGCCACGTCTTCTCCAACCCGGGGATCTTCACGATCATCATCGTCAACGTCTTCCTCGGCGTGAACTTCGGCGCCATCGACGTCATCGCCGTCGCATTCTCCGACGAGCAGGGCGTGAAGTCGCTCGCCGGCTTCCTCCTCAGTGCGTTCGCGCTCGGATCGCTCATCTCGGGTGCCATCTACGGAGCGAGGAACTGGAACTCCGCGACCCACCACCGTTTCGGGGTGACGGTCTCGCTGCTGGCGATCGGCACGTGCACGATGCTGCTCGCCCGCGACATGGTCACCTTCGGCCTCATCCTCTTCATCGTCGGCTTCACGATCGCCCCGAGCCTCGTCGGCGCGAACTCCGTCATCCAGCAGCTCGCCCCGCCGAGGCGGCTCACCGAGGCCTTCGCCTGGCTGGGCACCTCGCTCGGCTTCGGCGTCGCGTTCGGGTCGGCGATCGCCGGCAACCTCATCGACCACTACGGGGCGCACACCGCGATGCTCCTGCCCGCAGGCTGTGCGGTGCTCGGGGCGATCCTCGCGCTCTCGCTGCTCAAGCTGCTCAACCCGTCGCGGTCGAGCCACGAGGTCCGCATCGAGAAGGACCGCCGCCGGGCCCGCGTCGAGGAGTGAGGGGCGCCGGGCGGGTTTGGGAGACCGGCCTGGCGATTTGCTGGTCACTGCGCCGAGGTGGCGTGACAATCACTGGTCACTGCGCCGAGGTGGCGCGGCCGAAATCAGCCCAGCCGCCTCGGCGGAGTGACGAGCAAATCAAAGGGCACCTCGGCGGAGTGACCAGCAATTCGCTTCGTGCCCTACGGGGTGAAGCGGTAGCCGATGCCCATCTGCGTGTGGAGGTACTGCGGGCGCGCCGGATCGGCCTCGAGCTTCGAGCGCAGCTGCGACATGTAGACGCGCAGATAGTTCCGCTCCTTGCCGAACTCCGGGCCCCACACCTCGGTGAGGAGGGTCTGCGCCTCGACGAGCGCGCCCTTGTGCTTGACGAAGACCTCGAGCATCTTCCACTCGATCGGCGTGAGATGGACCGGCGCGCCCTCGACCTCGAGCAGGTGCGCGGCGAGGTCGACGACGACGCGCCCGTCCGCGGTGCGCACGACCCCTGATTCCCCCGTCCGGCCCGTCCGCCTCTCGATCGCCCGCAGCCTCGCGAGCACTTCGCCGAGCGAGAACGGCTTCGTCACATAGTCGTCCGCCCCGGCGTCGAGGGCGGCGATCTTCCCGTGCGAATCGTGCCGGGCCGAGACGACGACGATCGGCACCTCGCTCCACCGCCGCACCTGGGAGATGAGCTCGATCCCGTCGACATCGGGCAGTCCGAGATCGAGGAGGATGACATCGACCTCGGACTCGCTGAGCACCTCGTTCATCCGCCGTCCGCTGCCGGCGACGACGACATCGTGCCCCTTCGCCTGGAGGCCGATGCCCACAGCCGTGGCGATATCGGCATCGTCTTCGACGATGAGCACCCGCTTCATCGGCGGCCCTCCCCTGCCTGCAGTCGGTCATCCTCGGTCGTCGTCGCCACGTCGTCGGTCGCTTTCTCGCCGACGTCTGCCCTCACCGAGTCATCGTCGCCCGCCGAGGCGGTTCCCGCGGCGGCGCCGATGAGTTCGTCGTCCTCGCCGCCGGGCTCGTCCGCCGAGGCGGTTCCCGCGGCGGCGCCGATGAATTCGTCGTCCTCGCCGCCGGGTTCGTCCGCCGAGGTTGCGTCATCGTCCTTCCTGCAGCGCGGGAACGTGAGCACCGCGGTGAAGCCGCCTCCCGGCGTGTGCTCGGCGGACAGGTCGATGCCCATCGCCCGGCACAGGCCGAGCGCGACGGCCATGCCGAGTCCCAGGCCCTTCGCGTTCGACTCATCGAGCCGGGTGAACGGGGTGAAGATCGTCTCGAGTGCATCATCGCTCACGCCCGGTCCGGAATCGGCGATGCGGAGGTAGACGGCCTCGGCACCGGTCGAGGCGTCGATCGTCAGCGGTGCCCCGTCGCCGTACTTGAGTGAGTTCTCGACGATGTTGACGAGCACCCGCTCGAGGAGCCCGAAGTCGACGTCGACCCACGCGTCGGGGTCGATGTCGACGGTGATCTCGGGACCATAACCGTCTGCGGCACCCCGGCCCGACACAGTGCGCGAACTCGACCGGTCCGCGTTCCCGACCGACGCGGCCGCGCCACCAGCAGGCCCGACCACAGCCTCGGCCGCAGCACCCTCGGCGTCCCCACCGTCACCCCGCTCGCCCGCAGTCACGGTGCGGACGTTCTCGGCCCCCACCTCGGCGAGGGCGGAGACAACGAGATCGGACACGGGGACCGGGGACGTCGAGATCGTCACCGCACCGGACTGGATCCGGCTCATGTCGAGGAGGTTGTCGATGAGCTTCTCGAGCCGCAGCGTGCCGTTCTCGATGGTCGTGAGCATGAGGCGCTCATCGGCGTCGGAGAGCTCGATCCCGTCGAGCATGAGCGTCGATGTCGCCGCCTTGATCGCCCCGAGCGGGGTCCGCAGGTCGTGCGAGACCGCGGTGAGCAGGGCCGTGCGCACGGCGTTGCCGGCGCTGAGCTCGCGGGCCTGCGACCGGGTCGCGGCGAGCTCGGACTCCGTGAGCACCCGCAGCAGACGCCCCGCGTAGGCGTCGAGGATCCGCTGTTCGCCGGCGCTGAGCGGCTGGCCCTTGAGGAGGAGGGCGGTGTCGTCGTCGAGGTCGAAGGTCTCGGTCGCCTCGGCCCGGGTGGTCACCGGCTCCCCCGCCGAGGCGGTCACCGCCCACTCCCCTGCCTCGTCCTTGCTCAGCACGGCGACACCATCGAGGACGAAGGTCGTACGGATGCTCTCGACCATCGACTCGGGGCTGTCGCCTTCGGCGATCATCGACCGGGCGAGCTCGCTGAGCACCGACCCCTCGTGTTCGGCGGCCTGGGCCTGCCGGCTGCGGCGCGCGGCGAGGTCGACGACGGTGGCGACGGCGACGGCCACGGCGATGAAGATCGCGAGCGCGAGGATGTTCTCGAACTCGGCGATCGTGAATGATCCGACGGGATGGGTGAAGAACCAGTTGATGAGGGCGGTGCCGAGCACGGCTGTCATCACCGCCGGCCACAGCCCGCCGATGAGGGCGACGATGACGACGACGGTGATGTAGCTGAGGAAGTTGATGCTCAGCGACACCGCTCCCGGTCCGAGCGCGATGAAGAGGACGGTGAGTGCGAGTGGGGCGAGCGCGCCGATGACCCAGCCCAGTATCCGGCGCAGCTTCGAGATCGCACTGCCCGGCCGGGTCTCCCGGCGGGGCCGCCACACGCGCGCGGCTTGGGAGTGGGTGACCATGTGGACGTCGATGTCCGCGGCGGAGGCGATGACGCGGTTCGCGACCCCGGGGCTGAAGATCCGGCCGTACCAGGGGGTGCGGGAGACGCCGAGGACGATCTGGGAGGCGTTGACGGTGCGGGCGAACTCGACGAGCGCAGTGGCGACGTCGTCGCCGACGACGGTGTGCCACGTCGCATTGTTCGCCTCGGCGAGCTCGCGGGCGCGCATGAGGTCAGGGGCGGTGGCCGAGCGAGTGCCGTCGGGTTCGACGACATGGACGACGAGGAGTTCCCGGCCTGCCACCCGACCGGCGATGCGCAGGCCGCGGCGGATGAGGGTGATCGACTCGGCACCCCCGGTGACGGCGACGATGATCCGGTCGCGGGCGGCCCACGTGTCGCGGATCCCCTTGGCATCTCGGTACTCCTCAAGGCCTTCGTCGACCCGGTCCGCGAGCCAGAGGAGGGCGAGTTCGCGCAGGGCGGTGAGGTTGCCGAGCCGGAAGTAGTTCGACATCGCCGCATCGACCTTCGCCGCGGCGTAGATGTTGCCCTCGGACAGGCGGGCGCGCAGGGCGACCGGGGAGATGTCGACGAGCTCGACCTCGTCGGCGGTGCGGAGGAACGGGTCGGGGACGCGTTCGTGCTGGACGCGGCCGATGATCGAGCCGACGACGTCGCCCAAGGATTCGAGGTGCTGGATGTTGACCGTCGTGAACACGTCGATCCCGGCAGTGAGGATCGCCGCGACGTCCTCCCACCGCTTCTCCCGGTCACCGGAGCCGGGGACGTTCGTGTGGGCGAGTTCGTCGATGACGACGAGCTCGGGCGCTCGGGTGAGCACCGCCTCGGCGTCGAGTTCCTCGAAGGTCCGCCCCTGGTAGGGCACCTGGGCGCGCGGCAGGGTCTCGAACCCCTGCGCGAGTGCCGCGGTGTGGGCGCGCCCGTGGTCCTCGACGATGCCGACGACGACGTCGCGACCGGCGCTCTTGGCCCCAGCGGCGGCTTCGAGCATCGCCACGGTCTTGCCGACTCCGGGTGCGTACCCGAGGAAGACCGTGAGCTTCCCCCGCCGAGGTGAGCCCATCAGTTCTCGGGATCCGCGACGTCGACGGCGGTGCCGGGGGTATTCTGCAGGTCGTTGTTGAGCGTGACGACGTTGACCCGGGGTTCGCCGATGAAGCCGAGGATCGGCTGCTTCGTGTTCCTCTCGACCATCGTCGTCACTTCCTCCCTGCTCAGTCCCGTCTCCCGGGCGACCCGATCGATCTGCAGTCGAGCATACTCAGGACTGATTTCCGGATCGAGACCCGACGCCGAGGCGGTCACCGCGTCTGCGGGAATCCTCGCCGGATCGACGTCCTCCCGCTCGGCGATCTCGGTGCGGCGGGCGGTGATCGCCGCGACGAGTTCGGGGTTGGTCGCGGCGAGGTTCGACGCGCCCGAGGCGAGCCCGTCGTAGTCGCCGGCCGAGGGGCGCGGGTAGAACCAGTCGTCGCCGGTGACCGGCTGCGCCATGAGCGCGGAGCCGACGACCTTGCCGTCGGCGTTGCGGATCGTCGAGTCCTGGGTGGGCACGACCTGGGCGATGAGGACCATCGTCAGCGGGTAGGCGAGGCCGAGGAGGAGGGTGAAGACGAGGAGGGCTTTGAGCCCGGTGAGGGCCTGGCGGATGAGCATGGTCTGTCCTGTCTGAGTGAGGTGGGCGGAGGGCCGAGGGGCCCGGAGTGGGTGATGGGCCCGGGAGGGGCGCCGCGGCGACGTGAGACCCGGCCGCCGCGGACGGGGTTGTGGTGGCCGGTCAGAGGAACGGGCTGATGACGAGGTCGATGAGTTTGATCCCGATGAAGGGGACGATGAGCCCGCCGAGTCCGAAGATGAGCAGGTTGCGCCGCAGCAGGCTCGCCGCGCTCGTCGTGGCGAACCGCACCCCGCGCAGGGCGACGGGGATGAGGGCGACGATGATGAGGGCGTTGAAGATCACCGCGGAGAGGATCGCCGACTCCGGACTGTGCAGGCCCATGATGTTGAGCGCGCCGAGTCCGGGGAACGCGAGGAGGAACATCGCGGGCACGATCGCGAAGTACTTCGCGACGTCGTTGGCGATCGAGAACGTCGTCAGCGCCCCTCGGGTGATGAGCAGCTGCTTGCCGATGGCGACGATGTCGATGAGCTTCGTCGGATCCGAATCGAGGTCGACGAGGTTGCCGGCCTCCTTCGCCGCCGAGGTGCCGGTGTTCATCGCGACCCCGACGTCGGCCTGCGCGAGCGCGGGCGCATCGTTCGTCCCGTCACCGGTCATCGCGACCATCCGGCCCCCGGCCTGCTCGGACTTGATGAGGGCGAGCTTGTCCTCCGGGGTCGCCTCGGCGAGGTAATCATCGACCCCGGCCTCCCGGGCGATCGAGCGGGCCGTGAGCTCGTTGTCGCCGGTGATCATCACCGTGCGGATGCCCATCTCCCGCAGCTGGGCGAAGCGATCGGCCATGCCCGGCTTGACGATGTCGCGGAGGTCGATGACCCCAAGCACCCGGGCGGAGGAGTCCTCGATCGCCTCGGCGACGAGGAGGGCGGTGCCTCCACCGGTGTTGATGCGCTCGACCTCGGCGCTCGCCTCGGCGGGGATGTCGGCACCCCGGTCGATCGCCCACGCGATGACCTCACGGGCCGCCCCCTTGACGATCATGCGCGACCCGACTCCCTTCTCACCGGGAAGGATGATGCCGGAGAGGCGGGTGCGGGCGGAGAACGGGATGAACTCGGCGGTCGGGAAGGCCTCGAGACCTGCGGCGTCGATGCGGAAGTCGCCTTCGGCCAGGGCGACGACGGACCGGCCCTCCGGGGTCTCGTCGGCGAGTGAGGACAGGCGGGCCGCCTCGGCGATCTCCTCATCGGTCGTCCCACCGAGGGCGACGAAGTCGGTGGCCTGGCGGTCGCCCATCGTGATCGTCCCGGTCTTGTCGAGCAGGAGCGTCGAGACGTCGCCGGCGGCCTCGACGGCGCGCCCGGACTTCGCAAGGACGTTCGCGGCGACGAGCCGGTCCATGCCGGCGATGCCGATCGCCGAGAGCAGCGCGCCGATCGTCGTCGGGATGAGGCAGACGAGGAGGGCGATGAGGACGGTGAGGGACTGCGGGGCGCCGGAGAACGCCGCGATCGGGGCGAGGGTGGCGACGACGAGGATGAAGATGAGGGTGAGGACGGAGAGGAAGACGCCGAGGGCGACCTCGTTCGGGGTCTTCTGGCGGCTCGCGCCTTCGACCATCGCGATCATCTTGTCGAGGAAGGATTCGCCGGGGCTCGCGGTGATCGAGACCGTGATCTCGTCGGAGAGGACCTTCGTCCCTCCGGTCACGGCACACCGGTCGCCGCCGGCCTCGCGGATGACCGGGGCGGACTCACCGGTGATCGCCGATTCGTCGACGGTGGCTGCGCCCTCGATGACGTCGCCGTCGCCGGGGATGACCTCACCGGCGGTGACGAGGACGCGGTCCCCGGCGCGCAGCTGGGAGGCGGGGACGGTCTCCCGCTGCCCCTTGTCGAGGATCCGGGTCGCGTTCGCCGTCACCCGGGTCGCCCGCAGGGAGTCGGCCTGCGCTTTGCCGCGGCCCTCGGCGAGCGCCTCGGCGGTGTTGGCGAAGACGCAGGTGAGGAACAGCCAGATGCTGATCGCCCACGTGAACGGGGTGGGGCCGGTGATCGCGAGGACGAGGGTGACGACCGCGCCGATCTCGACGAGGAACATCACCGGGTTGCGCCACGCGACCCTGGGGTCGAACTTCTTCAGCCCGAGGAGCACGGCCTGGGTGAGCGCCGTAACCGTGATCGAGTGGCCGGTGCTCGTCGGCCGGTCGGTGGGTTCGGGTCGGTGTCCTGTGCCGGACGGCGTCGTCGGAGTGTCCTCGACGAGGCGGGAGGGCGTCGGGCTGCTGGTGAGCTTGGAGGCCTTGGTGTCGGTGCGCATATCAGAGGAGTCCTTCGTTGATCGGGCCGAGGGCGAGGACGGGCAGGAACGTCAGGGCGCTGACGATGAGTCCGGTGCCGACGGTGACCCCGACGAACAGGGGTCGGTGGGTGGGCAGGGTGCCTGGGGTCGCCTCGGTGGAGGGTTGGGCGGCGAACGCACCGGCGAGCGCAAGGACCGCACAGATCGGACCGAACCGGCCGATGAGCATCGCGAGTCCCAGGGCAGTGTTGAAGAACGGGGTGTTCGCGTTGAGTCCGGCGAACGCGGATCCGTTGTTGTTCGCCGCCGAGGTGAACGCGTAGAGGATCTCGGACAGACCGTGGGGGCTGTCGGCATTGAGGATCGAGTCCGCGGCGTTCGGCCACATCGTCGCGACCGCGGTGCCGGTGAGCACGAGGGTCGGGGTGATGAGGATGACGGCGGAGGCGAGCGTGATCTCCGTGCGTCCGATCTTCTTGCCGAGGAACTCCGGTGTCCGGCCGACCATGAGGCCGCAGATGAAGACGGCGAGGACGGCGACGACGAGCATGCCGTAGAGGCCGGAGCCGACGCCGCCGGGGGCGATCTCGCCGAGCATCATATTGAGCATGAGGACGCCGCCGCCGAGGCCGGAGTAGTTCGAGTGGAACGAGTCGACAGCACCCGTCGAGGTCAGGGTCGTCGAGACGGCGAAGAACGCGGAGGTGATGACGCCGAAGCGGGTCTCCCTGCCTTCCATCGCGGCTCCGGCCGCATCGGTGGCCGGCGTGGACAGCGTCGTCTCGGTGAGGATGACGGCGACGAGGGAGAGGACGAAGAACGAGGCCATCGCGCCGAGGATCGCCCATCCGTGCCTGCGGCTGCCGACCATGACGCCGAAGGTGCGCGGCAGGGCGGAGGGGATGAGGAGGATGAGGAAGATGTTGGCGAGGTTGATGAGCGGGCTCGGTGCCGAGAGCGGGTGGGCGGAGTTCGCGTTGAAGAAGCCGCCGCCGTTCGTGCCGAGGTGCTTGATGACCTCCTGGCTCGCGTTCGGTCCGCCCGGGATCGTCTGCGTCACCTGTGATCCGCCGGCCACGGTCTGGACGACCTGGTCCGGGGTGAGATTCTCGATGACGCCGAAGCCGATGTAGATGAGTGCGAAGACCACCGAGACCGGCAGGAGGATGCGGAGGACGGTGCGGGTGAGGTCGACCCAGAAGTTGCCGATGAAGAGCGAGCGCTGCCGCATGACCCCGCGGATGAGGGCGACGGCGACGGCGATGCCGACGGCGGCGGAGACGAAGTTCTGCACGGCGAGGCCGGCCATCTGGACGAGGTAGCCCATCGTCGCCTCACCGGAGTACGACTGCCAGTTCGTGTTCGTGACGAACGAGACCGCCGTGTTGAACGCCTGATCGGCGGTGACGGCGGGCTTGCCGTTGGACAGGGGCAGGAACTCCTGGAGCCGCATGAGGCCGTAGAGGACGAGTATCGAGACGAGGGAGAACCCGAGAACGGAGAGGAAGTAGGTCTTCCACCGCTGCTCGGATGAGGAGTCGACGCCGGTGAGACGGTAGAAGAGCCGCTCGGCCTTCGTGTCCTTCGTCGAGAGGAAGACGCCTGCCATGTAGTTGCCGAAGGGCACATGGACGGCGGCGAGGACGGTGAGGACGAGGAGGATCTGCGTGATGCCGGTGAACCAGGTCATGCGCGTGCCTCCCCGCTCGTGTCCGGGGTGGTGGGGGTGCCGGGAGTGCTGCCGGTGGTTCCGGGCGTCGTGCCGGGGGTGCTGCTCGGGTCGGTGATGCGCGCGGTCGTCGCGCTCTCAGCGGTGACCTTCTCGAAGACCTTCGCCAGGGCGGCGAGCCCAGCGACAGTCGCGACGGCGAGCAGCAGGTAGAGGAGATCGGCGAAAGGAGCGTCCATACGGTGTGGCCTCGTTCTTCTCATGCGGGTGGGTCAGTGCACGACGGCGCGGTGCGCCGCTGTGCGGTACTCCCCCATCACACACGTCTCCCGAGGTCACGGACCCGGATCCTAACGCGGTCTTAACACCTCCTAACGCACTTTTGACACCCCGATGAGGCGGTCGCCCCCACAGCAGCCCATTCAGTGGTCACTCCCCCGAGGCGGTCGGATTCGGTGGTCACTCCCCCGAGGTCGGGGACGCGATTTCGGCCCGACCACCTCGGCGCGGTGACCACCGAATGGGAATGCAGCTCACTCGTCACCGGAAACGGGAGGGACGAGGCGGTCGGCCAGCCAGTCGGCGACGACGTCGGTGCGTTCGTCGCTGTCGTTGTAGATCGTGTGATCGCCGCCGGGCCATTCGACGAGCAGCGCATCGCCGCAGGCGTCGAGGAACGGCGTCTGATCCTCCTTTTCGACAATGGGGTCAGCCCCGCCGTGGACGACAAGGAGAGCCCCGGCGATCGTCTGCGACCCGGGGTCGAACGCGAGACGGGCGAAATTCGCCTCGAGGGCAGCTTCATCGTCGCTGCCGAGCATCGCCGCCGCCTGCTCCCGGAAGGTTCGGAACGGCAGGAGGCGCGGGGTTGCAAACCCCCCGTTGACGACGGTCGCCGTGATCCTGTGGTCGGCTGCTGCGGTGAGTGCGGCGAAGGTCCCGCCGAGGCTGTTGCCCCAGATCCCGATGGGTGCACCCGCGAGGTCGGGGTGGGTGCCGAGGACGTCGACGAAGCGGCTGAACGCGGCCGGGACATCGCAGTCGAGGTGGATGCCGGAGACGAGACGGCTCTCCCCCTGCCCCGGGCCCTCGGCCATGAGGGTGGCGATGCCGCGGGCGGCGAGCGCGTCGCTCATCCGGTAGTACGTCGCACCCCAACCGCTCTGCCCGCCGAAGACGATGACGCTCGCCAGCGGGTCGACGGGCGTGCGCAGCCACCCGACGAGCACCCCGTCGCCGAAGCTCGCTTCGACGCGGCTGAGTCCGGACCCGGGGATCTCCGTGATCGCGGTGAGCGCGGCGCGAGCCTGGGCATAGAGTCCACGCTTGCGGCGGCCGTCGGGCACCGGCATCTGCGCGAAGAGGAAGTCCGCCGCGGCAGCGCGGTAGGCACGGATCGCGGTGAGGTCGTTCCCCCGTGCCGCCGCGTCGCGACCTCGGTCGAGCTGCACCTCGCCGAGGTGCTCGAGAGTCTCGTCCCAGCCGACCCCCTCATCGGTGGCTGCCCGGAGGCGGCTGACGTCGCCGTAGAGGACGCCGCCGTCGAGGAGTCTCTGCACCGGCATCGCCCGCCAGTGGGCGTCGAGCTCCGCGTGCGGATCGGTCTGAGGGTCAGGCTCGGCGACAACGTACGGCTTCCTGCCCGTGAACAGTTCTCCCGTCATGCCGACACCACTGTCGCCTCTGCCCCGGCGGTCTCAGAGTTCTGAGCACGTGGGGTTGGCACGCGCGGAGTCTGCGCACCCAGGGCCTGTTCACGCCAGGCCCGCGCGCCCCGCAGCTGACCGAGCAGTTCATCGACGAGGCCGGGCACCTCGGCCATCGACCCCGTGCCGAACACGACGAAGTCGGGCCGGGCGACATACGCCTCGGCGCCGATCGCGGCGAAATAGTCGCGGTACGTGCCGTTGTCATCGGTGACGGACCACGGATTTCCCGGCCGTGTCGAGACGATGTCCACCCCTACCTCGGCGAGGCGATCGAACTGCGACCGCGAGAGCACGGATGCGGGATCACCCGAGGTGACAAGGTTGATCCGGTTGCCGATGATGTCGTCGAAGAGCCCTGTCCGCCAGTCCTTCGTGATGACTCCCTGAGGGGAGAGCGTGCCGGCGAACGGCTGCTCACCGGGCGCGAGATACCCGGCGTCGATCGTCGGGAACGGCGGCGGTGGGGGCGCGGTTCCAGTGCGGAACGCCTCGTCGCGGGCCTTCGCCGCATCGACGTCGCGGAGGTTGGCGATCTCACCGAGGGCGACACTGGTGGCCTGGATGACGGCGACGTGGGGGCGGCGTTCGGCTTCGTACGTGTCAAGGAAGGCGTCGTCGGCGAAACCGCGGAGGACAAGGTCGAGCTTCCACGCGAGGGTGAGTCCGTCGCGCATGCCCGAGCACGCGCCCTGCCCCATGTAGGGCGGCATGGTGTGGGCGGCGTCGCCGATGAGGAACGCCCGCCCCTCGCGCCACCGCTGCGCGGTCCGGGCGGAGAAGACGTAGACGATCTGGCGGAGGATGCGCACGTCGTCGGGACCGAGGCCGTGACGCTCGCGGAACCACCGCCACGCGTACTCCTCCGTCGCCGCCTCCTCCAGGCTCTCACCTGGGAGGACGGCGACCTCGAAGCGGTGGCGACGAGCCCCGATGGGCATGAACATGTTCGGCCGGACTGGGTCGCAGAACTGGGTGCTCACGGCGAAGCGCTCGGGCAGCTCGCGCAGCTTCTCCGTGTCGAGGTTGAGCCACACATCGTTCGATTCGAGGTCGTCGCGCTCGATGCCGAGGCTCGTGCGCACGAAGCTGTTGGCGCCGTCAGCGCCGACGATGTACCTCGCCGTGACGGTGCGGTCATCCGGGTGCGTGCCATCGGATCCGTCTCCGGGCTGACCGGTCTGTCCCTGTCGGTCCTTCGACCACGGACGGATGCGCAGGGTCACTTCGTCCGAGTCCTGGCTCAGGTGCACCGCCTGCCAGCCCTGGAGGACGTCGACGGTGTCCTGGCCACGGATGTCGGCGTCGATCGCATCCTCGATGTCGGGCTGGTACATCGTGTAGTGCGCCGCGTAGCCCGAGGACTCCCCCGACCAGTCGACCGTGAGCAGCGTCTCGCCTTCCCCGTTGCGCCAGATGTACTCGCTCGCCGGTTCGCTGCCCTGGAGGGCCCGATCGACGTCGCCGACGTTCTGGATGATGCGGGCGACTTCGCCGTCGATATGAGTGAGCCGGGGCAGGCCGTAGAGGGACGCCCACCGTTCGACGGCGAGGACGCGGTGGCCGCGTCGGCCCAGCGCCGAGGCGAGGACGAGCCCCGATGGTCCGTATCCGACGACGATGACGTCGTAGGTGTCGGATGAGGCAAGGTCGCCGCATGGGCGGGGGATGCTCTCTGCGGGGAGGGAACTGCGTTCCGTGGGGTCAGGGGTGGCGGCGATCATGGGCACTCCTTCGTGACTGAGATCGAGATCGGTCCCATCACGGTAGGAGGCAGACCCGCGCGCGGCGACGCGATTCGCGACACGAGCATCCGATAAGCGACATGACTTCTTGCCCGTTCCGCAGTCCGCGGTCGGCGGCTATCGTGGGGGCATGACCGGGGTGATGAGGCCAGGAAGCGTCGACGAGTTCGAACGCTTCGTCGGTCGATCGCTCAGCCCACACCGGCTGTTCGAGATCGACCATCGATGCTTCGTGCCCGATGTCTGGTCGATGCGTCTCGGACGACTCAGCCTCGTCCAGTTCTCCCTGGGCACCGACGCGGAGGTCGACATCCCCGAACACGCCGACTACATCGACGTCGTCGTCGCTCGCCGAGGCGGGGCCGAGATCGCGATCGGAGCGGAGACCGTCCCGGTCACCGCTTCCGGCACGGCCGCGATCCTCGTTCCGCAGGCCAGAGTCCGCATGGCCCTGCAGCCCGACTACGACCAGATCCACCTGCGCATAGACGAGTCGGTGCTCCGGGCCCACAGCGAGACCCTGCGACCAGCGGCTGGTCGCTCTCCGATGCGCTTCCGCTCCCACGCCCTGCCGCTGAGTGCAGGGTTCGGCACGTGGCTCGGGGTGCTCGAGGGCCTCGTCGCCGACGGCCGTGCCGGTCAGGCCGTGGCTCCGCTGCTCACGCCTACGATCGAGGATCTTCTCCTCACCCAGCTCGTCGTCGGCCACCCGGACCTTGCCGGAGAGTCCACGAAGGAATCGGACTGGTCGACGACGCCGAAGCGGGTGCGCAGGGCGCTCGACTTCATCGCCGACCACCTCGGCGAACCAGTGACGGTGACCGAGATCGCCGAGGCGGCGGGACTGAGCGTGCGCACCCTCCAACGCGCGTTCCGAGAGGAGCTGGGCACCTCACCCGTCGAGCACCTGCAGCGTCAGCGACTCCACGCGGCCCGATCCGACATCCTCAGCGGAGACGAGACGATGAGCGACATCGCCTTCCGGTGGGGCTTCTCTCACCCGTCACGGTTCGCCGCTGCCTACCGCCGTCTCTTCGGTGAGCTGCCCTCACAGACGCGCGCGCAACGCTAGGGCGCCCGGACGACAGAACGCCCGGACGCGTCCGCCTCACTCGACGAGTTTGCCCTCGACGCTGATCTCCCCGGAGTGCATGAGCGCTGCGACCTCGGGGTCGACGGCCGGGATCGTCTCGCGGACGACTCCGGTCGCAGGCGACCACACGAGGTTGACGGTGAGCTCAGGGTCGAGCTCGGGGTAGTCGCTGCGGTTGTGGCAGCCGCGGGTCTCCCGCCGCTCGAGCGCGGACTCAAGGGTCGCGCGGGCCGCGAGCACCGAGGATCTGAGGTCGAAGGCGTGCGCGAGATCGGAGTAGCCGGCGATGTCGGGGTGGATGCCGACGTCTGCCATCCGCGCTTCGATCGCCGCGAGCTTCTCGAGTCCCGCGAGCAGTCCGGCCTCGTCCCGGACGACGCCGGCGTGCTCGGTCATGAGGTTGCGGACCTCGCGCTGCAGGGCCCGGACGTTCTCCGCCCCATCGGAGGCGAGCAGGTCATCGATCTCCGCCCGCGCCTCGGCGAGGGACTCCTGCGAGCGCACCTGAGCCTCGAGCTCATCGGAGTAGGCGATCGCCGACTGCCCGACGATCCGGCCGAAGACGAGGAGTTCGATAAGGGAATTGCCGCCGAGGCGGTTGGCCCCGTGGAGGCCGGACGAGGCCTCGCCGATCGCCCACAGTCCCTCGACGTCGGTGCTGTGGTCGACGGGATCGACCCACACCCCGCCCATCGAATAGTGCGCGGTCGGAGCGATCTCGATCGGATCCTTCGTGATGTCGAGCATCTGGGTCTCCATGAGCGTCTGGTAGACGCGCGGGAGCCGGGACATGATCGTCTCGCGCGGCAGGTGGGAGACGTCGAGCCAGACCCCGCCGTTCTCCGTGCCCCGGCCCTCGGCGATCTCCGTGTACGCGGCGAGCGCGACCCGGTCGCGGGTGGACAGTTCCATCCGCTCGGGATCGTAGCGCTCCATGAACCGCTCGCCGAGGGCGTTGCGGAGGATGCCGCCCTCACCGCGGGCGGCTTCGGAGACGAGCGTGCCCGCTGCGTTCTCGGGTTCGAGGATGCCCGAGGGGTGGAACTGGACGAGTTCGGCGTCGCGCAGGCGGCCTCCGGCTTCGACGGCGAGGCGGAAGGAATCGCCGGTGTTCTCATCGCGGCGTGAGGATGTGCGGCGCCAGATCCGGTTGTGACCGCCGGCGGCGAGGATGACGGCGTCGGCGTGGATGCGGTAGCGGGTGCCGTCGACGAGGTCGAAGCCGTAGGCGCCGAAGATCCGACCGTCGGCGGTGAGCAGCTTCGTGATGTAGACGGTGTCGAGGATCGGGATGTCGAGCTCGGCGGAGCGATGGATGAGGGCGCGCTGGATCTCCAGGCCCGTGTAGTCGCCGGCGAAGGCGGTCCGCCGCCATGTGTGAGCGCCGAAGAAGCGCTGCGAGATCCGGCCGTCGTCCTCCTTCGCGAAGTCCATCCCGTAGCGCTCGAGGTCGGCGATGCCCTGCTCGGCACCCTGGGTGACGATCTCGACGGTGCGCGGGTTGGCGAGGTCGTAGGATTCCTTGATCGTGTCCGCGGCGTGCTGCTGCCACGAGTCCTCGGGGTCCATCGTCGCGAGAGCGGCGTTGATGCCGCCGGCGGCGAGGGAGGTGTGGGCGTCGTCCTTCGGCCGCTTGCCCACGGCGATGACGTCGACGCCGGATTCGGCGACCTCGATGGCCGCCCGGAGACCGGAGCCGCCAGTGCCGATGACGAGGACGGAGGTCGAGAGAGCGTGTTCTCTGGTGCGGGCGTTGCCCTGTGTTCTGCTCATGCCTTCCACGTTAGGATCGCCTACACGATACGTCCAATGCATTGTTTGACTCAACACAATAGCAATAGACTATGGTCATGAATCTCGAACAGCTCGCAAGCTTCGTCGAGGTCGCCGACACCGGGCACTTCACGAAGGCCGCCGCGACCCTCCATCTCGCGCAGCCCTCCCTGTCCCGGCAGATCTCGACCCTGGAGAAGGAGCTCGGGGCCGAGCTCTTCCATCGCGCCCGCGGCCACATCACCCTCACCGCGGCCGGTGAGGCGCTGCTGCCGACCGCGCGGAGGATGCTCGCCGACGCCGAGGCGATCCGCCTCGACATGGACGAACTCGCCGGTCTGCGGCAGGGTCGGGTCCGTCTCGGGGCGACTCCGACCCTGTGCGTGAGCCTCGTCGCCGAGGCGCTCAGCCGCTTCCACGCCGAGCATCCCGGCATCGAACTCGAGGTCATGGAGAAGGGCTCGCGCGAACTCGTCGAGGCCCTCGGGGCCGGGCAGCTCGACCTCGCGCTCATCACCCGGACCTTCGACCTCGGGGCGATGACCCCGCGCCTGCACATGCAGGAGGTGCTGCGCGAAGACCTCGTCGTCATCGCCGCCGCCGACGCACCGGAGGCGGTCGACGCACCCGGAACCGCGGATACGGGCTCGGCATCCGCGCCAGCCCTCGGGGACACGATCACCCTCGCCGAGGTGGCCCGCCGCCCCCAGGTCGTCTTCCACCACGGCTACGACCTCCGGGAAGCCACCTCGGCGGCGTTCGAGGCGGCGGGACTCACCCCCGACGTCGTCGTCGCAGGGGTCGAGATGGATGCGGCGATCCGCTTCGTCGAACGCGGACTCGGGATCGCCATCGTCCCCGCGATGGTCCTCGTCGACCGGCCACGGCTGCGCTCGGTCCGCCTCGTCGACCCCGGGCTCTCGCGCACCGTCAGCCTCGCCCAGCGCGCGGACGTACGGCCGACTGCGGCCGCCTCGGCGATGGAGAGGACGGTGCTGAGCACGGCCTGGGCACTCGCCTCGGCGGACTCGGAGCTCTCTCGGTACGTACGGCTCGAGGGATAGGGCGACGGGGTCGGGTGAGCGGTCTCCACCCGGATCTCCACCCGCGGGTGGTTCGCGTCGGCACGACCTCGACGAAGGATGGGAGCAGCGGATCGCACCCGGCGATCCCCCTCACTCTGGAGACCAACCGTGACTCTCGATGCCCCGTGGATCCCGATCGCCAACGTGCTGCTCGCCCTCGTTGTCCTCGCCCTCATCCTCTACCGGCAGCTCAGCTGGCGGCGGCTGTCCCGGATGGTGCGCGTCGCCGTCATCGTCATCGTCCTCGGCACGATGACCCTGCCCCTCCAGCTCGGAGACGCCGACCTCACCTGGGCATCGGCCGTGACCGCCATCGTCCTCATCGTCGCCGTCTCGCTCGCCGGCGGATGGGTGATGGGGCGGTTCGCGGAGGTCTCGACCGGCCCGGACGGTGAAGTCCGAATGCGCGGAGGATGGCTCGGTGTCGCCCTCTGGCTCGGCTTCATCGCCGTGCGCATCGGCATGGATCTCGGGCTGGCTGCCGTGATCTCCCCGGAGATGGCCACCGCCACCGGACTGCTCCTCATCTCGATCGGCCTCGCCCGGCTGACGAGCACCCGCATCGCCGCCCGGCGTGCCGCTCACCAGCTGAGCGGCGGAGTCGATGCCGGGGCGCCGGTCCGCCGCGACCCTCCTCGCCCGTGAGCCGACCGAGGTCCGGACCGCATTCGCGTGCGCAGTCTCGCCCGTTCGGTGGTGGGGTAGGATCGCGGCCATGAGGCCGGATCCGTCCCGCCGCACCGACGAACGCGGGAATCTGAGCAGTCGATGGCGACCCGCGGATGTCCTCACCCTCATCCTCGGCGTCGTCTTCGGCGGGTTCTTCACACTCCTCGCATGGGAGGTGTCCGTACCCGAACTGCGGGCAGTGGCGCTGGCGGCAGTGGCGCTCTGGGTCGCGGAGATGATGCTCGGGGCGACCACGAACGACTACCGCCGGGCCTCACCCGGACAGCACGCGGTGGGCACGGGGCTGCTCGTCGTCTCCCAGGTCATCGCCTGCGCCCTCGCCTTCGCCCCAGGGTCGACGATGATCCCGCTCGCCGTCGCCGGTCTCGCCCGACTCGTCCGCCGCTCCGACCGCTCGGTCCTCGTCGTCACGCTCACCATCGTCGCCGATGCCTGCGCCCTGCTCGCAGCGGCGATCGCCGTCGGCGCCCCGACCGAACTCCTCATCATCTACCTGCTCGTCGGCGCCGGCGTGGGACTGCTCACCCGACTCCGGGCCGGTCGCCTCCTCGCCGAGACCCAGGAACGCGCGCTCCTCGAAGAGCAGCTGATCTCCCAGCGCGAGCGGGCGACGACCGCGGCGCTCGCCGAACGTGCCCGCATCGCCCGCGACCTCCACGACGTGCTCGCGCACTCCCTGGGGGCGCTGACGCTCCAGCTCGACGCGGCCGCCGCGCTCGCCCAGGCCCGCCGCTGGGAGGGACTCGACGCCCGCATCGACCGGGCGCGAGGGCTCGCCGCCGACGGTCTCGCCGAATCCCGCCGGGCGGTGGCAGCCCTGAGGGAGCAGCCGCGCCAGGACCTGCTCGACGGCGTCGCCGAGCTGCTGCGCGCTCATCGTGACAGCGGCGCCGAGGTGCTCACGATCCTTCCGAACCGACCGCAGGCGGTGCTCGCCAGGCTCAGCCCGGAAGGGGTCGAGGCCCTGCTCCGCGCCGTCCAGGAGATGCTTACCAATGCCCGGCGCCATGCGCCCGGGCAGGCGGTGACCCTCGAGATGAGGTTCGCGGACGCCTCTCTCGATTCGGGCGCGGGCCACGGACCCGGCCCTGCCGGCGCCGAGGCGCCTCCCGTTCCCATCGTGCGCGTCAGCGCCCGCAACCTTGTCGAGGGCACTTCGGAGATGCGTGCGGCGATGCCGCGCTCCTCGGTCCCCGCGGCGGGAACAGGCACCGGCGGGTTCGGACTGCTCGGCATGCGCGAACGCTGCGAGGCTCTCGGCGGCGGCGCGGAGGGGCGCCTCGTCGGCGGGCGAACCTTCGTCGCCGAGGCATGGGTGCCGGTGGTGCCCCCGACCGATGCGGATCACTCCACGACCTCACCCGTCACACCATCGAGGGCCGACCGATGAGCATCACGGTGCTCGTCGCCGACGACCAGGCCCTCGTCCGCGACGGCATCGTCGTCGTCCTCTCCCTCACCGACGGCATCGAGGTCATCGGCGAAGCCCGCAACGGAACCGAGGCCATCGCCCTCGCCGCGGAACTCGAGCCGGACGTCGTCCTCATGGACCTGCGCATGCCCGGCCTCAGCGGGGCCGAGGCGACCGCACAGTTGACGCAGAGCCGTCCCGACATCCGAGTCCTCGTGCTCACAACCTTCGCCGACGACGCGAGCATCGACTCGGCGCTGCGGGCCGGTGCCGCAGGCTATCTGACGAAGGACGCCGGTCGTGAGGAGATGGTCGCCGCCATCCGTGCGACGGCCGTGGGCGGCACTCCGTTGGACACCCGCATCGCCGGACGGGTCGTCGCCGGCCTCCCGGAGGCGCGCCCGGCCTCGGTGCGCGACCGGTTCCCCGAGCTCACCGCGAGGGAGGCCGAGGTCCTCAACCTCATGGCCGAAGGCGCATCGAACCCCGAGATCGCCGAGCGCCTCTTCCTCGGCGTCTCGACTGTGAAGTCCCACATCAACGCCCTCTTCGCGAAGCTCGGGGTGAGCCGGCGACAGGACGCGATCGCCCTCGCCCACGGGGAGGATCGCCCGCCCGAGAGCTGATCGAGGTCGAGGCCCTGCGATGGAGTGTGCTCAGCCCTCTGCCGTCAGACGCCATCCGGAACGGGCATCGAAGGTGACGAGGCCGAGGTCGCGGAAGGCGTGCAGCCACCCCTCCATCGGCCATATCCTCCACCGGTCGAAGAAGATCCGCGCATTGGCGACGATGTCGGCGACGTGTTCGACGGGTGGGGAGCTCACCGGGTGGTACCGGTGGAAGGCGTGCGCGCCGCCGACCCAGCGCAGTCCCACCCCGGCCCTCCTGGCAGCGAACGCGAAGTCGGTGTCCTCGCCCCCGTATCCGGCGTAGGTCTCGTCGAATCCGCCGATCCGGGCGAAGACCTCGGGACGGCACGCGAACGACAGCGACCAGAAGAGGGCGAACGGATCGGGAGCGCCCGGTCCGTCTGCCGTCGCGTCCGGGTCGACGTCGACGACCTCGCCATCGTTCGGATCGGGTCGAGCGGGGTGAGGGTGTGGGATGACCGGCGCCGAGGCGGCCAGCCCTTCCGTCTCCTCCTCCGTGAGGTAGGTGACCGGCCCGAGGAGGAGCCGACGGGTCGCAGTGCCGTCGCGCCCGGCCGCAGCGCGCTCGACAGTCCCGGCAGCTTCCTCGTAGCGTTCGAGGAGGCGCTCTGCCGGCAGGCAGTCGGCGTCGAGGAAGACGAGCAGCGTGGCGCCGAGCTCGACTGCGGCGGCGGCTCCGGCGTTCCGTGCCGCTCCGAGTCTGACCTTCCCGCCCGTCGCGTCGGCGGCGGTGGTGTCGATCGTCGCCGGCAGCGCGCCTGCATGATCGGCGAGGACGGATTCCGCGGAGGCTCCGGGGGAGAGCAGGCACACGACATGGCGGAGACTGCCGTCGTCGATGCGGTCGGGGTGGAGGCGCCGGAGTTCCGCGTGCTGACTCCGGATCCGGTCGAAGCGGTCGGGTGAGGCGAGGCTGATGACCACGGTCCGCTCAGACGACATGGGTCAGACCTCCGGAACTCGCGCACACCCGATGGATGACGTCGGCGGCCCGGCCGGGTGCCCCCTCGGTCTGCCAGGCCTCCCATGGGAAGTCACACCGGGAGACGGCGTCGACCTCCGCGTCGAAAGGCTCCCCGATCTCGAGTCGGTCGCGCACGGGGAACCCGAGCGCCTGCAGGAGGAGGCCGTTGGCGACCTGCTCGTCGAAGGGCCTGGTCTGAGGGACGAAGATCGCGGGGCTGCGCGCGGCCATGATGTCAGCGATCGCACCGAGACCGGCATTGCTGAGCACGAGCGCCGAGGACCTCAGCGCGGCATGGACGTCAGAGGTCCACGACTGCACATCGAGTCCGATCGCGCTCCAGTCATGGCGACTCCTCTCCCGCAGCCGCTCGAACGTCGAGGCTCCGAGGCTCGTTCCGCCGCGCGATCCGAGGAGGAGGAAGCGTCGACCTTCACCCGCCTCGGCGCTGCCATCGGTCGGAGTGGTGCTGTCATCGGTCGGAGCGGTGCTGCCGCCGGCCGCTTCGGTGCTGTCGTCGGTGGGCGCGGATGCGGAGATCCCGCCGACGAACGTCGTCTTCGCCGCATGCCTGACCGTGTGCGGCAGAGCCCGGGCATAGACCGCGTCATCGGCGGCCTGCGGTGCCGGCAGGGGGACGAGGAGTGCGTCGGCGAGCGCGTAGGCCTGCCGGTGCGCGGCGTCGGTGCGCTCTCCAGCCTGCGCGATGACCGTCACCGGCACGCCGAGGAGACGGGAGAGGAGGACGACCTCAGCCGAGACGTCGACGACCATGCCCGAGAGACGCGGTGCCGCCTCGGCGATCCTGACCATCCTTCGCCGGTGACCGGGAGCGTTCGTCGGCACCCAATGGAGGTGCCCACCGGCGGTCGGGTCGGCGGGCTCCCCGTGCGGGGGCGTGTCCGCCTCGAGCTCGATCCACTCCACGTCACTCGTGCGCGAGCGCGGCAGCCGCTGCGGCCGGGGCAGGCTCGAGAAGACGACGACGTCGTCGTCGAGGTGGGGGACGACCGCGGTCATCCGCCGCAGATGCCCGTGCCCGTGGTGGTGGACGTACCAGCCGATCACCCGGCGCCTCCGGTCCGCGCCAGCCGGGAGGCGCCGAGGCGGGAGCCCTCGCGATCGGGCCCGACGGTTCCGAGGTCAGGGGTGCGCGCGGCCACGGCGGCGGTGAACCGGTCGAGGAGGACCTCGGCGCACGCCCCGACGCTGAACCGGGACACGGCGTGGTCTCGGATCCTCGCGCGAGCGGTGCCGACCGCGCCGGAACTGCTCGCGGTGAGCACACGGCGGGTCGCCTCGGCGAGGTCGTCGAGGACCTCGTCGTCGGCGCGGGCCGCGGGGACGAGGGTGACGCCGTCGACGTCGGAGTAGAGGTCGGCGAAGGCACCACGCTCGAGTGCGACGACGGGGGTGCCGCAGAACAGGGATTCGATGACGACCTGGCCGAACGGCTCGTTCCACATCGGGGTGACGACGGTGGCAGCGGAGGCGCCGACGACCTCGGCGGTCTCCCGCTGGCTGAGGCACCCGAGGTAGTCGACGAGTCCATGGGAGCGCGCGATCGCGGGGGCGACGTAGGCGTCGAAGTAGTCGGGGTCGCCGATCGGACCGATGATCCGCAGCGGCACCCCGATGCGGGTGGCGACGTCGACAGCGAGGTGCGGGTACTTCTCGGGCACGATCCGCCCGAACCAGCACAGGCCGGGGCCGCCCGCGCCCAGCGGCCAGACCGTCGCGTCCGCACCGTTGGTGACGACGTCGGTGGCGACTCCGGCGTTCGCCCACGAGGACTGGGCGTACCGGGAGACGGTGAAGACCCGCTCCGCTCCGGCGGAGTCGATGACGTCGACGAGGTCCATCCGCGGCGGGGTGTGGAGGGTTGTGAACAGCGGCACCGGGATCTCGGCCGCTCGGGTGAGGGGGACGGTGCTCACGGCATGGTTGTGGACGACGTCGAACCCTCGCCCCTCGACCGCGAGGTGGTCCATGACGGTGTGGAGGCACGCGGCCTGGTGAGCGGCGACCTCGTCGGGCAGGTGCGCATCCGATCGGGGAGCGCTCAGCGGCCATGGCAGCTCGGGGTAGACGAGGGCCGGCGGCGAGTTCTCGAGGAAGTCGGAGCCCTCCTTCGCTGCGAGGGTGACGTCGTGGCCGCGCCGCCGCAGCTCCCGCACGAGGTTCCACTCGTGCGTCTCGAGCCCGCCGCGCAGCGGTTCGCGCAACGGGTAGCGGTAGTCGGCGATGACGAGGATGCGCAGCGGCCGGTTCACCGGGCACCTGCCGTGTCAGCGGGTGAGGGCGTTGCCGGTGTCGTTGCAGTTGCCGCAGTGGCTGGCGGTGTCGCAGTTGGCGGCGTCACTGCCGGAGCCGCGGCTGGCGTCTTCGCCCGTCTCGCCGCGACCGACCGGTAGAGCCGTGTGTGCGCGTCACGGACCTCGGCGAGCAGGCGGAGTCCGTCCTCACGGGAGCGGGGTGGCAGCGGCGGCGCCTCGGCGATCGCGTGCAGGCCAGCGCGCAGCGAGTCGGCATCATGGAAGTCCACGCCGAGGTTCGTCCCGGGCCGCTGATCGGCGAGATGGCCGACCTCGGCGTAGAGGACCCGCGTGCCGAGGTCGTTGGCCAGATCGAGCAGCCCTGAGTGAGTTCCGTGCCGGTAGGGCAGGACGAGGACATCGAGACGGGCGAGCCAGTCCTCGAGTTCGCGATCCGACATCGACGCCCAGACCTCGACGTCGGCGGATTCGGACCGGTCGAGCAGGCGCTTGAGCTCGGCGACCTCGGATTCCCGACCGGCGCGCACGGTCGGTCGCCGGATCACGGTGAGCCGCCAGTCATCATTGCGGAGAGGATCGGTCCCGAGGGCCCGGGCGAGGGCGGCGATCGCCGCGAGATCAAGCGACGGGCGGGCATCCTTGAGGAGGATTCCGGCAGTGTACGGTCGCCGCGCGGCGAACGGTCGCCGTGCGGCGAACGGTTGCCGCGCCGCGACGGGCGCGCCGGGCGACGACGGACGGTTCGCGACGGGCGCGCCGGGCGGTTGAGTGCTCGCCACCACAGCCTCGGCGACGTCGGAGCCCAGCGGCGGGTGCGGCACAACGGACACCTCGCGTGACCACCGCCGGATGATCTCCGCACGTGCGCCCTCGGTGAGGGTGATGACACGGACGGCATGCCGGAGGAGGACCTCGAGTCGGCGAGCGAAGTCGTCCTGGGCATGCTCGGGCAGCTGCGGATTCTCGAGGTCGTGGACCGTGAGGACGAGCGGCAGTCCGAGCCTGTCGAGGGCTGCGACGAATCGCTCGAGTGCGGACAGAGGAACGAGTTCGAAGCCGAAGTGAACGTGGACGAGATCGGCGTCCGCTGCCTGGTCCTCGTCCCACGCCTCGATGAGGAACTGTTCGACGACGGCGTCGGCACCGGAGGATCCGTCACCCGGCGCGGGCAGGATCTCGACCGCCGTCGGGTCCGTGATCGCGAGAACGTAGGGGTGATCGGCGGGAAGGGAGATCGCTCTGATCCTCTCCGCTGTCACCCTGTCACCTCCGTCGAATCGTCATGGTCGGAACGCTGAGAACGGCCGGTCCCGTCTCCTCGGCGCTCACAGTCTTCTCAGTGCTCAGGCCGTCGTCCCCGCATGCAGAAGCGGCAATGCACGTACTTGCGGCAGCGCACGGACGAGCAGCAACACACCCTGCCGATCGAACATTACCTTACGATGTAAACAAGTGATAGGGGCTATTTGATCGGATGCCGTCATCGCGGCCGGCTGACCTGTCGCGCCCTGGCGGCTAGACTGCGTGGCACAGGTCACCGCACCATCCGTTCGAATGGTTGCCCGCCCCGAGGAAGGACCCGACCATGACCGCAGGCCCCGATCGCCGCGACCTCCTCATCAGCGAGGACCTCATGCTCCTGCTCCTGCCCGAATCCGGGAAGATCCCCGAGATCACCCCCGGACTCGAGTCCGCACTCACCGGGGCACTCCTCGTCGACCTCGCCGAGGCGGGGTTCATCGACATCCTTCCCGGCTCCGACCCGGCCTCGCCGTTCGTCCGTCCCGCCGAGGTGCCGCGCCCGACCGATCCGATGTTCGTCAACGCGATCGCGCTCCTCGGGCAGAAGGAGCGACCGCTGTCGTCGGCGCTGCCGATCCTCCTCCCCCGCCTCGACGACGTCCTCCTCGTCCGGCTCGGCAACCACGGCGTTCTCCACCACCGCAGTTCCCGCTTCCTCGGACTCTTCCCCACCTCGTCGTGGCAGGTGCTCGACCCGGCACCCGAGGAACGGCTGCGCGCGGAGATCGGCGCCGTCCTCGACGGCGGTGAGTCGGTCGACGTCCGCACGGGCACGATCATCGCGCTCCTCCACGGCGCCGAGGCGGCCCGGCAGATCTCCCCGCCGCTGACCTGGGATGACAAGGTCGCCCAGCAGGTGGCGATGGCCGCGTGGGCGAGCGCACCGATCCGGGACATCCTCGAGGCGGCGACCGCCTCGGCGAAGCACACGACCGAGACCGCGAGCGCGATCAGCGACTCCGCGACCGGGGCACGGGTGGCCCGCGCCTCGACCTGGCCCGACACCTGAGCCCCGCTTCCAACCGCCAACCGCGAGCCCGTCGATCCACGCTCGCAACCCCCCGATCAGCGCTCGCAACCCCCGATCCACGCGACACTCGAAATCCGCGCCGCGGGCGACGCGGATTTCCGGCCCCGCGTGGAACGAGAGAACCGGGATTCGCCGGAGCGTCGATATTCGAGCCCCGCGTGGATGGAGAGCCGAGCCCCACCGCCGACCGACCGCCACCCCACCACCCGTGAATGCGACCGGCTCGCACCCCACTACCCGTGAATGCAGCACCCAGCCACCCATGAATAGAGCAGGTCCCCTGACGCCTCCGTCCGGGGACCTGCTGTGCTGAGTCGAGGCTCAGCGCGGGATGCGACCCGCGGTGACGAGTCTCAGCTGTTCGTGCCGCCGTTGCCGTCGTCCTTCGTGCCGGGCAGGCCCTGGGCCTTGCGGCGCATGAGGAGGACGACGATGACGATGATGGCGAGCGCACCAACGCCGAGGAGGATGATCATCGGCATCGACATGCCGGTGTCGCTGCCGGTCGATTCGCCGATCTGACCGCGCTCTTCGGTGTTCTTGCCGGGTTCGTCGACGACGGCTCCGCCGAGGCCGGCCTTCGTCGACTGTTCGACCGAACCGCCGGCGCCCTCGGCGTCGCCGATGGTGAAGGCGAAGTCGCCGGAGATGGGGTGACCGTCGGAGGAGACGACGCGCCACACCACGGTGTACGCGCCGGGCTTGAGGTTGTCGGGCAGCGCGACGGAGAGCGTCGTGCCTTCCGCGGTGAGCTCACCTGCGGAGACGTCGGTGCCGTCGACCTTGACCATGACCTCGGAGCCCACGGCCTGGATCTCGCCGGAGAACTTCATCTCGAGCCACTCCGGCTGCTTGTCGAGCTGCGCCCCGTTCTCGGGGTTCGTCGAGATCAGCTGATCATGGGCGCTGGCCGGTGCCGCCGCGACGACGCTGAGCGCGGCGACGATGAGGGCGGCGAACACGAGCCTGAGAGCGGACCACTGTGTTCGAGTCATTTGCGATTCTCCTTCAACGATTGTCACGGCAAGGGGACTTCGCCATCGGCGAGTCCCGCCCCCTCCAGTATCCCAGATCCCAGCCTCACCGAGGATGCGCGGCGACGGCGCGCAGGTGATCTGTGAGGCCGGTCACAGACCTCTCCATTGTCTCAAGGGTTTCTTCGAAATCGGTCAATCGGCCGCCGTACCACGGGTCGGGGACGTCAGGAGCGGGTGCGTCATCGTCTCCCCCGCCGAGGCGGCCCCCGCTCCCGTACGGATCCGCCGTCCCGCCTCGGCGGGGGTCGACCGACGCCTCGGGGTCGAACTCGCGCAGCATGCGCAGCTCCGGGCGCGCCTCGGCGGGAAGGTCGGCGATGAGACGCTCAAGGGCGCGGTAGTGGCGGGCGGTCATCGCGACGGCGAGGTCGCGGTCGGCGAGCCATTCGGCGGTGATCTGCCGGGCGGCATGGTCGTCGGTGCGGTAGCCGGCGGCGGCGAGCACCCGCGCCTGCCGGGGGTCGATGGGGTTGCCCTCCTCCTCGTCGCTGATGCCGGCTGAGTCGACGACCGCCTCGGCGCCGATGGTCTCCAAGTGACGTTCGAGGACGCGTTCGGCGGTGACGGACCGGCAGATGTTGCCGGTGCACACGAACACGACGGACGGCAGAGCCATACTCTCACTCCTCACTCAGGGGACAAGGCCACCGTCCACGATACTGTTGCACCATGACTTCTCACACCTCGACGTCACCGGTGAATCCCGAGTCCGCGGGAGCCTCTGCCGACATCGCTCCCCTCGAGTCGGTGCGCCCGCAGGACGACCTCTTCCGCCACATCAACGGGCGGTGGATCGACGCGTTCACGATCCCCGACGACCGCGCCGGCGACGGAGCCATGCGCGAGCTCTTCGACACCGCGGAGACGAAGGTGCGCTCGATCATCCGCTCCGTCGTCGACGACCCGCAGGAGGCCGGCGGCGAGGGGCAGAAGGTCGCGGACCTCTTCTCCTCGTTCATGGACCTCGAGCGGATCAACGAGCTCGGCATCACCCCGCTCGAGGCGACGTTCGCCGCCATCGACTCAGCCGAGTCGAAGGCGGAGCTCGCGAACCTCCTCGGGCGGCTGGAGACCGAGGGCATCGGGGGGCTGCTCGGCGGGTACGTCACCGCCGACGCCAAGGACTCCGACATCTACGCCCTCTACCTCGTCCAAGCCGGGATCTCCCTGCCCGACGAGGACTACTACTTCAACGACGACTTCGCCGAGGTGCGGGAGAAGTTCCTCGCGCATGTGCAGAGGATGTCCGGATTCGCCGGCCTCGGTGAGGCTGCGGGGATCACCGACGCCGAGGTGGCCGCGAAGGTCATGGCGTTCGAGACCGCACTCGCCCGCCACCACTGGGACCGCGTGGCCACCCGTGATGCCGAGAAGACGTACAACAAGCACACGCTCGCGCAGTTGCGCGAGCTCGGCCCCGGGTTCGACTTCGATGCGTGGTTCGCCGCGGTCGCCGCCGACATCGACGGCGAACTCGAGACCGTCGTCGTCGGCCAGCCCTCGTACGTCGCCGGCATGGCCCAGGTGTGGGAGGACACCGACCTCGAGACGCTCAAGGTGTGGCTGCGATGGTCGGTGCTCACCTCGACGGCGTCCCTGCTCACCGACGAGATCGTCGAAGAGGACTTCGACTTCAACTCCCGCACGCTCTCGGGCACTCCGGCGCTGCGGGACCGCTGGAAGCGCGGGGTCGGGCTCGTCGAGTCCCTCCTCGGCGAGGCGGTCGGCAAGCTCTACGTCGAAGCCGAGTTCCCGCCTGCCGCGAAGGACGCGATCGACCACCTCGTCGACATGCTCATCAAGGCGTACGAGAAGTCGATCACCGAACTCGACTGGATGAGCGAGGAGACGAAGCAGCGGGCGCTCGTCAAGCTCTCGAAGTTCACGCCGAAGGTCGGCTACCCGGTCAAGTGGCGCGAGTACCCGGCAGAGATGGCCGCCGACGACCTCGTCGGCAACGTCCGCCGCGCCGCCCGAGCCGAGCACGCCCGCCAGATCACGCGCATCGGCGGGGAGATCGACCGCACCGAGTGGCTGATGACCCCGCAGACGGTCAACGCCTACTACCACCCGGTGATGAACGAGATCGTCTTCCCCGCCGCGATCCTCCAGCCTCCGTTCTTCGACGCCGAGGGTTCGGTGCCGGCGAACTTCGGGGCGATCGGCGCGGTCATCGGCCACGAGATCGGACACGGCTTCGACGATCAGGGCTCGCGCTACGACGGCGACGGCAACCTCGTCGACTGGTGGACGGCCGAGGATCGGGAGCGCTTCGAGGAGCGCACGAAGGCCCTCATCGACCAGTACGACGCGCTCGTTCCCGCCGGTCTCGAGGCCGGTCAGCACGTCAACGGGGCACTCACCGTGGGAGAGAACATCGGCGACCTCGGCGGACTGTCGATCGGGTGGAAGGCGCTCGAACTCGAACTCGGCCGCACCCCCACCGAAGCGGAGGCCGCGGAGTTCTTCGCCGCATGGGCGAAGGCGTGGCGGACGAAGATGCGCACCGAGGAGCGCGTCCGCAGGCTGAGCATCGACCCGCATTCGCCGGAGGAGTTCCGGTGCAACCAGGTCGTGAAGAACATGACGGCCTTCCACGACACCTTCGGCGTGAGCGAGTCCGATGCCATGTACCTCGCGCCCGAGGCCCGCGTGACCATCTGGTAGGTCTCGTCCCGACAACCCTCCGGGCGCTGGGCAACCCTGCGCGGGGTTGCCGAGCGCCGGAGGGTTGCCGGAATCGGGGTCGCCGCGCCTCTATCGGTGCCGGCGGACCATCGTGACGACGCGGAAGTCGAACTCCTCCCAGCTGCCGATCGGCGCCTTCGCCGCCAGCGCCGCCTCGAATTCGCCGATCTCGCGGTACGTCGATTCGAGCGGCAGCGTCATGTCCGCCTCCGCGTAGATGAGTCCGGTCGAGTCGGTGCCGACGACGTCGAGTCCCACCGAGGCAGGGTCGAGTTCGCTGTTCATGACGATCGGCACCCGACCGGGTGTCGTCGCGGGCGGTTCGGGGGTCGCCTCGGTGTGGCCCTGCTGGTCGCGCAGCTCCCGCTGGGCGGTGATGACGAACTCCGCGAACGCCCCGATCCCGATGACCGGCAGCCGTGAGGTGAGCGCATCGGTGGCGACCCTGACCAACCGCGAGCGCGCCTTGCGCGTGAGCGGGGCGAGATCGCCGCCGGACATCGCGACCCCGTCGAAGCCGACGAGCGACTGGTCGATCTCGTCCTCGTTGGGGTTGAGGACGGTCATGTCGAGGCCGAAACGCGCGTACCACGGTCGGGTCGCCTCGGCGCTCGCCTCGTCCCACCAGCGGTAGAAGAGGAAGGGGACATTGATGCCGGCCTCCGAGTAGAAGAACGGGGGCCGCCGTTCTCCGGCGGTGACGGCGAAGGGCACGACGTTGCCCGGCACCGGAGCCGGGCACGTGGCGAACGCGGAGAACGCGAACGGGTAGTTCACCGCGCGGTTGAAGTCGACGACGAGCGATCCGTCGGCGTTGGGGATGCCCAGATCGAGGGTCCGCCACGCCGAGGTGGTCCTCCCGTTCGTGGCATCGTGGAAGTCGAGCTGGAGTCCGGTCGCCGGGCACCCGGAGGCGATGAGCGTGACCTCGCCGTCGGGGCCGGTGAACGTGACCTCGCCGACGACCGTCGTCGTCAGCTCGAGACCCTCCTGCGCGGTGGAGACCGGTTGTGCCTGCGGCTGCTCATAGGGGGTGAAGCGACCGAGGAAGACGAACTCACGGTTGGGGTCGTAGACGGGGACCTCGACGAATTTGCTCAGCAGCGGCGACTTCGCGTCGCGGATCCGCACACCGATCCGCCCACCGCGGTCGATGAGCTCGTAGAGCACGTGCCCGACGGTGAACCAGCCGAGCGAACCGCCCGGCGGCAGCTTCGCACTGAAACCGGTGTCGTTGACCCTGACCTGGGGCGAGTCGTCAGCGGAGGCCTCCCCGGCGGAAGCCCCGTCCCCGGCGGAAGCTCCGTCCTCGGCGGAAGCTCCGTCCTCGGCGGGGCGGGAGAGAAGATCCAAGGTCTGTGCGGCGGGGCCGGCCTTCGTGCTCGGGTCGAGCGCGAGGCGCACCCAGCCGTCGTCGTCGACGGTGAAGGTGCCGGGGGCGTCGGGCCAGGTCGACTCCTCATCGAGCCAGTGCAGGCCGACGACGCTGAGCCAGCCGAAGGGGGTCGCCAACGACGAGTTCCGCGAGTCTCGCCAGGTGTTCCATTCGGCCACGAATTGGTTCACGTCGAAGTCCCCTCGCAATCTCATTCGTCGTCCCGCGTCTGCCGCTTCGGAGCTGTGATCAAAGCACCTGTGATCAAAGCTACCGCAAAGGATAGGCTGAGAAAATGAGCACTCCTCCCACCGACCGGACAGCAAACGCGCAGGTCGCAGCCGATCTCTCGGAATTCGTCTCTGCCTCTCCCAGCTCCTATCATGCCACCGCTGCCGCCGCCGACCGTCTCGGCGCCGCCGGCTTCCACCGGCTCGACGAACGCGACTCCTGGGCGCTCGAACCCGGCCGCGGATACTTCGTCGTCCGCGACGGTGCGATCATCGCGTGGATGACGCCGACAGAGACCACCTCGGTGATCCCGCCGTTCCGCGTCCTCGGGTCGCACACCGACTCCCCCGCCTTCAAGCTCAAGCCCGGTGAGGAGTTCACGACCGCCGGGGTGCGCCAGGTCGGCGTCGAGATCTACGGCGGGCCGCTGCTCAACTCCTGGCTCGACCGGGAGCTCGCGTTCGCCGGGCGCCTCAGCCTCGCAGACGGCACCGTCGTTCTCGCGCGCACCGGGGCGATCGCGCGCATCCCGCAGCTGGCCATCCACCTCGACCGGCAGGTCAACGAGGGCCTCACCCTCGACAAGCAGCGGCACACGACCCCGATCGTCGGTCTCGCCGACCTCGCCGAGGCCGACATCCTCGAGCTCCTCGCCGCCTCCGCCGAGGTGGACCCCGAGCTCATCGTCGGCCACGACGTCTACACGATCCCCGTCCAGGAGCCTGCGCTCTTCGGTGCCGCGGACGAGTTCTTCGCCTCGCCGAGGCTGGACAACCTCCTCTCCGTCCACGCCGGGGTCACTGCGATGGTCGGGCTCGACGCCGAGGCGCTCGACCACCTCGCCCTCTTCGCCGGGTTCGACCACGAGGAGATCGGGTCGAACTCTCGGTCCGGGGCGAGCGGACCGTTCCTCGCCGACGTCGCCGAGCGCATCGTCGCCTCCCTCTACCCCGACGCGACGCGCAGCGACCACCTCGCCGCGCTGGCCGGGTCGGTGTGCGTGTCCTCGGACGCCGGTCACGCGGTGCACCCGAACTATCAGGAGCGGCACGACCCGCAGGTGCGGCCCCGCCTCGGCGGCGGACCGCTGCTCAAGCACAATGCGCAGCAGCGGTATGCGACCGACGCCGTGGGCACCGCGGTGTGGGCTAAGGCGTGCACTGCGGCCGGGGTCGAGTACCAGGACTTCGTGTCGAACAACTCCGTGCCGTGCGGGTCGACGATCGGACCGCTGACGGCGACGCGGATGGGGATGACGACCGTCGACGTGGGACCGGCGCTCTACTCGATGCACTCGGCGCGGGAGATGTGCGCGATCAGCGACGTCGTCGCCCTCGGCGCCGCCGCGAAGGCCTTCCTCCAGGGGGCGTAGGGGCCGGCGCCGCCACTCCGCACGCCGATCCATGCGGGGCCGGCGCCGCCATTCCGCACGCCGATCCACGCGCAGCCGACATTTCCAGCCCCGATCCACGCGGGGCCCGAATTCCGCGTCGCCCAAGACGCGGAATTCCGCCTGCGCGTTGATCGAGAGCGACCGACTTCGCGGGAGCATCGATTTTCTCCCGCCGCGTTGATCGAGCGCGACCGGGTACGCGTGGATCGAGGGCGATCAGCGGTCGACGGGCGGTCGACGAGACGGCCGCCGAACAGTCGACAAGGCGGTCGACGAGGCGGCCGCCGAACGGTCGACGGGCGGTCGACGGGACGCGCTGTTTTGTGGCGACGCGCACACTGTGATAGTCGTTGTGTGACCCCACGGGGGCCTCCGGCAGGAGGCTGAGATCGGGCTAGGGCCGCTCGAGACCGTTGAACCTGATCCGGTTGATACCGGCGGAGGAAGAGAGGATCGCAGATGACTGCGCCCACCCCTGACACATCCGAAAACACCACGCCCGCCGAGGACTTCTCCCTCGAGCAGTACCCCTCGCATTCGCTCGCCTGGGTCGAGGACAGCGAGCACGGCATCCGCGTGCCGGTCACCCGCATCGACCTCGAGGACACGAACGGCCGCCCCAACGAGCCCGTCCACGTCTACCGCACCGTCGGCCCCGGCGCGGTTCCCGAACACGGGCTTCCGCCGCACCGCGCGCCCTGGATCGCCGACCGCGACGACACCGAGACCTACGAGGCGCGCGGACACCTCATCGAAGACGACGGCCGAGCCGCCGTCCGTCGCGGGGCGCCCTCTCAGCAATGGCTGGGTCCGGAACGGTCACCTCGGCGAGCGAAGATCGGACGCACCGTCACGCAGATGCACTACGCCAGGAAGGGCATCATCACTCCGGAGATGCGCTACGTCGCGATCCGCGAGCAGTGCGACGTCGAACTCGTGCGCTCCGAGGTCGCCGCAGGCCGGGCGATCATCCCGTCGAACATCAACCATCCCGAGTCCGAACCGATGATCATCGGCAAGGCGTTCCTCGTCAAGATCAACGCGAACATCGGCAATTCCGCGGTGACGAGCTCGATCGCCGAGGAGGTGGAGA
This sequence comes from Brevibacterium sp. LS14, assembly GCF_012027885.1. Classification (NCBI taxonomy): domain Bacteria; kingdom Bacillati; phylum Actinomycetota; class Actinomycetes; order Micrococcales; family Brevibacteriaceae; genus Brevibacterium; species Brevibacterium sp. LS14. Next base: position 55,611 of record NZ_SJXG01000056.1, read on the forward strand.
AGCTCCAGTGGGCCGCGAAGTGGGGTGCCGACACCCTCATGGACCTCTCGACGGGCAACGACATCCACACCACCCGCGAATGGATCATCCGCAACTCCCCGATCCCCATCGGCACCGTCCCCATCTACCAGGCGCTTGAGAAGGTCGACGGCGACGCCGAGGCGCTCACCTGGGAGATCTACCGCGACACCGTCATCGAACAGTGCGAGCAGGGCGTCGACTACATGACCGTGCACGCGGGCGTGCTGCTCCGCTACGTCCCGCTCACCGCGGACCGGGTCACCGGCATGGTCTCTCGCGGCGGCTCGATCATGGCCGGCTGGTGCCTGGCCCACCACGAGGAGAACTTCCTCTACACCCACTTCGACGAGCTCTGCGAGATCTTCGCCCAGTACGACGTCGCCTTCTCCCTCGGCGACGGGCTGCGTCCCGGATCGATCGCCGACGCCAACGACGCCGCGCAGTTCGCCGAACTCGACACCCTCGCCGAGCTGACGAAGCGCGCGTGGGCCCACGACGTCCAGGTCATGGTCGAAGGCCCCGGCCACATTCCGCTCCACCTCGTGCGGGAGAACGTCGAGAGGCAGCAGGAGCTCTGCGACGGCGCGCCCTTCTACACCTTGGGTCCGCTGGTCACGGACATCGCTCCCGGCTACGACCACATCACCTCGGCGATCGGGGCCACGGAGATCGCCCGCTACGGCACCGCGATGCTCTGCTACGTCACCCCGAAGGAGCACCTGGGCCTGCCCGACCTCGAGGACGTCAAGACGGGCGTGATCACGTACAAGATCGCCGCGCACGCCGCCGACGTCGCGAAGGGCCATCCGGGGGCGAGCGCCCGTGACGACGCACTGTCGAAGGCGCGGTTCGAGTTCCGCTGGCGCGATCAGTTCGCCCTCGGCCTCGACCCGGAGACAGCGGAGGCATTCCACGACGAGACCCTGCCCGCCGAACCGGCGAAGACCGCGCACTTCTGCTCGATGTGCGGGCCGAAGTTCTGCTCGATGCGCATCTCCCAGGACATCCGCGACACCTACGGAAGCGCCGAGGCGCAGGCCGCGATCGCGGGCATGCAGGCCAAGAGCCGGGAGTTCCTCGAGCGCGGGGCCCAGGTGTACCTTCCCGAGCCGACGGTCGGCCCCCGCCGAGGCTGAGGCGCCGGGGGCGCTGCCAGCGTCGTTCCACGCGGGGCCGGGACCCGGGCCGCCGATCCACGCGGGGCCGGGACCCAGGCCGCCGATCCACGCGCAGCCGGAAATCCGAGTCGCCCCGGACGCGGATTTCGAGCGCCGCGTGGATCGAGCGCTGACCATCGTCGACGGACTCAGTCCCTCACTTCTGCAGCTCGTCGAGGGCTTTCTGCGAGCCGGGGGCGAGTGTGATCGGCTCCGGCGGCACCGCGGTGTCGAGTGTGATGTCCTTCGCGGCCGCATGGACCTTCTCGAGGTCGGCCTTCTTGTCATAGATGAGCTTCGTCAGCGCGCACTGCGTGCCCTCATCCATGTCGTTGCGGACCATGAGGACGTTCGGGGTGACGATCGTCTTCACCGTGCCCGCGCCCTTGTAGGTGTCGGCGGGGATCTCGGCCACCTCGTAGACGGGGTTGAGCTCCTTCATCTTGCTCTCGAGCCCGGAGATGTCGACGAACTCGACGTCCCCGCCGTTCGAGGTGAAGAGGTCGGTGACGCCTGCGGTGGGCAGACCGCCCGACCACACCATGCCGTCGATCGTCCCGTCCTTCATCCCGTCGACCGTCTTGGCCAGGTCGAGTCGCTGCTTCGTCACATCACCGTCGGCGAGGCCCGCGGATTCGATGAGGCGGTTGGCGATGACCTCGGTGCCGGATTTCGGTGATCCGGTCGAGATCGTCTTGCCCTTGAAGTCCTCGACGGACTTGATGTTCGCGTCCTTGCGGACGATGACGTGCGTGTAGTTGTCGTAGATGCGCGTGAGTGCCGAGATCTCCTCGGGCTTGTCGAAGTCGGCGTTGCCGGTGACGGCATCGGCTGCGGTGTCGGCGAGCGAGAACGCGATGTCGTAGTCGCCCTTCGCCAGCTGCTGGAGGTTCTGCACCGAGGCTCCCGTCTCGGCGGCGGTGGCCTTGAGCTCGGTGTTGTCGGAGATCAGCTGCGCGAGACCGCCGCCGAGGACGTAGTACACGCCCGTCGAGTTGCCGGTGGCGATCGTGATCTGTCCCGACGCCGCCGTGCAGCCGTCACCGCCTTCGGCGGCAGGGGTGTTCTCGCGCTTGCCGCCGCACGAACTCAGGGCCAGGACTGCGGCGATCGCAGCCGCGGTGACGGTGAACATCTTCGTTCTCTTCATGGGCTCTTCCCTTTCTTAGTGGGTGTCTCAGTGGAGGTCCGGTGACAGCGGCTTCAGTGGACGATGGGGGGCCAGCGGTTGGCGCCAGCAGTTGGCATCGGCGGTTGGGCGGCCGGGCCGCCCGGTCCCCGCACCGGGCTGGGAGGTCAGGGGCGAGGTCATGGGTGGGCCGCCTCGGCGGGGGTGGCCTGCGGACTCCGAGGACGACGTCGGAGGATGAGGTGGACGACGACGGCGAGGGCGAGGGCGGCGAAGCCGATGGTCATCGACAGCGGCTGGAGGTAGAGGAGCGCGCCGGCGGCGATGAAGCAGAGGACGCGTTCGGGCCAGCCGGCTCGGCGGATGATCCAGCCGCCGGCCCCGGCGGCGAGCGCGGCGACGGCGCACGCGGACACGGCACCGGTCCACAGGGCCCCGAGGAATCCGCCCTGCGCGACGAGGGAGGCGCCTTCGGGGGTGAAGGTGAAGGCGAGCGGGACGAGGAAGGCGGGGATCGCGTACTTGCACGCCTGCCACATCGTCGCGATGACCCGGCCCCCGGTGATCGCCGAGGAGGCGACGGCGGCGAGCGCGGTCGGCGGGGACACCTCGGAGAGGACGGCGTAGTAGAAGATGAACATCGCGGCCGCCGCCTCGGGGACGCCGAGGGTGATGAGGGCCGGACCGACGATGACCCAGCTGATGATGAACGAGGCGGTCACGGGCACCGCGAGACCGAGTACGGTCACGGCGATCGCGGCGAAGATGCACGTGAAGACGAGGACGGCGGTCGGGTTCGTCGAGATCGCCTGCGCGCCCTTGACGAGGATGTCGGAGATGACCTGGCCGAGCCCGGTCTTCGTGATCGTCGAGACGATGATGCCGGCGGCCGCGCACACGCTCGTCACCGGCAGGACCGAGCGGATGCCGGTCGAGAGTGCGCCGAAGATGACGTCCCAGATCGCCCGGAGGATCGCGGTCGGCTGCCCGCGGTGGGTGAGGACGATCTCGATGATGCCGAAGCCGATGCCGACGAGCGTCGCGTAGACGACGGCCTTGAACGGGGCCATGCCGAGGGCGAGGAAGACGACGATGATGCCGAGCGAGATGAAGTGGTAGAAGCCCTTCTTGAGGATCGGCCACGAGCGCAGCCCCGGCGGCGGGCGGTAGTCGACGTCGATCTTGCGCGAGTCGATCTCGATGGCGAGGAAGATGCCCAAGTAGTAGAGCAGGGTCGGGACGACCGCCCAGAGGAGGACGAGGCCGTAGGAGACGTTGAGGAGCTCGGCGATGATGAAGGCCGCGGCGCCGAGGGTCGGCGGAGAGAGGATCGCGCCGATACCCGAGGCCGCGAGCATGCCGCCGGCATTCTCCTTCGGGTAGCCGGCCTTCTTGAGCACCGGCCAGGTCACCGCACCGAGCGAGACGGCCGTGGCCGTACCCGACCCCGACACCGTGCCGAGAAGGAAGCCCGAGAGCGCGACCGTGCGTCCCGGCGCGGCCTTCGACTTCTTGAAGAGTGAGAATGAGAGGTCGATGAAGAAGTTCGCCGCGCCCGTCTTGTCGAGCACCGCGCCGTAGATCGTGAAGAGGACGATGTAGGTCGCGGCGACGTCGAGCGGGATGCCGTAGAAGCCCGACGCGTCGTTGTAGAGCGCGTTGATGATCTGGTCGAAGTTCTGTCCCGCGTGCGCGCCGGGCCAGCCGACGGGGATGTAGGCCCCGTAGTAGCTGTAGAGGAAGAAGACGACGCAGAAGATCGGGAGGATGAGGCCGGTGGTCCGCCGCGTCGCTTCGAGGATGAGGAGCAGGAGGATCCCGCCCATCGTCACGTCGAGGGTCGAGAGCGAGCCCTGCCGGTTGAGGAATTCGTTGAAGCCGCCGGAGAAGAACGGCAGCACCGGATAGGCGCAGGTGAGGAAGGTGACGACGACGAGGATCCAGTCGATGACCGAGGGATTGTCCGTGGAGCGCTGGGGCTTGGCCCGGGGCTGGGTCTTGGCTTTCGATGTCCTCGCCGAGGTGGGGCTGCCCTGGGTCGGGTCCGCTGAGCCGGTTGCCGTGGACGGTCCCGTCGCCGAGGCGGCGACCTCCTCGGCGGCGTCCGCGGCCCGCTCCCCCACCTCCTTCTTCCGGCCTAAGCCGGGCCGGTAGCAGATGAAGACGAGCGGGAGGACGAAGGCGAGGAACCACATGAGGTAGTACTGGTTGCCCTGCCTGAGCGGGAAGAACACCTGGTTGAGCACGTAGAGCGAGATGAGGAAGCAGACGATGGAGACACCGAGGTCGAGCCGGCGCGTGAGCGTGCGCTGCGGCAGCTCTTCGTCGTACTGCGCGATGAGTTCGTCGACGTTCGCTTGGGGAAGCGGACTCGTGGCGGTCCCGGACGGACGCTCGGACATCGGTGTCCTCTCGCTCTCTCTGGTGTCTGCGGTGCGGGGGCGGTCAGTGGTTTCGGATTCGGCGATGACGGTTGCGGTGGTGCTGGGTGGGCTGGTGCGAGAGGCTCGGGTGCGGGAGGCTCGGGTGCGCGGGGCGATCGAGCGTCATTGCCCTCTGCCCTCACACGCATTGTGAGCTGATTCACAATATACTCAGTCGCCCGCCGGCTCTCCGCACATCGACGCGAACCGGCCGCGGTTTGGCGAGATCGTTATCCGCAGTGCCGTTATTCGGGACTTCGACCGCAGACACCGCGCGGATCGTCGACGGTCGTCACCGGCCACACTCCGGCTGTCACCTCCGTCCGCCCGGCGGCGCTCGACCCTGGACACCGGCCAGCCCTCCGAGTAGCGTGATTGGCAAGGCACTTTGTGATTTCGAGGAGAGGTGGGTCCATGCGCGTCGCAGTCGTCGGGGCAACGGGCAACGTCGGAACGGCGGTTCTCGATGAGCTTGCGCACACGCCCGAGGTCAGCTCGGTGCTCGGCATCGCCCGACGCCTTCCCGACACCGACGCCGCCCCCTACTCCGAAAGCGAGTGGGCATCGATCGACATCGGTGCAGCGGTCTCTCAAGACGTCGCGATTGCCCGCCTCGCCGACGCCTTCACAGGTGCCGATGCCGTCATCCATCTCGCGTGGCTGATCCAGCCCAACAGCGATCGCACCCTGCTCAGACGCGTCAACGTCGACGGCACGGCGGGGGTGGCGGCCGCCGTCGCCGAGGCGCAGGTCCCGCATCTCGTCGTCGCGTCATCGGTCGGCGCCTACTCTCCCGACGACACTCGCCAGCTGCGCGACGAGGACTGGCCCACCGGCGGCATTCCCTCCTCGCACTACAGCGTGGACAAGGCCGCGCAGGAGCGTGTCCTCGACGAATTCTCCTCCCAGCATCCGAACGTGCGAGTGACTCGGATGCGTCCTGCTCTCATCTTCGCCGCCCACGCCGCCTCCGAGATCCAGCGCTACTTCCTCGGCGAGTGGATGCCCCTGCAGATGCTGCGAACCGGATCGCTTCCCTTCCTTCCGGTGCCCAGCGGACTGCGCGGCCTACAGGCAGTGCATTCCAGCGATGCCGCTCGCGCCTATGTCGCCGCCGTGCTCCGCGGCGGACACGGGGCGTACAACATCTGCGCCGACGACGTCCTCGGGCCTCCCGATCTCGCGACCCTGCTCGACCACGGGCGCGCCGTACGCGTACCCACACCGCTGGTGCGGGCGGCGCTCGGAATCGGTCACGATGCCCGCCTCGTCGCAGCCGACGAGGGCTGGCTCGACATGGGGGTGAGCGTTCCTCTCATGGACAACGCCAAAGCGAAGCAGGACCTCGGCTGGCGTCCCGAGCACAGCGCGTCCGACGCAGCCCGAGACCTCCTCGACGGTCTCCGTGAGGGCACGGGTGCTGCTTCGGTGCCACTGCGCGATCGAGACGTCGCAGACCAGGTGTCGCGAACAGGACCAACCGCAGAATCCGCGCTGGCGGCCCGCGAGACCCGCTCGCGCTCCGACTCCGTCGATTGGGACCTCATCGGTCTCTACGTCAGCGACCACCTCTCGGGAGCAACTGCCGGAGCCGCGAGGATAGCGCGGATGGCCGAAGCCTTCATCGACACTCCTGTCTATGCTCCGCTCTCTGAACTAGCGGATGAGATCCGGCGGGAGCGCGGGTTCGTCGCTGAGCTCGTCACCGACCTCGATCTGCGGCGTCGCCGCCTCGTCGATGCCGCGACTTGGACGCTCGAACGATTGGGACGGCTCAAACCCAACGGTCGGCTCCTGCGCCGCTCGCCGATGACGCTGGTGCTCGAGACCGAGCTGATGCGCAGTGCGATCATGGGCAAACTCGGGATGTGGCAGACGCTGCGTGACAACGCCGACGCCCTCGGGCTCGCAGCAGAGGTGTTCGACGACCTGGCCGAGAACTCCCGCAGGCAGCTGCGCACCCTTGACGCCGTCCATGACTATGCCCGTACACGAGCGTTCCGTTCCGACAGCGAGGTCCACGACCAGGACTCTTCGCAGTCACCGGTCCGCCCGGAGTGAACGGGCCGGTCCCCATCGGTCGCTCGTCAGTCGGCGGCGATCAGCACAGGCGGCACTACGGGGGTACAGGCTGCGACCTCTGTGTACGTTGGAGTCATGACCGTCCTTCGGCGCGTGTTCGACGCGCACTTTCACATCATCGATCCCGCACACCCGCTCGTCGAGAACGGCGGCTTCCTTCCGGACCCGTTCACCGTCGCCGACTATCGCGCCCGCGTTGCCCACCTCGGGGCAACGCCCGACCGCGAGTCACCGACGACCGAGGAGTCGGCCTTCGCTGTCCGCGGCGGGGCCGTCGTGTCCGGGTCGTTCCAGGCCTTCGATCAGGGCTACCTCGTCGAGGCTCTGCGCGCGCTGGGTCCGAGCTTCGTCGGGGTCACCCAGCTGCCGGCGGACACCCCTGATGCGCGGATCCTGGAGCTCGCCGAGGCGGGCGTGCGCGCCGTGCGGTTCAACGTCGCCCGCGGCGGCTCAGCTCAGCTCGACGACCTCGACCGCTTCGCCTGCCGGGTCCACGATCTCGCCGGGTGGCACACCGAGCACTACATCGACGCCCGGACGATCGACTCCGAACTGGCCGATCGCATCGCCGCGCTGCCGGCGGTGAGCATCGACCATCTCGGCATGCACTCAGATGGCCTGCCGATGCTGCTCCGCCTCGTCGAGGACGGCGTCAGGGTCAAGGCCACCGGATTCGGTCGCGTCGACCTCGACCCCGCCGAGGCAGTCCGCCGTATCGTCGACACCGACCCGAGTGCGCTCATGGTCGGCACCGACCTACCTTCGACGCGGGCCCGGCGCCCGTTCGCCGACGACGACCTCCGACTCATCGAGGGTGTGCTCACCCCCGCCGAGGCTGACGCCGTGTTCTGGGACAATGCCGCCGCCTTCTACCTCGGGGAGGTCGGGACGCGGGAGTGAACACCGGGGTGACAGGACATCAGCCGGGGCTGAACACCGGCCCTGAGCGGAACACCGGTGGGGCAACCTTTCGGCCAGGGAGCGTGCGGACCTCGGACCGGCGCAGCCTCCGACATCGCACGACCGCCGGGCCCCGACGCCGCCGATGACTCGACGATGACCGGGACCCGGCGGTCGCCTCGGCGAGGGAAGGCCCTACTGCGCAGCCCGACGTTCGTACGCGACGCGGGCGAGGACGTAGCCGAGGATGCCGATGCCGCCCAGCCACAGCAGTGCGATCCACCAGTCGGCGCCGATCGGGGTGCCCATGAGCAAACCGCGGACGGTTTCGATGATGGGCGTGAACGGCTGCCAGTCGGCGAAGGCCTGGATCCATCCGGGCATCGTGTCGGTGGGCACGAATCCGGAGCCGATCATCGGCAGGAGCATGAAGATCATCGGGAGGTTGCTCGCGGATTCGACGGACTTTGCGGTGACGCCGAGGGCGACGGAGAGCCAGCCGAGGGCGAGGATGATCGCCGCGGCGAACCCGGCGAAACCGAGCCAGCCGACGACGTCGGCGAGGGGGCGGAAGCCGATGGCCACTCCGACGAGGATGACGAGAACGATGGCGACGCACTGCTGGAGGCCGTTGCCGATGACGTGGCCGGCCATGACGGCGCCGCGCGAGATCGACATCGACCGGAACCGGGTGACGATGCCCTCATTCATGTCCTGGGAGACCGAGAGCGCGGTCAGCTGCATGCCGCCGGCGATCGTCAGCACGATCATCCCCGGCATGATGTAGTCGAGATAGTCCCCGGCGTCGCCGCCGAGCCCGCGCCCGAGCGTCCCGCCGAAGACGAAGACGGCGAGGAGGAGGATCGCGACCGGGGCGACGACGAGGAAGATCCAGACCGGGTAGCGGGCGGCGTGGACGAACTGCCGTCTGACCATCGTCGCCGTGTCCGACCAGGCATGTCGAAGCGGGCGGGAGTGCGTGTGCGGGGCGGGGGTGGAAAGTGTCGTGGCCATCGTCATCGGTCCTTCGGCTCGGTGGGTGCGGGGTCTTGTGTGGCGGGGGCGGTGCCGTGGCCGGCGCGGGCGGTCCCGGAGGGCGCCGCATCGGGCTGCGCGGGGGCGGCACCGTGGCCGGTGAGGGAGAAGAAGACGTCGTCGAGGCTCGGCGTCTCGACCGTGATTCCCAGCGGTTCGATGCCCGCCGTTTCGAGGCCGGTGAGGATCTGCCGCAGGTGTCCGGCTCCCCCGTCGCCGGCCACGGACAGGGACAGCGCCTCGGATCGTGCGCTCGCCTCAGGCCAGAGGCTGCGGGCCCGGTCGAAATCCGTCGCCGAGGCGAAGGCGAGGTCGACGTGCCCGCCGGGGATGAGCCGCTTGAGCCCGGCCGCGGTGTCGTTCGCGACGATGCGTCCGCCGTCGAGGACGGCGATCCTGTCGGCGAGCGCGTCGGCCTCGTCGAGGTACTGGGTGGTGAGGAAGATCGTCACCCCGGAGGCGACGAGCTCGGAGACGATGTCCCACATCGTGCGGCGACTGCGCGGGTCGAGACCGGTCGTCGGCTCGTCGAGGAAGACGAGTCGGGGTCGGGCGATGAGCGTCATCGCCAGATCAAGGCGCCTGCGCATGCCGCCGGAGTACGTCGACGCCCGCTTCGATGCGGCGTCGCCGAGGTCGAAGCGCTCGAGCATCTCGTCCACGCGCTGGCGCTGCTGCGACTTCGGCAGGTGGGCGAGGGCGGCGACGAGGGCGAGGTTCTCGCGGCCGGTGAGGAGGCCGTCGATCGCGGAGAACTGCCCGGTCAGGCCGATGAGGGGCCTCACCTGCGGGCCTTGGCGGACGACGTCGAGGCCGAACACCTCGGCGCGACCGCCGTCAGGTCGCTGCAGGGTGGAGAGGATGTTCACCGTCGTCGTCTTGCCGGCGCCGTTGGGGCCGAGGAGGGCGAACACCTCCCCCGCGGCGACCTCGAGGTCGATGCCGTCGAGGACGCTCTTGTCCCCGTAGGACTTCATCAGCCGTGTGGTGCTGATCGCGAGATCCGACATGGGATCCTCCTGGTTCCCGGCTCGATGAGCCGTCGATGGGCGGGTTGGGTGTCGATGGATGTGTGGGGTGTGGGTGTGACGGGTGATGCGTGGTTTCTGGCCCTGTTTTCGGGCGCGCTCGACCGCGGTCGGCGGTCCGGTCCGGTTTTCGGGCGCGTTCGACCAGGGCAGGTGGTCGATGAAGGGTGAGAGTGGCGGTCAGATGGGCCGCGTGCCCTGGTCGATGATCCGCCAGGCGGCCTGGGGAGTCGCCCCGAGGTCTGTGCGCGGTCGGCCCCCGCAGTCATGCTGCGCTCAGCGGGGTGAGTCAGCGCGCGGCGTCAGCGCGCGGGGTCAGCGCCGCATCAGCGTGCGCGGTCGATGGCGATGTCGCCGAACTTCGTGTGCGCATGCACCTCCACGGGCTTCTCATCGCCGAGCGGGCCGGCGTCGGATTCGAGGTCGGTGCGCACGACGCCGCGCTTCGAGTCGGCGTCGATCCACACCGGTGCTCCCGGTGCCACGGCGACGTCGATGCCGCCGAAGTTCGAGCCGAGCTCGAGACGGCCGCCGCGGGCACGGCTGACCCGCACGGTACCGTGCCCCGAGGTCGCCGAGACGTCGCCGTCGACCTCGCCGAGGGCGATGCCGCCGGTCGCGGTGATGAGTTCGGCGGAACCGGCGAAGTCGTCGATGCGGATCGAACCGTGTCCCGACTTGATCCTGGTCTCGCCGCCCACGATGCGACCGATCTCGGCCTCACCGCTGGAGAGCTGGAGATCGGCACCGTCGGCCACCTCGGCGAGGGCGATGCTTCCGTGGCTGACCTTGGCACGGATCGACACCATGGTGTCACCTGTGACGTCACCGGCGGAGATCTTCAGTCGAACAACGCCGAGGTGGCCCCGCAGCCGCACTGCCCCTGCAGAGATGGTCGCCTCGAGGTCGGTGCCGGCGGGCACCGCGAGCCGGACGTCGGCCGATCCGTTCGCGCCGAGGAGCAGCCGCTTCTCGCCGGTGACGGCGATGCCGTTCTCGGTCTCGGTGACGGTGATCCGTTCGGCGGCCTCGCGGTCGGTGCTGCGGTCGGGGTTGGAGGGTTCGATCGTCACGTCGACGTCGGCGCGGTCGCTCGCGGTGACGAGCAGTGCGGCCGCGGGAACGTCGATCGTCACGGCCTGGTGGACTGTGGCAGTGGTGTCGGTCATCGCATCCATCCTGAGATTCGGCTGGTTCGGGTCCGGGCGGAGCTGCTGGTGTCGAGGCCGGCGGCGATGGCTCGCACGAGCCAGGCATTGAGCGAGAGGCCTTCGGCCTTCGCCGCCTTCTCGGCGCGGGCTTTGATGGTGTCGGGCAGGCGCAGGGTCGTGCGGGAGGTGCTCGCCTCGTCGAGGTCGAGAGCCTCGCCGGCATCGTCGGACGGGGGCGGCTGACTCGCCGAGGCGGGTGCCGGCTCCGTCGCGTCGGACAGCCCGTCGACGACGAAGTCGATGTCGCGGCCGCGGAGGCGGACGTCGATCGAGGCCGGTGCGATCGCCGTCGTCAGTTCGGCGCTGGCGTCGGTGAGGGCGTCGAGGATCGTCACCCGTGCGGCGGGTTCGAGGGCCGAAGCGAGACGACCGGCGACTTCGCGCGTGGTGTCATCGCCGGCCGCGGCAGCCGTCGCGAGCTGATTCTGCAGCTGTTCGACATGTCGTGTGATGTTCATGCATCCATCATGACACCATTCCGGTGTCATACGCAAGAGTCAATGACACCAGATTTTTCCGACGGCTGAGCGAGCCCCACAGCGGCGCGTCGTCACGTAGCATTCACAGATGAGTCCTCAACGGTCCCCGCTCGCTGAGACGCTCCACGGTCTCGACGGCAGAAGCTACGGCAACTACAAGCAGATCACCGGGCAGTACCGGTTCGGACCGGTGACGCTCATCGTCGATCGGGTCCAGGTCGATCCCTTCGCCTCCCCGTCGAAGGTGCGGGTGCGCGTCGACCGCGCCGATGCCGGCTTCCCGGCCGACCTCACGACCGATCGCCTCGACCGGATCGGAGCCTCCGACTTCCTCCTGCGGGCCGGCAATGCCGTGCTGCGGAAGCAGCATGGGCGCGCGATCAACCTCGGACATCCCGGCCAGGAGGTCCTCGAGCGGACGAACGTCATCATCGACGACGCCGGGTTCGAGGCGCGTCTGCTCGTCAACCTGCCCGCCCGCGGGCGGCGCATCCTCGGGCATCAGGCCGCCGACACCGTCACCCGCGACGTCGTCGAACTCGCCCGGCAGATGTTCCTCTTCGCCAACGTCGACGGCGAGGCGCTGGCCGACCACGTGCAGCTGCTCCGCGATCAGACCGAGCTGCAGGGCCGCCTCGGCGAGGAGGATCTGCTCGGCTTCGTCGGCAACGGTGCGGTCCTCCCCCGCCGGTCGGGCGACTCGGATCGTCCGATGGACGCCGAGGTGGCCGTGCCCTTCCGCAGTCCCGAGAGCCTTGAGCGGACCTTCGACCTCAGCAGCGGGCGCAGCGTCACGGGCATGGCGATCCCCCGCGGTGTCACCGTCATCGTCGGCGGCGGCTACCACGGCAAGTCGACGATCCTGCGCGCGCTCGAACGCGGCGTCTACCCGCACGTGGCCGGCGACGGGCGCGAATGGGTGATCACCGAGCCGACTGCGACGGCGATCCGGGCCGAAGACGGCCGCGCGGTGACCGGTGACGACATCTCGCCGTTCATCAACAATCTCCCATCCGGCACTGACACGAGGTTCTTCTCGACGACGAACGCGAGCGGCTCGACCTCGCAGGCGGCCAACCTCGTCGAGGCCGTCGAGGCGTCTGCGCAGACGCTGCTCATCGACGAGGACACCTCGGCGACGAACTTCATGATCCGCGACGAGCGGATGCGAGCCCTCATTCCTGCGAACCGGGAGCCGATCACGCCGTTCGTCGAACGCGTCCGCCCGCTGCTCGCCGAACGGGGCGTCTCGACGGTGCTCGTCGCCGGCGGATCGAGTGCGTTCTTCGAGGTCGCCGACCTCGTCATCGCGATGGACGCCTATGTGCCGAGCGATGTCACGGAGAAGGCGCATGAGCTCGTAGGGGTCGATGCCGCCGATCTCGTCGCCGACGCCGAGTCCGGTGACGACGTCTTCGGCGATCCGCCTGCCAGGATCCCCACCGCCGATGCGCTCAAACCGGCGGCGAAGACCAAGGGAGCGAAGGCGAAGGGCCTCGATCTCATCCAGTTCGGCAAGTCCTTCATCGATCTCGCCGCGGTCTCCCAGCTCGTCGATCCCGAGCAGACGAACGGCGTGGCCGAGGCCCTGGAGTACATGGCGAAGATCTTCGACGGTCGCACCTCGGTCGTCGAGGCGCTGGCGGAGATCGAGGAGATGCTCGACGCGCAGGGCATCGACGGGCTCACCGGCCATCGCAGGCATCCCGGGCACGTGGCGAGGCCGCGCCCGCAGGAGATGGCGGCCGCCCTCAACCGCTACCGGGGTCTGCGCCTGGTCGAGTGAGGGCGGAGCTGCTCACCCCACCCGCCGGCGACGGACTCGACCGGTATCACCAGCGCGTCCATCTGGAAACACTCGGGCATCACTGAGGAATACGACGAGGGCGGGGCGATTTGGGGCAGCATCGCTGCCTACCGGAAACCCGACCCAACCAAGAGCGACGCGATGATACACGCCGTGATCTGTTCGCCCAGCAGCGGTGTTCACGTCGGGATCCGCGTTCGCGGTCGTTCACTGAAACAGTGCGTCGCTGGCTTCCTCGCATACTCCGACCGACCCAGGACCGGCAACCTCCCCGCCCCAGCAATCAATGGTCGTTTCGAACATTTTCGTGGCATCGTTCTTGACGTCCGAAATCCTACCGACTGCATCGCAATATTGTTGCTCGATGCCGACGGCTTCCGACCCCAATTGCAGCTTCGATCGCGCAGCGCCGCTTCCGGGTGCACGTGACAGGCAGTTCAATCGCGGCGTCGGGGTGTTCTCAAATTGGTCACGCGACTCCAGAGATGAACGACACGTACACATAATTTCCTCTGCGAAGATCGGCGTGATAAATGCGTCCATAAATCTTGACCAAGCATCGCAGAGCTATCATTACCACCGCCAAGAATCAAACCGAAAATCTACCTCAGAAGCATGAAGACGAAACTCGTCATCCCCGCTATCGTGGCTCTCGCTGCTGTGCGCCTCACTTGCTTCGTGGCGAGGAAGAAGTGCTCTACTACACATGCATATCAGTTGACAATAGTAGAAGTATCAATCAAAAGGATGAAATGAGTTTCCTCAAGAAACCTGCCAATGGCGTTGCGATTGCCGTAGTGGTCTCGGTCGCATCCGCAACGGCTGTGTCCGCAAGTGAACAACAGCCTCAGTGTATGGAGGCTGGTCCGAAAAGAAGACAATCAAGGGCACGACCAATAAGCGGTCGCATGGATGGACGACGTGGAAGGGCGTGAAGCACTATACGACTGCTCGTCTCGAACACTACTGGCCCAACAAGGGTGTCATTACAAGCTCGGGCAGAAAATACGGGACGGGAAAATCACAAGCGGTGACTAAGTGGGTTCCGTTCAATCCAAATGCCAAGAGCAACGGCTACGGCAGGGCGCGCACCTACTACGGTCGATGAGGTCCTACCAGTATCTGATTGTGGGACTGTTGTTCGTCGTCATGTCGGTGGCTCTCCTGGGGGTCCGGATCTATGACACCCGGCAGTCCGAAATCACCCGAGAGGGCAACCATCTGCTCACGCAGCACATGGTTACCTTCTCAGGCACGGCCCAAGAGGCGCGTACACTCCTTGACCAATCCTTGGGGCACTATTCCATCTTCCGCGACCTCGACGATGGCGGAGCAATTCGCGCCGTCGACAGCGATCGCCTCGATCTTCTCGAGCTTCCTATCCACGAGGGGCGCAGCTTTCGCCGTGGTGAGCAACACGTGGCACTGGTCGGCGATCAGGTGCCTGTGACACGCGAAAACGGGGTGTCCGTCTACGAACTCGACGGAGTCGGATACGAGGTGATCGGTCGACTGGGTCGAGACAATCGCAGTCTCCTGGCCGATGACGTCATCGTCGCCGATCGCGACATCGTGGACTCTCCGGATCTTCAGAGTGGAGTCATTCTCGACGGGCCAGCAATGGAGGAACAGGCAGCAGCGCTGCCGGCTGACAAGGTGACGAGGAGTGATGCCAGTGTCAATCGCCGAGCCAGGGTTGACCTCGTCTCGCCGGTCGTCGACTTCGTCGTTGTCGCTGTTGTGGGAATCTGCGCGGTGTTCACCGGGATCCTCGCCAGTCAGCTCTCGCGGCGGACCTTTCGGGTCGGGTTCCTGGTCGGGCGCAGCCCGCTGCGGATGTTCACGGCTGCTCTCATGGCACTCCTGTTGACCGCGGCCGTGGGAGCCGGACTCAGCCTCACCGCCGGACAGCACTTGTTCACTGAACTCCGAAGCAGCTCGGGAATCACAGTGGTTATGCCCGTGGTCATTGCGGTTCTGGCGTTCCCTGGCGGGTCGTCCATCGAATACCTAAGGATGCGGAAATGGAGATAGTTCGCGATCTCAGACAGAACTGGGTCTTCGTTGTGATGAAGATGATCATTCTCGGGCTCGTGCTGACGTTGATCTACCAAGTGGTGGCGTTCGCCGGAATCAGCAAGAGCGCGATCTCGCGAAGCTTCTCAAGCGATGCCGAAGTCGACATGTACGGGGTCACCGATACTCTGGCCGACCCTGATGCGTTCTCCTCGTTCCGCGAATCAGGGGAGCGGCTTGATACTGTCGCTCGTTTCTACAACGAGCTCAACGGCAGTACCGAGATGCCGTTCCTCTCAGTGTTCGACCAGCCCGTTTCAATCCCTGACTTCCGCGGAGGACCCGAATTCGACGCCTCGCTCGAGGGTGGCTTGGACGCTGGCGGCGAGTATGTCGATGACGAGACCGGACAGCTCCTGACTGACGTCAGATCATTTCAGATGAATGAGCGGGCCTTCGACTTCTATTCACTCGAGGCGGTGGACGGTCCAGGAATCGACTGGTCGGAGGTCGACTATTCGACGCGGACGATTCCCGTGATTCTCGGCGCGGACTACTCGGGGATCTACGCCGTCGGCGACGTCGTGGAGGCCAGCTACTACTTCGAGGACTTCTCACTCGTCGTCAGTGGTTTCCTTCCCCCCGATTCGTCGATCTACTACCAGGGGGAACTCAATACGTTCCTCGATGATGCAGTCATCGTTCCGTATCCGCCAGTGATGGAGCGGACGACCGAAGCAAGTCAGTACTTCTTCGGGATACTCGCATTCGCGATGATCGCCGGTGACCTTGCAGTCGACACCGAGGCCTCTTCGGACGAGGTGCTGCGTCATCTTGGAGAGGTCTCCACGCGTGCAGGATTCGACGACTTCACCGTTCTCAACGCACCGACGTACCTGGTGCAGTTCCAGTTGACGAGGCAACTCATCCAGGACAACACGGCCCTGCTCACCGGCATCGCGGTGCTGCTGATCATCTGCGTGGGACTGTCGAACGGAATCATCGGCGCACACGTCGCCAGGCGACGTTGGCGCATCCAGAAGATCGAACATCTGCTCGGCGTCAGCAGCCGCGTGACACTGACCCGGATCATCACCGTGACCGCGGTCGAATACGCATGTCTGCTGATCGCGTTCGCGCTTCTTCTTCTGTCCGTTCCGCAGATGAATCTCGCCGCATTGGCACCGGTCGCGCTCATCGCGGTGGCCTGTCTCGTCATTGACAGTGCACTCCAGGCTCTGCTGCGCACAAACAACATACGCAGGCATCTTCTGGAAGGAGAGGAATCATGACCGTGGAACTGCTGTCAGTGGGCAAGCGCATCAAAGAACCGAACGGGGAGACTCGAGTACTCTTCGACGATCTCGACTTCCGTCTCGGCCGGCCTCCGAGCGCCGTCGCGATCATGGGCAGAAGCGGCTCCGGCAAGACGTCGCTGCTGCGCATCATCGCGGGTCTCGACACGGGGTATACGGGAACATACACGTTCGAGGGTGAAACCGTCGACCGGGATGCGATTCGTCTGTCGCGCCTTCGCTGGTCATCGATCGGCTATGTGACACAGAGGTTCGATCTCCTCGACGATCGCAGTGCTCTGCGCAATGTGATGTTCGGCTGCCCGGACCGACGAACGGCGAAGGAACGATCTCAGGAGTGCCTCGAACGCCTGGGGATCGGCTCACTCGCACGCAAGCGGGTCAAGCAGCTCTCCGGCGGCGAAGCTCAGCGAGTCGCCATCGCACGGGCCATGGTGAAACGGCCCAGAGTCATCCTTGCCGACGAGCCCACCGGCTCGCTGGACCCAGAATCCGAAGATCGCATCCTCGGGGTCTTCGAGATCGTGAAGAGCATGGGCACGAGCCTGATCATCGCCACCCACAGTGAACGGGTCGCCGAGCGCTCCGACAGGATTCTGCATCTGAGCGACAGCCACCTGTGCGATTCGGCAGACAACACGTTGTGATCGACGCCAGCAGGCCAGTCTGAGTCACTTTTCGCCCGATCAGTCGGTTCTTGAACCGAGCGATCGGGCGAAAAGCGAATCACATGGATGAGGGGTCTTCACTAAGGGTTTCAGCGACCGGGGACCGCCCTCTGCTGGGTGGGATCCCCCGGCCACCGAGGCGACTGACCCTTGCGCCGAAGCGATTCCCGATCTCATCCGTCCAGCAGCTTGGCCAGCTCCTCGGCCGTCCTCACCGGCAGCGAGCATGCCGATCCCCGGCAGACGATCGCCGCGCCCTCGGGGACGGCGACCTCTTCCCCGTTCTCATCCGGCACCCCCGTCGAATCGGTGAGCACCGTGACCGCAGGATGCTTCGACGCGAGAGTGCGCAGAGCATCGTCGCGACTCGCGACGCGGACCGGGGCGAGCGCCCGTTCGGCCTGCCAGAGCGCGTGCCCGCACCCGCGCGGTGCCCGCTGGGCGAGCGCCCGATAGACCCCGAGCAGGCGGTCGCGGACCTCGAGGATCGTCCCCGTCGTCAGAGACTGGTGCCCGTCGGTCCGTCCGGTGCCCGCATCGTCTCGATCACAGTCGCCGAGGCGCCCCTCCGACCCAGCGCTGCCCTCGACTCCGAGTTCGCCGAGGAGGAGCATCGCCTCGGCGGCCGCTGCCCGTGCCGAGGGCAGGGCGTTGTCGACCGGGTCGGAGCCGCGGACGCCGATGAGGTCATCGGGGGCCGAGTCGACGACGGTGAGAGTGCCGTCCTCGTTCCGCGAGGTGAACCTCTCGAGCATGACCGCGGCCATCTCGGTCAGCCCCGCCGGCGAGAGCGCGCCATCGTCGAAGCTCACTTGCGGCCGCGCATGCTCGCCCGCGCCATCGGCCAGCCCGGCGTTGCGCAACTGGAGAACGGTGAGGCCGGCGACGAGCATCTGCGCCCAGTCGGCCAATCCCGCGGCACCCGGCCCGGGATCGTCGCCGGTGAAGCTGCGCCGGACGTCGAGGTCGCGAACGGCCGGAACTTCGACCTCGTCTGGGGCCGCGTCGATGTCTCCGACTCCGGTGCCGAACCGGTGGAGCATCGCCTCCCAGTACGCGGTCGCGGTGCTCCCCCACACGGAGGCGCGGTCGTCCGGGTGACGGTAGAGGGCCGCCTCGGCGAGGGCTGTGATGGCCAAGGCGTTCCATTCGGTGATCGTCTTCTCATCCCGCGCCGGCCGGGGCCGTTCATCGAGGAGGTCCCGCAGCGCCAACCGCTGCCTCTCAGTGCCCTCGGTCGCCCACGGCGCGGGGTGATCGGCGTCGAAGGGCACGTCGTCCATTCCGAGCCAGTCGACGATCCGCGGTGCCCCGATGACCTGACCCGGCAGCTCGGCGGCGGCCGGAGAATCGACGAGCTGGAGCACCCCGACACCGTCGACCGGTGCGAACTCCTCGGGGGTGACGACGTAGGCGGCCCCCTCCTCGAGCGTCCCGTCGGCCCCCAACGAGTCCGCGTCAAGGGCGGCGATGAAGCGGTCGCCGTCGGAGAGGTCAGCGAGCATGAAGTCGGCAGTGTCGTCGATTTCGCGTTCGGCGAGGGCGAGCCACTTCGAGGCCGGGTCGAGGCTGCGTTCGACCTTGGCCCACGCGACGGCGGCGCGCAGGTAGAGGGCGTTGTCGTAGAGCATCTTTTCGAAGTGGGGGACGAACCACTGCCGGTCGACGCTGTAGCGGGCGATGCCGCCGCGGATCTGGTCGCGCATGCCGCCCGCGGCGATGTGCGCGAACGTCGACCGGACGGCGACGAGGCAGTCGAGGACGAGCTCACCGGTGAGGTGGCCGTCCGCCCCGAGGACGTTCAGCCGTCCTGTCCGCTTCGCCTCGGCGACGGGGTCTCCGTCATCGGATCCTTCCCCCGCCGAGGTGGTCCCGCCCAAGCGGACGAAAGTGGAGAGGAGTTGGAGGAGGTTCATCGACGGCGGGAACTTCGGGGCACTGCCGAAGCCGCCCCATGCGGGGTCGTAGGAGTCGAGGAGCGCTGCGGCGGCCGCGTCGAGTTCGTCGGCGGAAAGGGACTCGGCGACCGCCTCGGCGGGGAGGGCGTCGGTGACGGCGGTGGCCATCTCGGCAAGCCCTCGATCCATGCGCTGGGACATCTCGGTCACCTCGGCGCGGCGGTCGGTCCAGGTCTGGGACACGGCGTCGAGGACCTGGGTGAACGAGGGAAGGCTGCCGCGCGGGGTCGGCGGGAAGTACGTGCCGGCGTAGAAGGGGCTGCCGGTCGGGGTCGCGAAGATCGTCATCGGCCAGCCGCCCTGCCCGCGCATCGCCTGGAGGGCGTTCATGTAGTGGGCGTCGATGTCGGGCAGCTCCTCCCGGTCGATCTTGATCGGGACGAAGCGGTCGTTGATGAGGGCGGCGACCTGGGGATCCTCGAAGGATTCGTGGGCCATGACGTGGCACCAGTGGCACGTGGAGTAGCCGATGGAGATGAGGAGGGGGAGGTCGCGATCGACCGCCTCGGCGAGGGACTCCTTCGTCCACATCCGCCAGTCGACGGGGTTGTCGGCGTGCGCGCGGAGGTAGGGGCTCGTCGATGCTGCGAGTTCGTTGGCCATGCCTCCAGCGTCTCATCTCCGCGCGGGGACCGCGAGGGCGCAACCGCACCTGTGCCCGTGATGAGACGGCGAGTGCCGCATCGCGGCGGACCGCGCCTCACCACTGACAGTTCTTCTACACTGCGTAGAAGAACCCGGGCCGGCAGTCGCATCCGGCGACGGCCGCCGGGCCAGAGCAGGAGGCAGCGCGATGAATGCAGACCCGACCATGGTCCTCGGTGTCAACGAGTGCTGGGACCGACTGCGGAGCACGTCGATCGGATGCCTGGCCGTCATCGTCGGCGACGGCGCTGATCTCCACCCGGAGATCTTCCCCGTCAACTACGCCGTCGATCACGCCTCGGTCGTCTTCCGCTCCGGGGAAGGCACGAAGGTCGAGGCGATCCACGAGCATCCGCAGGTCGCCTTCGAGGTCGACGGATTCGATCCGGAGACCGGCACCGCGTGGAGCGTCGTCGTCAAGGGCACGGCGAAGCCGATCAACCGCACCGATGAGCTCCTCGACACGATCTCCCTCGACGTCACCCCGTGGCAGGGCGGCAGGAAGAACCGGTTCGTCCGCATCCACACCGGCGAGATCACCGGCCTGAGCTTCCCCGTGGCGGAGCCGGCGGAGTGGGACACCCCGCTGAGCGGAAAGCTTCGCGCTCCGCGGGAGTGAGCGGCGCCTACAGCTCCTCGACGACCTCGACGAGGACGTCGGGGACGTTGGTGATGATTCCGTCGGCGCCGTACTCGATCGACTTCTCCATGTCGGTCACCGCGTCGACCGTCCACACAAGGCTCGACATGCCGAGCTCGTGGACGGTCGTCAGGTACTCGGCATCGGCGTCGATGTGCTCAGGATTGATCTGGTCGACCCACGCGGCGAATTCGCGCAGCTGCTCGAGCGTCGGGCGGCCGAGGAGACCGACGGGCACCTCGGGCGCGAGCTCGTGGAACTCGCGGACGAAGTCCCAGTCGGCGGACTGGACGACGAGGAGGCCGGCGGCAAGAGAGCGGTCGAGGTAGTCGGGCAGCTCATCGCAGGCACGGACGATCGCCTCGGCGATGCCGGGATAGAGGTTTGGGTGCTTGACCTCGAGGAGCAGACCGGTGCGGGTCGTGTGGACGAGGGCGAGCACCTCGGCGAGGGTGGGGACCTGCAGACCGACGAACGACTCGTCCTTCCAGCTGCCCGCGTCGAGTTCGGCGATCTCGGCCGCGGTCAGGGACTTCACTCTCGTGTCGGTGCGCTCGGGGTGGAGGGTGCGAATGTTCGTCGTCCGATCGAGGGTGACATCGTGGACGACGACGAGCTCACCGTCGGCACTCAGGTGCACGTCGACCTCGATCATGTCCGCCCCCTGATCGATCCCGGCGACGAACGCCGGGATCGTGTTCTCAGGCCAGCCCGCGGACGCACCTCGATGTGCGATGACGAGCGGCGGCACCGGGGTGCGCACACCGCCCTTTGGCGGATGGGTGAGGACGGTGATGGGCATGGGGAGACTCCTTCGGGGATGATCGCCGAGGCGGTGCCGGTGGTGCCGTCATCGTGGTACCTCAAGGGCGATTGCGGATCAGCCTAGTCTCGGGAGGCGATGTGCGAGTGATGTTTGGGTTGCGCGCACGTGAATCCTGGATCGGAGCGAGCTGACTTCTGGGAGAATCGACGCTGGACGGATCTCGCGAACGGCCGCGTCAGCGTTTCGCGGTCTTCGACGTCGCCCCGGTCGCCCAGCTGACCTGATCGAACGTGACGCGGTAGGTCTTCTTGCCCTTCGACGTCACCTTGAGCGTCGCCTTTCCCTTCTTGGCGGAGACGGTCTTGATGGTCTTCCACTTGCTGCCGGACTTGACCTGGAACTTCACCTTCGGGTTGTAGTTGACCTTGCCGTAGTCCTCCGGGCTGTAGACCTTGGTCGTCGACGTCAGGGTCACCGTTTTCCCGCTGCGCTTGGTGGACAGCGACGCGTAGGCCTTGCCGCGGACATAGAAGCTGCCCTTGGTGTGGTCGGTACCGGCATAGTGATCGTAGTAGTCACCGCTGTAGTTTTCCGCTGTCACCTCCGAGGGCCCCAAGGTGTACTTCCCCAGACCGTCGCTGCTGGGGCAGACCATCCCACGGTCAACATCGTTCGGACGAAATGTAGATGCGAAGAACAGGTCGCCTGCGTACCCGTGCCGCCCAATGATTTCAGGCATGACTGTCCACGAGTCGGTTCCTGAGGACCGGTATTTGAGGTAGACGTTGAAATACTTGCAGTTCGAATCAGACACAACGAGGTTGTCTGCTGTCAGCTTGGTGACGTCGAACGAGACATTCGCGGCGTCCGCCGAGGCGGCGGGGGCGATGACGAGGGCAACGGCGGCGAGCGCGGACACGGCGGCGCGACGGATGAGTTTCACGGAGACTCCATCAAGGGGAACTGAACAGGGTGGGTGCCGGAGTAGGAGTCTCAGAGGTATGCGTCGGCAGGCTGCGTCACGATGTCTTCGGGTCGAATCCATCGAAGCGTACCACGCCTGAAGTGCACGGCCGTGATCTCAGTCACCGACCGCCTCGGCGGGGGGGCGCCCTGACCTCGGCACGGAAGGATCACCGCACCTTCCGAACGCTCCCCAGGTGCGGCTCGGCTCACAGCGGAGTGGCACAATGAGGTGAGGAAACTCTCAAGAACTCCTGACGAATTGGACCATCGCATGCAAACCCTCCAGGACCTCATCGCACTCGTCAATGACAGGCTCGGCTGGGTGCTCATCGTCGTCCTCATCGCCGTCGCCCTCTACCTGACCATCCGCACCGGCGTCGTCCAGCTGCGGATGCTGCCGGAGATGTTCCGCGTCATCGGCGAGAGCCCCGGGGAGAACAAGGACGGCACGAAGTCGATCTCCTCGTTCAAGGCCTTCTGGATCTCCGCGGCCTCGCGCGTGGGCACCGGCAACATCGCCGGCATCGCGCTCGCGATCTCGATCGGCGGTCCGGGCGCGATCTTCTGGATGTGGCTGATGGCGATCTTCGGCGCGGCCACCGCGTTCGTCGAATCGACTCTCGGTCAGCTCTACAAGGTCAAGGACAAGGACTCCTACCGAGGCGGTCCTGCCTACTACATGAGCGTCGGGCTCAAGCAGCCGTGGATGGGCGCGTTCTTCGCCGTCATCATCACCGTCACCTACGGCCTCGTGTTCAACTCGCTTCAGGCGAACTCGATCGTCGACGCCACCGCGACGAGCCTCAACGTCGACACCACGCAGAGCTTCTGGCTGCCGGTCGGCCTCGGCATCTTCCTCGCCCTCGTCACCGGCGCGGTCTTCCTCGGCGGCGTGCAGCGGATCTCAGCATGGTCCTCGGTCATCGTCCCGGTCATGGCCGGGGCCTACCTGCTGCTCGGCATCCTCGTCGTCGCGATGAACATCACCGAGGTCCCCGCGATGATCGCCCTCATCTTCGAGAACGCGTTCGGCATCCAGTCCGTCGTCGGCGGCGGCATCGGCATCGTCATCCTCCAGGGCATCCGCCGCGGCCTCTTCTCCAACGAGGCCGGCATGGGTTCGGTCCCCAACGCCGCAGCCACCTCGTCGGTGTCGCACCCGGCCAAGCAGGGTCTCGTGCAGAGCCTCGGCGTCTACTTCGACACCATCCTCGTCTGCTCGATCACCGCGTTCATCGTCCTCCTGTCCAACCCCGTCTATGACGAGGCCCAGGGTGCCTCCCTCACGCAGACCGCGCTGGCCTCGCAGCTGGGCACGTGGGCGGTGCACTTCCTCACCGTGGCGATCTTCCTCTTCGCGTTCTCCTCGATCCTCGGCAACTACTACTACGGCGAGGCGAACATCTCCTACCTGTTCAAGAAGAACGCGCGTCCGGCGATCATGACCTACCGTCTCATCGTCATGGCGGCCGTCTTCACCGGCTCCGTCATCGCCCTGCCTCTGGCCTGGTCGGCAGCCGACGTGTTCATGTCGATCATGGCGCTGACGAACCTCGTGGCCGTCTTCCTCCTCGGACGCATCGCGCTCAAGGTGCTCAAGAACTACACCGCTCAGCGCAAGCAGGGTCTCGAGCCGGTCTTCAACCGCGATGACCTGCCCGGTGTCACCGGCATCGACGCGTGGGACGGTTCGGACGAAGTGACGACCCGCGCGTACTGGGAGAAGAAGGACGCTGCGAAGGGCGCGAAAGGCGCGAAGGGCGCGCAGACCCGCTGAGAAGGCGCCGGCCGGTCGCGGGTGCGGGCCGGCGGCGCGCTGGCGTGCAGCCCGACGGCGCTGCAAACAGAAGTGACCAGTTTCCGCCGAGAAGGTCAGGTTGCGACCTGACCGATCCGGCGAAAACTGGTCACTTCTGCGCGTGAGGATTTCGGCAGAGAGCCCCCGAGCGCCTCAGAGTCCCTCAGCACCTCACACTGCGGCGGTCTCCTCGATGATGAGCGGGTAGACGCCGTTCTCGTCGTGGACCTCCCGGCCGGTGACCGGAGGGTTGAACACGCACGCCATGCGCAGCTCGGTGTTGGCGACGACGGTGTGCTTCTCGTGCCCGTCGAGGAGATACATCGTTCCGTCCGAGAGCGGGTAGGTCTTGCCCGTCTCCTCGTCGGTGAGCGTCCCCTCGCCCTGCACGCAGTACACGGCTTCGATGTGGTTCTGGTAGTGGAACGTCGAGCGCGTGCCGGCGTAGATGACGGTGTCGTGGAAGGAGAAGCCGACGCCCTCCCGTCCGAGCACCATCCGGCGGCTGCGCCACGTCTCGGACTGGACGTCGCGGTCGGTGTCGTTGAGGTCGTCACGGTTGATCACGTACATGGAGAGTCCTTTCGAAGTGGTAAGTCTGCGGTCCTGCCCAGCGTTCTGGCCTCAGCCCATCGCCGAAGCATCCGGCCTTCAGCCCATCGCCGGAGCGTCCGGGCCTCAGGCCATCGCCGGCGCAGCCTCAGCTCCAGCCGGAGCGACCTTGAGCACCGAGGCTTCGAGGATGTCGAGCCCGGCGGTGAGGTCGGCCTCCGAGATCGTCAGCGGCGGCATGATCTTGACGACCTCGTCGCGCGGACCGGAGGTCTCGATGAGCAGGCCGCCTGCAAAGGCATCGGCCGCGACCTGGCCGGCGACCTCGGGGTCGTCGAAGAGCAGACCGGCGAGCATGCCGCGCCCGCGGACCGTCGCCCCCTCGGCCTTCTCAGCGATCTGGTCGAGGCGCTGGTGGAGGTGGGCGATCGTGTCGGCGAGCCGATTCTGGAAGCCGTTGTCGGCCCAGAAGGTCTTCAGCGCCGCGGTCGCGGTGACGAAAGCGGGGTTGTTGCCGCGGAACGTCCCGTTGTGCTCACCGGGCTCCCAGGCGTCGAGCTCGGGGCGGAAGAGCGTGAGCGCCATCGGCAGGCCCGACCCGGAGATCGACTTCGACAGGCACACAATGTCGGGTTCGATGCCGGCGTCCTCGAAGCTGAAGAACGTTCCTGTGCGACCGCAGCCGGCCTGGACGTCGTCGACGATGAGGAGGATGTCGTGCTTCTTGCACAGCGCCGAGAGCTCCCGCAGCCACTCGGCCCTGGCAGCGCGAACGCCGCCCTCGCCCTGGACGGTCTCGACGATGATCGCCGCGGGCTTGTCGACACCAGAGCCGGAGTCCTCGAGCACCCGCTCGAGCCAGAGGAAGTCCGGGGTCTCCCCGTCGAGGTAGTCTTCGTAGGGGATCTTCGAACTGTTCGTCAGCGGGATGCCCGCACCCTCGCGCTTCATCGAGTTCCCGGTCACCGACAGCGACCCGAGCGTCATCCCGTGGAACGCGTTCGTGAATGAGAGCAGGTGCTGGCGCCCGGTGACCTTGCGGGCGAGCTTGAGCGCCGCCTCGACGGTGTTCGTCCCCGTCGGGCCGGGGAACATCACCGTGTAGTCGAGTCCCCGCGGCTTGAGGATGAGCTCTTCGAAGGTCTCGAGGAACTCCCGTTTGGCCGGAGTCTTCATGTCGAGCGAGTGGAGCACGGCCCCCGACTGCAGGTACTCGACGAGCGGGGTCATCACGGCCGGGTTGTTGTGCCCGTAGTTGAGCGCGCCGGCACCGGAGAAGAAGTCGAGGTACTCCTTGCCGTCCTCGTCCCACTGCTTGGGGCCCTGAGCGCGGGCGAAGGTCGCCGGCCACGAACGCGAGTATCCGCGCACCGCCGATTCGCGGGTCTCGAAGATGTCAGGGGTGGTCTCGGTCGTCGTATCAGTGCTGGTCGTCGTCATCGTGTGATTCCTTTCGACTGCTGATGCAGGCCGACGGGTCGCCGGTCGTCTGCGGGTGCGGGCGTCGGGCCCGGCAATGGTGCGTGGATGGTCGCCGAGGCGGTCGGAGCGTTCCGGACCACCGCCTCGGCGAGGTGTGCGCCACCCCTCCGCGGTCAGAGCGGGGCGATCTCATAGAGGTATTCGGTGTCGTGGCCGTCCGGATAGAGGTCCGGGGTGAAGAGCGGCCGCCGGTCGAAGCCGGCTCCGCGCTGCTCCGCGAAGGCCTGGAACAGGCGGTTCGAGGCCGCGTTGTCGTCGGTGATCGTCGTCTCCAGGCGCAGGGCCCCGGTCCGGTCGGCGAGTGCGTGGAGCATCGTCGAGGCCAGCCCGCGGCCGCGGAAGCGCTCGGAGACGGCGACCTGCCAGATCATCAGGGTGTCCGGTGACTCGGGTCGCGTGTACCCGGTGACGAACCCTGCGGGTTCGTTCTCGATCCACGCGATCGCCGAGGTGTCCGCGAAGTCCCGGCACCACAGCAGGTACGAGTACGAGGAGTTGAGATCGAGGACGGCCGAATCCTTCGCCAGCCGCCACAAATGCTGTCCGTCCTCCAGCGAGGGAGTCCGAACGTCGGTTTCCGTCTTCGGTTGAGCGAGTGCGTTTCTCACGCCCACCAACCTAACGAGATGACTTCCGGCGTCAATCTCGCCTCGGCGATTTCACCCCCGATTCGCCCCGGTGCGACCGGGAGCACCGCCGGGATCGCGCCGTGAGCGCAGCGGAGCTTCCCCAGAGCATCTCTGGGGATCGCCGGATCGAGTCGTCGAGGCCGCCTCGGCGGAAGTCTTCGTTATCGGTTCGTTACATTTATCGTGACGTGGAACTCGAGTTCCAGGCGCTGGGAGCGGCCAGCGGCGTCACCGAGGCGCCCTCCCGATCCCCCGGATGGGCCGCTCTCCTCAGGGGCGGCCCCTCCGAGGAGGATCCGGTGCGAAAAACGACCCCACATCGAACTCGATCCTCCTCGGGAGTTCCGCGCCGACTCCGGCGGTCGCTCGCGCGACGCCGCGGACCACCCGAACGTCGCCGACCGTCGACCGCGGCACAGCCTCCCGAGGAGGATCCGGTGCGAAAATCGACCCGTTCTCGAACCCGATCCTCCTCCGGGCGGTCGTCGACCTTGGCCGGACGGTCGTCGTCGGCCGCGGACGGTCGCCGAGGTGCCCGCGCGGATCAGCACTCGACGACGTTGACGGCGAGTCCGCCGAGCGCTGTCTCCTTGTACTTCGAACTCATGTCGGCACCGGTCTGGCGCATCGTTTCGATGACCTCGTCGAGGCTGACCCGGTGCTGCCCGTCGCCCCAGAGCGCCATCCGGGAGGCGTTGATCGCCTTGCCCGCGGCGATCGCGTTGCGTTCGATGCAGGGGACCTGGACGAGCCCGGCGATCGGATCGCACGTGAGTCCGAGGTTGTGCTCCATCGCGATCTCGGCGGCGTTCTCGACCTGCTCGGGGGTGCCGCCCATGACCGCGGCCAGTCCTCCGGCGGCCATCGACGAGGCGGATCCGACCTCGCCCTGGCAGCCCACCTCGGCGCCGGAGATCGAAGCCCGCTCCTTGTAGAGGACGCCGATCGCGGCGGCGGTGAGGAGGAAGGTCATGATCGCCTCGTGCTTCGCGCCTTCTCCTCCGTCGACGACGGAGTCGACGTAGTTGAGCGCGTAGTGGAGGACGGCGGGGATGATGCCGGCCGCACCGTTGGTCGGGGCGGTGACGACCCGGCCGCCCGAGGCGTTCTCCTCGTTGACGGCCATCGCGACGAGGTTGACCCACTCGAGGTAGTAGCGGGGATCCCGGTCGGGGTCCTCGGCCTTGAGCTTGAGGTACCAGTCGTGTGCGCGCCGGCGCACCTTGAGGCCCCCGGGCAGATGCCCGGAGCGGTCGAGCGAATTCGCCGCGCACTCCTCCATCACCGAGTAGATGTGGAGGAGCCCGTGACGGATCTCGTCTTCGTCGCGCATCGTCAGCTCGTTGCCGAGCATCACCTCGGCGACCGAGAGTTCGTTCTTCCGGCACTGCTCGAGGAGGTCGGCGGCGGAGTGGAACGGGTAGGGCAGTTCCTCGCTGGCGGCTTCGAGTTCGGCGTCGATGACCGCCTCGGCGACGGCGAACTCCTGGTCCTCGTCCGCGTTCGACGGGTCGTCGACCTCGTCGTCGAACCCTTCGTCGGCATCCTCGACAGGGGCGTCAGCGTCCTCGACAAGGGCGTCGTCGACAAGCGCGGCCCTCTCCTTCTCGACGAACTCGGTCTCCGAGGTGACGAAGCCGCCGCCGACGGAGTAGTACGTCTCCTCCGCCAGGGGCTCCCCCGCCTCGTCGAAGGCGGTGAGGGTGAGCGCGTTCGTGTGCCGGGGAAGGACCGTGAGGGGGCGTTTGACCATGTCAGCCTCGGTGAAGGCGAGCTCGACGCCCTGGCCGGTGGCATCGCCGAGGATGATCTCGCCGGTCTCGGCCATCCGGGTGCGGCGGGCGGTGAGCTCGTTGCCCTCGACCGTGTCGGGACGGCATCCCTCGAGGCCGAGGAGGATCGCGTCGAAGGTCCCGTGACCGGCACCGGTGGCAGCCAGGGAACCGAAGACGTCGACGCGGATGCTCGCGACGGACTCGAGCTTCTCGCCGAGGAGGTCGAGGAAGCTCGCGGCCGCGCGCATCGGACCCACGGTGTGGGAGCTCGACGGGCCGATGCCGACGGTGAAGAGGTCGAAGACGCTCAGAGGCATGGTGTCCTTCCCTGGAACGGTCATGTGCGGGAACGACAAGGTCGGCCGCATCCGGACGCTTGCGGATATGACCGACCCTGTCGTTTTCGGTTCGCAGAACCCGATTCCGACGGCGCTGGGGCCGCCTGACACGGGTTCTGCACGGTGGGGTGGGCGCTGCGGCGTCCCACCCACCCTGCTGGTCTACAGCGAGTTGTTCTTCGCGTAGCTGTCGGCGTCCATGACGACACCGACCTCGTCGACGTTGACCTCGAAGAGCCAGCCCTCGCCGTAGGGATCGGAGTTGACGAGCCCGGGAGAGTCGAGGACCTTCTGGTTGATCGAGGTGACCTCCCCGCCGACGGGCGAGTAGAGGTCGGAGACCGACTTCGTCGACTCGACCTCGCCGCAGGTCTCGCCGGCCTTGACGCCGTCGCCGACGCTCGGCAGATCGAGGTAGACGACCTCGCCGAGGGCGTCGGCGGCGACGGCGGTGATGCCGATCTTCACGGTCTGTCCGGCGATCGTGTCGGGGCCCTGGTTGACCCATTCGTGCTCAGCGGAGTACGAGAAGTCCTTCGGAAGTGCAGGCAGATCAGCCATGATCTTCCCTTTCTGCTGTCGAACAGCGGTTGTGGCGAGCAGGTGTGACCAGTGTACGAGCCGCGCGGGCAAGTCTCATCGGTTCCGACAGGTCAGTTTTCCGAACGCCGGTAGAACGGCAGCTCGACCACGGTGAACTCGTGGGCCTTGCCGCGGATGTCGACTTCGACCTCGGTGCCCGGCACCGCCAGGCCACGGTCGAGATACGCGAGCGCGATGGGACGGCCGAGCGTCGGGGAGGGCTGTCCCGAGGTGACGACACCCACCTCGGCGCCGTCGGAGAGGATCACCGAACCCGACCGGGCAGCGCGACGTCCCGTCGCGGTGAGGCCGACGAGGATGCGCTCGGGTTCGGTCTCCCCGAGGGCGGCCAGCGCGTCCCGGGCGACGAACTCACCCTTGGTCTTGAACCCGATCATCCGGCCGAGGCCCGCGTCGTACGGGGTCGTCGAGAGGGTGAGCTCGTTGCCGTAGAGCGGCATGCCCGCCTCGAGGCGCAGCGAGTCCCTCGCCGCGAGACCGCAGGGCACGAGCCCGTGGTCGGCACCGGCGGTGACGAGTGTGTCCCACAGACGCTCGGCCCCGATGTTGGGCACGTAGAGTTCGAACCCGTCCTCACCGGTGTAGCCGGTGCGGGCGAGGATGAGGTCGATACCGGCGATCGTCAGCGGCATCCACGCGTAGTAGCCGAGCTGGTCGACGGCCTCGCCGACGGTGATCGTCCCGGAGGGATCCTCGTCGCTCGTCGTCGTCCGCGGCCCGAACTCCCCCTTGGCACCCTCGTCGAGGGCGGCGAGGATGATGGCCTGCGAGTGCGGTCCCTGCACCGCGATGAGCGCGGTGTCCCCGGACTCGTCGAACATGCGGACGTCGGCGCCGGGTTCGACCTCGGTGAGGAAGGTCTGCAGACGGTCCTGCAGGGCCTCGACGACGGCGGGCGTGTTCGAGGCGTTGGGGACGATGAGGAACTCCTCCTCGCCGATGCGGTACGTGATGAGATCGTCGAGCAGATACCCCTGCTCGTTGACGATGACTCCGTACTTCGCCTTCCCGACCTTCATCGACGAGTACTTCGCGACGAGCGCGTAGTCGAGGAAGGCTGCGGCACCGGCACCGGTGATGCGGACCTCGCCCATGTGGGAGAGGTCGAAGATGCCGGCGGCCTCGCGCACGGCGCGGTGTTCGGCGAGTTCGGAGCCGTACTTGAGCGGCATGTCCCAGCCGCCGAAGTCGGTGAACGTCGCGCCGAGCTTCGCGTGGGTCTCGTGGAGCGGGGTCTCTTTGATCTCAGCGGTCATCAGGCGGCCTCGGTCTCGGTGGTCTCGGTGGTCTCGGTCATCTCGAAGGCCTCGGGCGGCGGGCACGAGCACACGAGGTTGCGGTCGCCGTAGGCGCCGTCGATGCGGCTCACCGGCGGGAAGTACTTCGACAGGGTGAGGCCGGGAACCGGGAAGACCGCGGTCTCGCGGGTGTACTTGCCGTCCCAGTCGTCCATGACGACGGTCGCCGGGTGCGGAGCGGCCTTGAGCGGGGACTCCTCGTAGCTGTAGTCGGTGCCGATCGCGTCGATCTCCGCGCGGATGCTGCGCATCGCCTCGATGAACCGGTCGAGTTCGGCCTTGTCCTCGGATTCGGTCGGTTCGACCATGAGAGTGCCGGGCACGGGGAAGGCGAGCGTCGGCGCATGGAAGCCGTAGTCGATGAGGCGCTTGGCGACGTCCTCGGCGGTCACCCCGGTCTTCGCCGTGATCTCACGGAGATCGAGGATCGTCTCGTGACCGACGAGCCCGTTCTCTCCCGAGTAGAGGACCGGGTAGTAGTCATTGAGCTTTTTCGCGATGTAGTTCGCACCGAGCAGGGCCGCCCGGGTCGCCTCGCGCAGTCCCTCGCCGCCCATGAGCTCGAGGTACGCGTAGCTGATCGGCAGGACCCCGGCAGAACCGTAGAGCGAGCCGGAGACCGGCAGGTCGACCGTCGACATGTCGCCGGAGACGAGGTCGGGGTTGACCGGGTTGCCGGGCAGGTGCGGGGCGAGGTGCTCGCGGACCGCGACCGGTCCGACGCCGGGGCCGCCGCCGCCGTGCGGGATGCAGAAGGTCTTGTGGAGGTTGAGGTGGGAGACATCGCCGCCGAAGTCGCCGGGCTTGGCGAGTCCCACGAGCGCGTTGAGGTTCGCCCCGTCGACGTAGACCTGACCGCCGGCGGCGTGGACCTTGTCGCAGACGATGCGGACATCGGACTCGAAGACTCCGTGCGTCGACGGGTAGGTGATCATGATCGCGGCGAGCCGATCACCGTGTTTGGCGATCTTCTCATCGAGGTCGTCGAGGTCGATCGAACCGTCGCCGTCGGTCGTCTTGACGACCTGGACGTCGAGGCCCGCGAGGACGGCGGAGGCGGCATTCGTCCCGTGCGCCGACTGCGGGATGAGGCAGACGGTGCGCTGCGGGTCGCCGTTCTCCCGGTGGTAGAGGCGGATCGCGAGCAGGCCCGCGAACTCGCCCTGCGAACCGGCGTTGGGCTGCAGGGAGACGCGATCGTAGCCGGTCACCTCGACGAGGGAGTCCTCGAGGCGGCCGATGAGGGTGCGCCATCCCTGGGTCTGCTCGATGGGGGCGAAGGGGTGGATGGTCGCGAACTCGGGCCAGGTGATCGGCTCCATCTCGATGGCCGAGTTGAGCTTCATCGTGCACGAGCCCAGCGGGATCATCGTCCGGTCGAGTGCGAGGTCGCGGTCGGCCAGCGTGCGCAGGTAGCGCATCATCGACGTCTCGGAGCCGTGCGTGTTGAACACCGGGTGGGTGAGGAACTCGGTGTCGCGGTGGAGGTCGGAGGCGAACTGCGGTTCCGGCACCTGGTTGGGTCCGAAGGTCCCCGCCGAGGCGGCTGCGAAGTCGTCCTCGTCGATCCGGGCGATGATGCCGAGGGCTTCGAGGAGTCCGTTGGCGTCGGAGACGGTGTGGGATTCGCCGAAGGAGACGCCGATCGTCGTCTCGTCGATGACGCGGATGTTGTATCCGGCGGCCTCGGCGACGACGCGGGCCGCTTCGGCGTCGGCCACGCGCAGGGCGACGGTGTCGAAGAAGTCGTAACTGAGCACCTCGGCGCCGGGGGCCGTGTCAGCGGCAGCGGCGAACGCCTCAGCGAGGCGGTGGATGCGGGAGGCGATGCGGGTCAGTCCGATGGGGCCGTGGAAGACGGCGTACATCGAGGCGACGTTGGCGAGCAGGGCCTGGGCGGTGCAGATGTTGCTCGTCGCCTTCTGACGGCGGATGTGCTGCTCGCGGGTCTGGAGCGCCAGCCGGTAGCCGGGCTTGCCCTGAGCGTCCTTCGAGACGCCGACGAGGCGGCCGGGGAGCTGACGCTGCAGGGAGTCCTTGACCGCCATGAACGCCGCGTGGGGTCCGCCGAAGAACAGCGGCACGCCGAAGCGCTGAGCCGAGCCGACGGCGATGTCCGCACCCTGCGAGCCCGGATCCTTGAGCAGGGTGAGGGCGAGGAGGTCGGTGTCGAAGGTGACAAGGGCACCGCGCTCGTGGGCGCCCTCGACGGCTGCCGAGAGGTCGCGGATGACGCCGGTGGTGCCGGGCTGGGCGCAGACGATGCCGAAGATGTCCTCGCCGACGAGACCCTGCGAGAGGTCGGCGACGACGACGTCGAACTCGAGTGCCCGGGCGCGGACGTGGACGTTGGCGATGACCTGCGGATGGAGCTCGGAGTCGAGGACGACCGTCGAGCCCTTCTTCACGGACCGACGCATGAGGAGGACCGCCTCGGCGACGGCGGTGGCCTCATCGAGGAGGGAGGCGTTGGCGATGTCGAGGCCGGTGAGGTCCTGGACGACCTGCTGGAAGTTGAGCAGAGCCTCGAGGCGTCCCTGCGAGATCTCCGGCTGGTAGGGCGTGTACGCGGTGTACCAGGCGGGGTTCTCGACGAGGTTGCGGCGGATGACGGCGGGCGTGACGGTGTCGTAGTAGCCCTGGCCGATCATCTGCGTGCGCATGACGTTCTGGGAGGCGAGATTGCGGAGGTCGGCGAGCACCTCGGACTCGGACTTGCCGGTGGGCAGGTCGAGGCCGTCGATCTGGATGGTGGCCGGGACGGCGGCGGTCGAGAGCGCTTCGAGGGACTCGTAGCCGAGTTCGGCGAGCATCGCCTCGGTGTCGTCGGCACGGGGACCGATGTGGCGGTCGGAGAACGGCCGCGCCGTGTCCCCGGTGGCCTGCGTGGTGTGGGCGAGTGAACTGGTCATGGCCGTCCTTGATCGGTGTCGCGCCCACCTGTGGAGGACGCACTGAACAGTGAGGGTCCTCCCCGATCTGTCGGATCACCAGCTCGCTGCACGGGATGCTGCGAGGAAGCGGTCCTCCAGATACGCCTGCAATCGGTGGTACTGGGCCTGAGAGTTTCCCGGGGAGGGAATTGCACCTACGGCGCTGCACTGCGGTCCGGGTCACAGGCTCGGAGGGTGTCCGAGGAGCGATCGCGGAGACCGGGCAGCTCTCCCACGTCATGTCTTAACGGCGTATGAAATTGTCCGCATTCATTCTAGTGGCATGGCGCACTCGGCGACAACCGACGAGGTGGCGGGGGCGACCGCTGTCGGCAACCCTGCAGGCGCTCGGCAACCCTGTGCCGGGGTGCCGAGCGCCCGGAGGGTTGCTCGGGACTCACACCTCGGCGAGGTCCGCGCCCTTCGTCTCCGGCAGGAGCGCGACGGCGGCGATCGTGCAGCCGCACAGGAGGATCACCCACCCGCTCGAGAGCCACGGCAGTCCGAGCGAATTGAACAGTCCGTTGAGGTAGGGCGCGGTCCCGCCGAAGACCGCGACGGAGATCGAGTAGGCGAAGCCGATGCCCTGCGTGCGGACGGTCGTCGGAAACGCCTCGGAGAGGACTGCCGAGAGCAGGGCTCCGGCCATCGCGACGACGAGGAGAGCGATCGACGAGGCGAGGAAGAGCGTCCACCCCACCGAGGTGATCATCCCCATGAGCGGATACTGGAGGACCGCCATGAGCACCCCGAATCCGATGAGGACGGGGCGCCGGCCGATCCGATCCGACACGGCTCCCCAGAACGGCAGCGAGACGAGTGCGATGACCTGCGCACCGACCGTCGCCCAGTAGGCGGCCTGCGGATCCATCCCGCGTTCGGTGATCGCCAGCGTCGAGGCGTACGACGACCATGTGTAGTGGGCGGCGGTGATGCCGGCGGTCATGAGGACGACGAGGACGATCGACCGGGCGACCCGGCGGCGGTCGAGGGCGGGAGGAAGCGCCGGGGTCGGGGCGGCGGTGTCGGCGGCCGCCTCGGCGAGGGTGGCGTCCTCTGCCGCGAAGACCTCGCTTTCGATCATGCCCCGCCGCATCCACAGCGCAACGAGGGCGAGGAGGGCACCGAGGGCGAACGGGATCCGCCAGGCCCAGTCGGTGACCGCGGTTTCGGGGAAGAGGTTCGTCACGGCACCGCCGACGGTGTAGGCGAGGACCGAACCGCCGAAGATCGCGACGAAGACGATGCTGCCCCAGAGGCCGCGGCGGTGGGCGGGGGCGATCTCGGCGATGTACGAGTTCGCCGTCGCCGACTCCCCGCCGTGGGCGAAGCCCTGGGCCACGCGGACGATGAGGAGGACGAACGACGCTGCTGCCCCGATCTGCGCGTACCCGGGCATGACCGCGATGAGGAAGGAGCCTGCGGCCATGATGAGCATCGTCGTGATGAGGACGAACTTGCGTCCCCTGCGGTCGGCGATGCGTCCGAAGACGATGCCGCCGAGAGGCCGCATGAGGAAGCCGACGGCGAAGACGCCGAGGGTCGCGAGCACCGCTGAGACCGGATCGTCGCTGTCGAACATCGCCGCGGCGATGAAGGGGGTGAAGACGGCGTATGCGCTCCACTCGTACCATTCGAGGATGTTGCCGACGGTGCTCGCGACGACCGATCGCCGCTTCTCGCGCAGGGTCACCATCGTCCCTGTCGTCTGTGCAGTCATGTCTGCCTTTCCCGTGCTGGGTGGTGGTGGGTAGCTGGGTTCGCTGTGACCGAGGGAGACGGCCCAGCGGGTGGTTCGGGTTCGGATTCGGGCACGAAATCGGGCCGGAATAGGGCGGAGTCGACCCCGGAATCGGGTCGGGATCGGGGGCGGAATCGGGATGAAATCGGGCGCACTCGAGGAGGGAACGTCGCCCCGGGGTCGTGCGGACGCGGGCGGGGGCGGTCACCCCTCAGAGGCGGGGCGTGATCAGGGTCGTCTGCGGCAGGACCGCTTACCTGAGAGTCGCCGCCACCTCCCCTGCGACGTCGAGGAGGGCCGGCACTCCCTGCTCGAGCGCACCGGTGAAACCCCCTGCAGCGGGAGCCTCCCCGGCGAGCCACCGGGTGTAGATCGCCTCGGAGAAGATCGCGGCCTTCCACAGCGCCAGCGCCTGGTACCAGGGCAGACTCGTCAGATCGAGTCCCGTCCGGTCCCGGTAGCGGGCGGTGAGCTCGGCACGATCGGGGAATCCGGGCCCGGAGGTCACCGGGGTGAGGTCCATGACCGTGCGCGGATGCCGCCCATCGGTGTAGGTCGCGAGGAAGTACCCGAGGTCGGCGAGCGGATCCCCGAGCGTCGACATCTCCCAATCGAGGATCGCCGTGACCCGCACCGGCGCGGTCGGCGCGAGCATCGCGTTCCCCGCCCGATAGTCGCCGTGGACGACGGAATGACGCTGAGTCTCCGGCCGGTTGGCCCCCAGCCACTCGCCGAGGCGGCCGACCGCGGGCAGCGAACGCCGGGTGTTCTTCTCCCACAGTGAGGAGAAGAGCGCGACCTGGCGTTCGAGGTAACCCTCGGGGCGCCCGAGGGCGGCGACCTCGGGAACGGTGACGTCGACGTCGTGGAGGGAGGCGAGCTGGTCGACGAGCTCCTCCCCGAACGCCTGCCGCGCCTCGGCGGGGGCGAGGATCTCCGGCAAAGTGTCGGTGACGACGGTTCCGGGCACGAAGTCCATGAGGTAGAAGGGGACGCCGAGGACGGTCTCGTCCTCGCAGACGTCGATGATCCTCGGCACCGCGACCCCCTGGCCGCGCAGCACGGTCTGGATGCGTGCCTCCCGGACCATGTCGTGGGTCGACCGGGGAAGGGGCGGTCGGGGTCCGCGCCGGAGCACGACGTCGGCGCCGTCGCGGCGGATCCGGTAGGTGACGTTCGACTGGCCCTCACCGATCCGCTCCCAGCGGATGGGACCGGTGCCGATTCCGCGATCGTCGAGGTGGCGCGCGAGCGCGTCGAGGACGAGCAGCGGCGGGATGTCGAGGGCCGCGGCTTCGGCTGAGGTCTCGACGACGTCGACGAGCTGGGCGGTCATCGCGCGCCCTCCTCGGTTTCCGTCCGCGGGCCGGCGACGACGTCGAGGCGCGGGGCGCCGGCGGCGACCTCCTTGCGGCGGCGCGAGGACGCTCGGCGCGAGATCGCGAACTTGTGGGTCTCGGTCGATCCGTCGTAGATCCGGAAGGGCCGCACTTCGTTGAGGTACTGGATGAGCGGCAGCTCGTCGGAGATCCCGTCGCCGCCGGTGAGCTGGACGGCCCGATCGATGACACGATAGATGGCCTCCGAGCAGTGGACCTTCGCGATCGACGACAGCGAGTTCGCCTCGTGTTGGTCGCCGTCGAGGACGAGGGAGGTCTTCGCGATGATCGCATCAGAGGTCTCGATGTCGATGACCGAGGCGGCGATGAGCTCCTGGGCGAGTCCCTGTCGGGCGAGGACATCGCCGAAAACGGAGCGGTGCTCAGCCCGGTCGAGGGCGATGTCGAGTGCCCGCCTGGCCAGACCGAGCCAGCGCATGCAGTGCGTGAGGCGGGCGGGAGCGAGTCGCACCTGGGCGTAGGCGAACCCCTTGCCCGGTTCGCCGAGCACAGCAGACTCGGGCACGCGGACGCCCTCGAAACGGACATAGGGGTGCCCGCCGGCGATCGTCGTGTCGACCGTGTGGATCGACCGTCCGACCTCGACGCCCGGGGCACTGCGGTCGACGAGGAACATCGTCGCCTCCTGACCGCGGCGCTTCCCGGCCCCAGCCGAACTCCCGTTGTCAGCGGGACTCCCGGCCGCCTCGGCGCTCCGGTTGTCAGCCGAACTCACGCCCCCAGCGGGACTCCCGGCCGCCTCGGCGGCGGTCTCCTTCGGATCACCGTCACCGGTGGCGGCCATGACGATGAAGAAGTCGCAGAGTTCGGCCCCGGAGATGAAGCGCTTGTCTCCGGTGATCACCCACTCATCGCCGTCGCGCACGGCGCGGGTCGACAGTGCCGCCGGATCGGATCCGGCACCGGGGTGGGGTTCGGTCATGGCGAAGCTCGACCGGACCTCGCCGGCGGCGAGCGGACGCAGGTACCGCTCCTTCTGGTCTGCGGTGCCGATGCGGGCGAGCATGTGCATGTTGCCCTCGTCGGGAGCCATGCAGCCCAGCACCGCCGGTCCGATCGGCGAGTACCCGGCCTCCTGGAAGATCGGCGACCAGTGCTCGACGGGCACACCGAGGCCGCCCCACTCCGTGGGCACGTGCGGGGCGAAGACGCCGGCGGTCTTCGCTCTGGCCTGCAGGTCGGCGAGGACCGCCTCGTCGAGTGTCGATCCCGGCCTCGGCTCGGACGGGACGACGACCTCGCGGATGAAGGTCCGGGTCCGCTGCCGGATGTCCTCGACCTCGGGCGGCAGCGCGCTCATGCCGTGCCTCCTGCCGTGATGAGTCCCCCATCGGCGGTGAGGACCTGAGCGGTGATCCAGTCGGCGTCGGCCGAGGCGAGGTAGGCGACGGCAGCCCCGATGTCCTCAGGGGTGCCGAGGCGGCCCACCGGGTAGGCCTGGGCGACCTCGTCCTCCCGGCCTTCGTAGAGAGCGGTCGCGAACTGCGTTTTGACGACGGCGGGGGCGACAGCGTTGACCCTGATGTCGGGTCCGAGTTCGACGGCGAGCGTGCGCGTGAGGTGCGAGACCGCGGCCTTCGAGACGCCGTAGAAGCCGATGCCCGGGCTCGGCACCTCCCCGGCGACCGAGGAGACTGAGACGATCCGGCCACGGTTCTCGCGGAAGTGCAGGCCGGCGTGTCCGACGGCGCCCTGCACCCACGCGAGCGTGCCGATGACGTTGACGTCGAGGATCTTCCGTGCGGCGTCGAGGTCGATGTCGATGGTCGGGCCGTAGACGGGGTTGATCCCGACGTTGGTGATGAGGACGTCGAGGCGGCCGAACCGCTCGGCGATGGTGTCGAAGACTTCGGCTCGGTGCGCGGGGTCATCGGACTTTCCGGCGATGCCGAGGGCGGTGCCTGCGGGGAAGGAGGCGACCGCCTCGGCGAGAGGGTCGGGTTTGCGTGCGGTGAGGACGACGCTCGCCCCCTCGGCGGCGAGGCGCTCGGCGATGCCGAGCCCGATGCCGCGGCTGGCTCCGGTGACGAGGGCGACCTGCCCCTCGAACCTGCGACCGGTGATGGGTGCACTCATGATGTCTCCTCTGTCGGGGCTGGGGCTGTCGGGGCTGGGGTGGTCGGGGTCGCCTCCGGCGGGTTCGCGTCCGGTCGGTTTGCGTCCGGCGCGGTCGGCGGGCTCTGGTCCCGCAGCAGTCGCCGTTGGATCTTGCCGGTGTGGGTCTTCGGGAGGTCGGCGATGATGTGGACGATACGCGGGGACTTGTACGCGGCCAAGCGTTCGCGGGCGAAGGCGATGAGGTCCCGTTCGGTCGCGATCTGTCCGGCGCGGAGGGAGACGTAGGCGACGACGGTCTCGCCCCGGTAGTCGTCGGGCTGACCGACGACGGCCGCCTCGAGCACGGCCGGGTGTTCGTAGAGGGCGTCCTCGACCT
Organism: Brevibacterium sp. LS14; assembly: GCF_012027885.1. Lineage (NCBI taxonomy): Bacteria > Bacillati > Actinomycetota > Actinomycetes > Micrococcales > Brevibacteriaceae > Brevibacterium > Brevibacterium sp. LS14. Next base: position 94,841 of record NZ_SJXG01000056.1, read on the forward strand.
CGCGCGGCCACACCTTGTACCCGGAGACGTTGATCTGGTCCTTGATCCGGTCGACGAGGTAGATCCATCCCGCGGAGTCCATGACCCCGACGTCGCCGGTGCGCAGCCAGCCGTCAACGAAGGCGCGCTCGTTCGCGTCGGGACGGCCGAGGTAACCGGGAGTGACCTGCGGGCCGCGGAGCTGGAGCTCCCCTGCGGGCCCGTCGGTGACGACCTCACCTGTGGCGATGTCGACGATGCGCGCGTCGAGACCGGGGAATGGCACCCCAATGGCGAGCGTGTCGGTCGCCTGGTCGACCGGTGCGTCGATCCCCGCCGGCACGCCGATGACCGCCGAGGCCGTCTCCGTCATCCCGTAGATGTTGTGGACGTAGTGGCCGAAGCGGTCCCGGAACTTCGCGACCGTCGCCGGGGGCACCGGTGCGCCACCGGAGTAGAGGAGGCGGATGCTCCCGAAGTCCGCCGAGGTGGCCCCCGAATGTTCGAGGAGGGCGTTGAAGACCGTGATCGACCCGATCGTCACGGTCACACCGTCCTCGCGGATTGCGGTGACGATCTTCTCCGCATCGGGGCGGCCGACGAAGTCGAGGACGATCGGATGGATGAGCGAGGTGGTCGCGCACGCGACGGCGCCGGTGATGTGGAAGAGCGGGGCGACGGCGAGCATGACGTCGCCCTCGCCCAGACCGAACCACTGTCCGCATGTCTGCGCGACGCTGAGCAGATTCCAATGCGTCGCCACCGATCCCTTCGCCGGTCCCGTCGTCCCCGAGGTGTAGGTGAGCAGCCCTGGGTCGTCGAGGCCGGGGAGCAGGTCGTCGCGGAGTTCAGCATCCCTCGCCGAGGTGGGACGACGAGTCCCGAGCACCTCGGCCCACCCGGTCGTGGGGATCTCGGTCCAGTGAGGCGTTCGGGTCGTCCGTGCCGACGGGGAGTCGGACGAGACGGCGTCGACCGCCTCGCCGCCGGGGCCCGCCGCCTCGCCGCCGGGGTCAGGGTCTGCAGCGGCGTACTCGTCGTCGGTCGTCGTGATGATCCACGACACCGAGCTCCCGGACAGGGACTGGGCGACCGCCTCGGCGTCGGAGGCATCGCAGATGAACCCGGGGGCACGGGAGTCGTCGATGAGGGCGCGGAGCTCGCGGCCGCGGTACATGGGGTTGAGGACGAGCGGGACGGCGCCGATCTTCCACGCCGCGAGGAGGGCGACGGCGAACTGGGGGACGTTCTGGAGGCAGATGCCCACGATCCCGCCCCGGTCGAGTCCGTGGTCGAGGAAGCCGGTGGCGAGCGCCTCGGCGTCGCGGTCGACTTCGCCCACGGTCAGGCGTCGGCCGCGGTAGAGGATCGCTGTGGCCTCCGGGTGTGCGGCGACCCGGTCGTGCCAGGCGTGGGCGACCGAGTCCCACGGCAGATCGGCCTGCGGATTGACCGTCTCGGGGTAGAGCGCCGTCCACACGGGTGCAGTTGCCGTCATCGGCTGGTGCGTCATCGGCTGGTCCGTCGTCATCGTTGTCCACTCCGTCGTCTCGGGCACCTCGGCACATCGCCTCTGCGCCCGACCGAGCGCTCGCTCGGTTCTCATGTAGCTTAGGTCACATAACCGAGGGGCACAAGGGCACGACTGGTACTCGTCGCAGGGTTTGGGGCTCGCGGCAGGGTTTGGCACACGTCTTAGGGTTTGGCGCTCGTCGCGTGAGCCGCGGCTGCAGGCAGCAGTGAGTTCTCTCCGGGTGAGTTCTCTTCGGGCGCCCACACGAAACTCGGCCCCGGGAAATCGGACGGAATTCGGCTCCGGGACTTCGGACGGAACACGGCCTCGGCACACTAGATTGGTACCCGGGGCAGCGTTCGGGTCGGACTTCGGCGACTGCCCAAGCACGCCCGTCGGCGGAATCCCCCTGCCGGCACGAGACAAGGATGACGCCGTGGCACCGTGGAGAACGTACGACACTCCCCTCCTCCCCCCGCTGCTGCGGGCTGCTCTCGACTGCTTCGTCCGCGGCGGGTTCCACGGCACGTCGATCCGCCAGGTCGCCCAGGCGGCCGGACTCTCGGTTCCCGGCCTCTACCACCACTTCGCGTCGAAGCAGGCGATCCTCACCGAGATCGACCGGTTGGCCATGGCCGATCTCTGGGAGCGGAGCACCGCGGCGCTCGCGGACGGCCCGCAGGAACCTCTGCCCCGGTTCGACCGCCTCGTCGAGTGCCTCCTCCTCTTCCACGCGCACCAGGCCGACATCGCCTTCATCGCGTTCAGCGAGATCCGCAGCCTCCCGACCGAGGCACGCGACTCGCACATCGCGGCCAGGGACCGGCAGCAGAAGCTTCTCGATGACTGCGTCGTCGCATGCGTCGACGCCGACGTGTTCTCAACGCCGTACCCGCGGGACGCCGCGCGAGCGATCACGACGATCTGCACGGGAGTGGCGCAGTGGTATCGGCCCGACGGTGAGCTCGATCCCGAGGGCGTTGCATCACGGTATGGGGAGATCTGCCGTCACGCCGCCGGACAGGGTGCCGGTTCTGCCGGCGGCGGCACCTGGCCGCGCACTGCTTCGAAGGGATCGCAATGAACCACCTCGAGCACGTCCGCGACATCGGGCCGGCCGAGCTGTTCCCGCTGGCCAGCGAAGCGATCCTCACATGGCAGCTGCAGGAGGGCGCCGGCGTCATCGCTCGCCCGCAGCGTCGGGTGCGGCCGGGAATGGTCGTCGACCTCTGGCTCAATCCGCGGTGGCCGGCTCCGCCGCTGCGGCAGCGCGGTGAGGACCTCGTCATCCCGGTCGGTTCGTGCATCGTCGTCGATGTCATCGACACCGACCGGCAGGCTGGCTTCGTCTACCGCACGCGGCCTGGGCATCTGGAGTCGGGTGTGCAGACGTTCCTCGTCTCCATCGACGATGACGATCGGCTCGTCGTCTCGATCACCTCCCGCTCGCTGCCGGGACATCCCCTGCTCAAGGCGGCCGCTCCCCTGTCCGTTGCGGCGCAGAAGATGATGGCCGCCCGCTACGCTGCCGGTCTCGAACGCCTGCTCGCGCAGCACGGGGACCAATGACGTCTCCTCCGGCAGAGTCAGGATGGTCTCCTGACGAGGCGGTGAATTCGGCATCACGCTTGCTCGGACGCCACCTCACTCTCAAGTCAGTCCTATCCGGCGGACAGCATGCGACCACGGTTCGCGCCTCCGACGGCACGACCGACTTCATCGTCCGCAGCTTCCCCAACGGGGATGATGCGGCCCAGCGCGAGACCGGCGTCCTTTCCCGACTCTCCTCATTGGGTGAGTTCGTTCCGCGGCTCATCGCGGCCGACGCGTCGTTGGACCACCCGCTCGTGGTCACGACCGTCGTACCGGGAGGGGCTCCCGATCCAACACTGCCCACCGACACCATCGCCCGTGAGATGGCCGCTGCTCTGATTCGGATTCACGCACTGAGCGGTGAAGGACTACCCGCAGCTCCGGCCGCGCCGCCCACAGGGACCTCTCGCCTGGCACAACGCGCGCAGGACGAATGGAACTCCCTCGATCTCGAAGACCCGGTGCTTACCCATTTCGACTTCTGGTCGGGCAACGCGCTCTGGTCAGGGCGGCGACTCACCGGTGTCGTCGACTGGGCAGGTGCCCGACAGGGTCCTCGCGGCATCGATCTCGCGTGGTGCCGTCAGGATCTCGTGCTCCTCGGGTCCACCTCGGCACCGGAAGTCTTCCTCAACGAGTACGAACGAGGACTCGGTCGCACCGTCGGCGACATCCGACCTTGGGACGTCCAAGCCGCGGCCAGCGCGCACGAGCGCGTCGAGACCTGGCTGCCCAACTACCACGGGATAGGTCGCACCGATATGACCGAGCGCGACCTCCGCCATCGCCTCGATGCATGGAACGCAACCCTCTGAGAACCAGCGCATCCCTCGGAGCAGCCGTTCGGCACGCCAATACTCGTTAACGTATCCGCTCGATGTCGCGTCGATCTGGGCCGGACGCCTGCTTTTGAGTCACTTTCCGCCCGATCGGTCGGTTCATTCTCCGACTGGTCGGGCGGAATGCGACTCGTTTCGGCAGTCAGACGGGCTGCCTGCCCGAGCAACGAACAGGACATCGCCTCCCGCCACTACACCGAGTGCTTGATCTCGCCGCCGACGACCGTGAGGAACACCCGCGCATCGCGGATCGCCTCGGCGTGGGCGAAGAGCGCCTCCTCGGACTCGTAGCCGAGCAGACCCTCCGGCCCGGCCTCCGCCTCGGCGTCGGTGAGCCCTTCGGCGACGAACGGGTCGACGTCGACGACGATGAAGTCCGCGTCCATGCCCGGCGCCAGATACCCGCGTCGATCACCGAGACCGGCGGCCACCGAAGGGGCGTGCGTGTGCAGTCGCAGCGCCTCGACCGCCGAGAGCCGACGCCACGGCTGGAAGCTCGTGCTCGCATCCCCGGAGATGTCGGCCCTCGTCATCGCCGCGTAGATCGCCGCGAACGGGTTCGCATGCTCGACCGGCCCGTCCGAGCCGAAGATCACCTGCGCACCCGCGTGCACGAGATCCGGCCACGCGTAGGCGGCGAGCTGAGCGGACTCGTCGACGAGGTGGAGGAGATGGAGGTCGGAGATGCAGTGCCGAGGCTGCATCGAGGCGGTGACGTCGAACTCGGCGAAGCGCGCGACGTCCTCGGGCTGTATGAACTGGGCGTGCTCGATGCGGTGGCACAGACGCCGCCCGGTCTTCTCCTCGACCGCCAGTGTGGTCGGTCGCAGCCGCTCGAACACATTGAGCACGTGGTGGTTGGCCTGATCGCCGATCGCGTGGATCGCCACGGAGATCCCCGCCTCGGTCGCGATCCGCGCCTGCTCGAAGAGCTCATCCTCGCTCATCTGCGCGATACCGTAGTTGAGGTGGGACTCGGCAACCGGCAGCGCAGGGCCGCCGTCTTCGGTTCCGACCGACGCCTCGGCCGCGGCCTCGCGCACCTCGGCCCCGTGGACGCCGACGCCCGCCGGCTCCGGTTCGGGATAGGGCGAGGACATGTGGCTCGTGTGCGAGCCGAGCGCACCGTCGGCGAAGAGCTTGACCCCACCGCGTTGCAGCCAGTCGTCCCCGCCGCCGGTCACCCACCCGGTCTCGATCGCCCACGGCACCTCGGGCTGGCGGAGGAACTTCGTCACCCGCAGATCCTGCCGACCGGCCTCCCGCAGATCGTTCCACCCCAGCGTCGAGGCGATTCCGTCGAAGTCGTGGATGCCGGTGAGTCCGAGCGAGAGGAAGAGCCGCTGGGTCGCCTCGAGCCGTTCGGCCCGCTCCTCCCGCGTCGGTTCCGGGATGTAGCGCATGAGCAGATCCGCGGCATCCTCCCTGATCAGACCAGTGGCCACGCCGTCGGGTCCGCGGACGATCTCCCCGCCGGACGGGTCAGGGGTGTCGTCGTCGATGCCGGCGATCTCGAGCGCGCTGCCGTTCGCCCACACCGTGTGCAGGTCGATCGACCACATCGCGACCGGGTGGTCGGGGACCTCGCGGTCGAGCAGCTGCCGGTCGGGGTAGCGCGGGTCGTCCCAGCGGTTGAGGTCCCAGCCGGCGCCGACGACCCAGCTGCCCACCGGCAGCGTCTGGGCACGTTCGCGGATGGCGGCGACCGCCTCGGCGAGGGAGCGGGAACCGGAGAGATCGAGATTCGTCAGCGAATCCGCGTACGCGACCGAATGCATGTGGGCGTCGACGAGGCCGGGGAGGATGACCCGGCCCCCGCAGTCGATCTCCTCGACGGCGGCTCCCGGGATGACCGCGGTAGCCCCGACCCCGCCCGCCGAGGCGAGCGCCGCCGTCGACGACGTCTGCGCGGCGGCGATGTCGAGGAGGTCATCGCGGGTGCCTACGGCGACGATCGTCTCCCCGTCGACGAGGATCGCGTCGGGCGGGGTCGCGGAGGGGTCGTCGTCGGGCGCGAATGAACGCACGACGGCATGGGAGAACAGGCGCATCCGCCCAGTCTAAGGCGCGATTCCACCGCTCTGTCGACCCTGCCGCGAGCCGCGTTCCGACTGCCTCGTCGGCACGGTACAGAGGCCCGGTCCGACCGCACCACCGGCCCGACCCAGATACGCGTTCCGACCTCCCGGCCGACCCGTCAGTTGTGGTTGCAAACGATGACTCAGGACAATGGTGGCATGCCCGCTTCCCAGCACCCCTCCCCCGCAGATTCCCCTGGCCACGGCCTCCCCGTCCCCACCGGAGCCCGCGATGCCCGCCCGACCCGCCGAGTCATCGGAGTCGTCGAGATCCTCGTCATCGCCGGCCTCCTCTCGGTGTTCGGCTTCGCGTTCAACGCCATCGGCATCCTCCCGCTCCTCGCGCTCGGCATCACCGACACCCAGCCGTGGACCCTCCCAGACGGATCGGGTCGCGCCCTCGGCTACCTCGTCGCGATCGTCGCCACCGTCGGGATCATCGCGATCTACCTCCGGCGGCGGCTCGGAGTCGGTTTGAAGGCGATCGGGCTCACCCGCCCGCGCTGGGGATCCGCGGTCATCGGCCTGCTCGTCGGTGCGGCTGTGAGCGCCGGCGGCACAGCGATCGCCTGGAGCGGCGGATGGGTGCACCCGGCCGAGCCGGCCACCCTCCCCTCCGGGATCGTCCTCGCCGTCGTCGCCGTGCTCTACCTCGTCACCTACATCGCCCAGGGCGCCGGCGAGGAGGTTGTCGCCCGCGGCCTGCTCCTGCGCGGGACCTCGTGGTGGATCGGACTCGGCCCCGCCGTCGTCCTCCAGGCGCTCTTCTTCCTCGCAATCCACGTCGGCAACCCCGGCTTCACCCCGCTCTACGGCGCCTTCGTCCTCTCCTATGCGATCTTCGCGGGACTGCTCGTCGTCTGGCAGCGCCATCTGTGGGGTGCGATCGGCGTCCACGGCGGGTACAACGTCGTCTTCTTCGCCGTCGACCAGCGCGGGCTCGGCCTCCGCGATGTCGGCGACACCGCGAACCTCTCGTTTCCCGACATCGCCTCGACCCCGTTCTTCGCCCTCGGAGCGATCGTGCTCGGCATCCTCCTCTACCGTCGCCGAGGCGGTGCCGGCCGCGCACGCGACTTCTACGAGGCGTAGAATTCAGGCATGGTCAACGCTCTCGGCTCCCAGGACTCCCGGCTCGCCGCCTCGGCGCGGCTCATCCTCCCGGCGGTGTGGCTCGGTCTCATCATCGGCATCTCGCTGATCGAGGCGCCGCTGAAGTTCCAGGCTCCTGGCATCACGATCCCCCTGGGACTGGGCATCGGCCGCCTCGTGTTCACGGCGATGAACTGGGTCGAGATCGTCATCGCCGTCATCCTCCTCTGGGCGATCCTCAAGGACGGAGTCGGACCGCTCTTCCGCGGTCTCACCAGCGGAATCATCGGCGTGCTCATCCTCAAGGTCGCATTCGTCCGACCCCTGCTCAACCAGCGCACGGACGCCGTGCTCGCCGGCATCGACGACGGCGGATCGGCCATGCATCTCGTCTACATCGCCGCCGACGGGCTGCTCATCCTCGGCCTCATCGCCCTCATCGTCGTCGGAGCACGCAAGTGGATCCGCATCCCCGCCGAGGCGGCCTCCCCCGGTTCCATTGACCGCTGAGGGGCTCTTGGGCCGGGTCGCGGCGAGTTTGTGGTCGAAGAACCGAGGAAATAGCGCCGATTCGGCCTGAAACCCTCGGTTCTTCGACCACTAACGCGCGCGGGGAACCCTCCAGCCACGAGCGCGGGCTGCGGTGAACTTCAGCAGCAGGAGAGCGGCAGCATCCCCAAGCAGCGGGCGGGCTGCAACGTTCTTCAGAAGCACTGCGGCGCTGCAGCGAGTTGTGGTCGAAGAACCGAGGGAAAATCGCCGATTCGGCCTGAAACCCTCGGTTTATTGACCACAAACGCGGGTGGTGCCAGCCTGCAGGGCGGCGCCGCTCAGCAGCGGACGATCACCACCGCTCAGGCCACCATCCCTCAGTAGTAGACGGCGAGGCGGCCGCGGGGGCCGTCGACGACGTCGACGGGGGTGTCGAAGACCCGGGTGAGCACCTCGGCGGTCATGATCTCCTCGGGGGTGCCGAACTCGGCGACCTTCCCGTTCTTCACCGCGCAGATGTGGTCGGCGTAGTGGCCGGCGAAGTTGATGTCGTGGATGACGATGACGATCGTGCGCCCCATCTCGGTCGCGGCTCGGCGCAGGTGCTGCATCATCTGCACGGAGTGCTTCATGTCGAGGTTGTTGAGCGGCTCGTCGAGGAGGACGTAGTCGGTGTCCTGGGCGAGCACCATCGCGACGTAGGCGCGCTGCCGCTGGCCGCCGGAGAGCTCGTCGATGAACCGGTTCTCGAGCTCCCCGAGTTCGAGGAAGTCGATCGCTCGGGAGATGATCTCCTCATCGGCCGTCGTCAGACGCCCCTTCGAGTAGGGGAAGCGGCCGAAGCCGACGAGCTGGCGGATCGTCAGCCGAGTGATGAAGTGGTTCTCCTGGCGGAGGATGGAGACGATCTTCGCGAGGTCCTTCGACTTCGTCGAGGCGACGTCGTATCCGGCGATCTCGATCGCCCCGGAATCGATGTCGAGCAGGCGCCCGATCATCGTCAGCAGCGTCGACTTCCCCGCCCCGTTGGGTCCGACGAGGGCGGTCACCCCGCCGGCGTGGATCGTCACGTCGACGGGACCGATCTGCACGGTCTCGCTGTAGTTCTTGGCCACGTCGCCGAGTGTGATCACAGTCGACCCTTCCGCATGATGACGAAGAGGAACACGCCTCCGCCGATGACTTCGATGATGATGGAGACCACGCCTTCGGCGTAGAAGATGTTCTTGAGGATGAAGTACGCCCCGCCGAGGATGACGAACCCGAGCAGGCCCGCCATCGGCAGCACGTACCGATGGTCGTAGGTGTCGGAGAACTGGTAGGAGAGCATCGCGACGAGGAAGCCGAGGAAGATCATCGGCCCGATCATCGACACCGACACCGCCATGAGGATCGAGACGAAGAAGAGGATTGTGATCGTCGCGGCCCTGTGGCTGAGCCCGAGGTTGCCGGTCACGTCCTTGCCGAGCGCGAGCACGTTGAGCCGCGGCGCGGACAGGTAGATGGCCGCACATGCGATGAGGCAGAGGGGGATCGCCACCGGCAGGTAGGTCGCATCGGAGTTCGCGATCGAGCCGAAGAGGCGCGCGGAGAGGACGTCGAACTCGCTCGGGGTGAGCGTGCGCTGCATGAACGTCGCCACCGCCCCGAGTCCGCCGCCGATGACGATGCCGACGAGGAGCATGACCTCGACGTTCGCGTACTTCCCCGAGAGCAGCCAGCCGTAGAGGGCGAGCGAGAGCCCGATCATCGCGACCAGCTGCATCGTGAAGGGCAGCACCCCGCGCAGCTCGACGAGTGCGGTCACCCCGAAGAAGTACATCGTCGCCGTCTGGATCGCGACGTAGAGCGACTCGAAGCCCATGATCGAGGGCGTGATGATCCGGTTGTTCGTCACCGTCTGGAACGCGACCGTCGCGAACGCCTGGCACAGGGCGACGATGACGAGGACGACGAGGCTGCGCCCGCGCAGGCCCGCGATGAGCCAGAAGCCTTCGTCCGTGATCGGCAGCGGGTTGTCCCACGCGAGGAGTCCGAAGGCGATCCCGAGCGCGGCCGCCGCCAGCACGCCCATGATCGTCCAGTACCGTCGACGGGCCGCAGCCGTCGTCAGTGCCCCCGAATGGCGTCCGGTCGTCCTCGCCGAGGCGGCTGCCGGGGTGGTCTCGGAGGTGCGCGGTTCCGCACCGCGGTCGTCGGTGTCCATGCTGCGCATGTCAGCTCCTCCTCCGCTGCCGCAGCAGCAGGACGATGAAGACGGCGGCCCCGACGATGCCGAGGATGAGGGAGACGGGGATCTCGAAGGGGGCGATGATGAGACGTCCGATGAGGTCGCAGACGGTGACGATCGCGATCCCGAGCAGGCACACCCACGGCAGGTTCGAGCGCAGGTCGTCGCCGCGCATCATCGAGACGATGTTGGGCACGATGAGCCCGAGGAAGGGGAGGTTGCCGACGACGACGGTGACGACGCCGGTGGCGATGGCCACGAGGACGGTGCCGATGAGGATGATCTGGTTGTACTTGAGTCCGACGCTCGTCGAGATCTCCTTGCCCAGGCCCGCAACGGTGAATCGGTCGGCGGTGATGAACACGGCGACGACGACGATCGCGACGATCCAGAGGACCTCGTACTGTCCGCGCAGGATCGAGGTGAAGCTGCCGGCGAACCAGATCCCGAGGCTCTGGAGCATGTCCGTGGACACAGCGATGAAGGTCGAGACCGCTCCGACGACGGCGCCGAGCATGATCCCGACGATGGGGACGATGAGCGAGGACTTCAGCGAGACGCGGCGGAGGAAGAGGAAGAAGACGAGGGTGCCGATGAAGGCGGCGAGGATCGCGCCGATCATCCGCTGCACGATCGTCGCCTCGGGGTAGATGATGACGGTGAGCATGAGTCCAAGGCCCGCCCATTCCGTCGTGCCCGTCGTCGTCGGCTCGACGAATCGGTTCTGCGTGAGCAGCTGCATGACGAGCCCGCACATCGCCATCGCCGCACCGGCGAGGACGAGCGCGACGGTCCGCGGGACCCGGGTGATCTGGAACATCTCCGCCCCGTCGGCGGCGCCGAAGATGTCGTAGACCCCAGTGAGCAGGGAGGCGACGAGGAGGCCCGCCACCGCGAGGGTCGCGAGGCCCAGCTGCCAGCTGAAGAGCGGTCCCCGACTCGTCGCCGGGCGACCGGTCCTGCCGGTCCTGCCGGTGCCGTCCGTGTCCTGGGGCGCTTTCGTGTCCTCGCCGAGGCGGTCGTCCGCCGAGGCGGCCGTCCGGTCGTCCGTGGTCCCTGAGTTCGTCATGCTGCCGTTCCCGCTCGCACCGCGGCGGCGCGTGGGCGCCGCCGCGGTGGTTCCGGTGCGGGTCTCACCCGCACCCGGTTCTGCTTACTTCTGCGCTTCGAGCTTGTCGGCGAAGCCGTTGAAGAACTCGGTGTACGTCTGGATGCCCTCGTTGAGATAGGTGTCCTCGGGGAAGTAGACGATCTTGTCGTTCTTCACCGCGGGAACGTCCTCGAGGGCTTCGGACTTCTCGAGCACCTCGGCGGCCGGAGCCGATCCCTTCTCCCGGCGGTCGGCGGTGAAGGAGGCGTCACGGTCCATGACGATCATGAGGTCGGGCTGGGACTCGGCGATCGCCTCGACGGAGATGTCGTCGCCCTTGTCGCCTTCGCTGCCGCCTTCGACCTCGAGGGCCGGATCGAGGTCGAGGATGTCGAAGACCGGTCCGACGGTGCGGCCGACGGACGGGGCGACGTAGCCGATGTCGCCGGCGGTGGTGATGACGCCCATCGCCTTGTCGCTGCCGTTGTAGGCGGCCTTGGCACGGTCGATCGAGGCATCGAAGTCCTCGACGAGCTTCTTCGCCTCGTCCTGCTTGCCGAAGACCTCACCGAGGACGGTGGTCTGACGACGCAGCTCCTCGTCGAAGGCTTCGCCGTCGCGCGGGTCGAGCTCGAGGACGACGGCCTCGGGGGCGAGCTTCTGCAGGTCGTCGTGGAACTGAGCGAAGCGCTGCCCGTTGACGATGAGGTCGGGCTTGGCGGCGGCGACCTGCTCGAGGTCGGGCTCACGGTGGGTGCCGAGGTCGGGGATCGATTCGTCGCTCGTGTAGGAGAGTCCCTGCGGCATGAGGCCGCGGGCGCCCGCGCTCAGCTTGATGCCCCACGCGTCGAGCGTCTCGAAGGTGCGGTTGTCCGTGGCGACGACGGAGGTCGGAGGGGTCGTCACGGTCTGCGTGCCGTTGTTGTCCTCGACCTTGATCGTGCTCGAGGCGGCGGTGTCGGCCTGGGCTTCGGACTCCGCGGAGGAGCAGCCGGACAGGGCCAGGGCCAGGACACCGAGGGCGGCGCCGAGGCGGAGGCGGGTCGAGATCATCGTGTTCTACTTCCTTGAGGCGATCGGTACGCAGATGTGAGCCATCTGTGAGTTAGCTTAGCCTAATCTCTCAGAAATAGACGACGCCTGTCTTGCGTTATCCCTGTCACAGTTCCCGCGCCGAGGCTCTCGAACGAGTATCGGCGCAGGTCGACCGGGTCGGGCCCCGGCCTCAGATGGTGTCGATGAGGCGCGCGAGCTCTGCGGCCGAATCGGCCGCGGCCGTCGGACCGTCACTGCCCCCGCGATGGACGAAGGCTCCGGCCTCCTCGGCGACGAGCGCGCCGCCGGCGTAGTCGTAGATGCCGAGCCCGCGTTCGGCGTAGCACGTGACCCTTCCCTCGGCGACCATGCAGAGATCGAGCGCGGCCGACCCGCAGCGGCGGATGTCGTCATAGCCGTCCATGAGAGCGGGCAGCTTGGCCAGCTGTCGGCCACGGTTGTCACCCCGGTAGGCGAATCCGGTCGCGAGCAGCCGTCCCGAGAGACCGACGGGCGCCCCCGAGAGCCGAGTCGCCGGGGTCGCCGCCCCGGGTGCGCCGTCGGCCGCGGGGGCACCGGCGGCGGGCACGCCGGCGGCGGGGGCACCGGCGGCGCTGAGATCCGGCTCCGGCATCCGGTCGAAGAGCCGACCCTCGACGCGGTAGGCGCCCCGAGACCGGCCGGCCACCCATGTGGCTCCGAGCCCGGGAGAGGCGACGAGTCCGACTGCCCAGGCGTCGGTCGCTGTGTCGAGGACGCCGACGGAGAAGGCGAAGTGCTCGATGCCGCGGACGAAGTTGACGGTGCCGTCGATCGGGTCGACGTGCCATTCGAAGCGGCCCTCGGCGTCACCCGCGGTCACCTCGGCGAGGGCCCCGGCGACAGGATCGAACGCGGCGAGGCGGCGCAGCAGATCGCGGTCGAAGAACTCCACCGGGTCGATCGCCTCGGCGCCCTCCTCGCCGACCATGACGTCACCGGGACGCACAGCGCTGAGGTACCCGCGCACGAGCGCCTCGATCTGCGCGTCGGCGAGGGTGACGAGGTCGTTCGGCGAGGTCTTCGTGTCGACGACCGACTCGTCGAGATCGGCACCGAGCGATGCCCGCCATGCCGTCATCCGCTCCCAGGCGATGACGGCCAGGTCAGCGGCGATGCGGACGAGAGGGTCCGCGGCGAGGTCGGCGGGCAGGTGCGTGGATGCGCTCATGCCGCCACTCTAACGCGCACGATCCGCGAGTCCGGTTCGCGTCCCAGCGAGGGTCCGGCCGATGCCCCGGCAGGGGTCGGGCTGAGGTTTCGGCATGGGCTCGTCTCCCACCCCGGCAGGGGTGCGGATTCCGCACAGGGCGGGCCCGCTGCGACCGCAGTGAAATGAGGGATCCCTGCCAGCGGGAAAAGACAAGACGACCAGCCGAATTGTTTATTGAAGAATTCGACAACTTACCGTGTAAACACCAGTCGAATTGTCCGATAAACCGGAATGGCTACAATTTGCCTTACCCTATAAAAATTCACGATCTCGGGGCACTACGCCCATCTCGCATCAACGCACACGGGGAGGCCGACGGCGGGTCGTCCCGCCGTCACCCTGCCCGACTGCGTCACTCGGCGGCTGCTGCCGGCGCTTCGGCGCCGACCGATTCGGGCTGCTTCCGAGCAGCGTCGCCCGATCCCTCGGAGCGCTGCACACGCCCGTGCCTGCGCACGATCTCCTGCACTGCCTGGGAGGAGGTGCCTGCGGCCTCGGCGATGGCACCGAAGGTGGCTCCCTCCTCGCGTGCGCGGAGGATGGACATGACGTAGTTCGTGTTGATCTTGGTTCGCTGCCGTGAAATTCTGCGCACAGCCGCAACCAGGGCTGTCTGATCCACTGTTAATTCGCGAGCGCGACGTGACATTGTTTCTTTCCTTGCCTGCACATGTGGCACACCGCCACAGGAAAATGTACTTCTATTAAATACCACGACGCCTATGTCACGCCAATTTTTCCCGAATACTGGAAGGTTCGGTCCTAATCTGAGTACGAGGTGTGCGAATTCCGCACATCGGCACAATATCCGACCGTGACAATGCCGATTGCGAAAAGGGCATTGCTCGTTCCGCACGGACTCGGGCGCCGCCGCCTCGGCACCGGTGGCACAATGCTCCCATGAGCGCTCCATCCTCCGCCTCTGCCGAGGCACTCGTCGCCGAGCTCTCCGCCGCCGGTGTCGGCGATGTCACCGGAGAAACCGCAGACCGCGCCGCCTACTCTTCGGATGCCTCCCTCTTCCGTCTCGTGCCCCAGGCTGTCGTCTTCCCCCGCGGCGAGGACGACGTCGCGGCTGCGCTCTCGGTCGCCCGCCGCCTCGGCGTGCCGATCACCTGCCGTGGTGCGGGGACGTCGATCGCAGGCAACGCAGTCGGCACCGGGATCGTCCTCGACTTCTCTCGGCACATGAACACGGTGCTCGACCTCGACCCCGTCGAGCAGAGCGCGTGGGTCGAAGCCGGATGCGTCCATGCGAGCCTGCAGGCACGAGCGCGGGAGCACGGTCTGCGCTTCGGTCCCGACCCGTCGACGCACACCCGGTGCACGATCGGAGGGATGATCGGCAACAACGCCTGCGGTCCGCGTGCGCTCGGCTACGGACGCACGGGGGAGAACATCCTCGCGCTGCGGATCATGCTCGTCGACGGCACGGTCGTCGACCTCGATGATGCGGATCCCCGGGAACTGTTCCCGCGCCTCCATGCACTCATCGGTGAGCACCTGGGCACGATCCGCACCCATCTCGGCACGTTCTCCCGTCAGGTCTCCGGCTACGGTCTCGAGGCGCTGCTGCCGGAGAACGGGTTTGACGTCCGTCGTGCCTTCGCCGGGTCCGAGGGCACGTGGGGCATCGTGCTCGCCGCGAAGATGCGGCTCGTACCCGAGCCCGCCCATACGGCCGCGGTCGTCCTCGGGTATCCGGACATGGTCGCCGCCGCCCACGACGCTCCGCTGCTGCGCGATTTCCCCGTCGCGGCGTGCGAGGGTCTCGATTCGCGGATGCTCGACCGGGTCATCGCGGCCAAGGGCGGGAACGCCGTTCCCGCTCTGCCTGAGGGCGCCGGTTGGCTCGTCGTCGAACTCACCGGCGACGATGCCGAGATCCTCGCCGAGGAGGCGCAGCGTCTCATCGATGAGTCCCGTGCTCTCGACTCCGCCGTCGTCGACGCGGAGACCGCAGCGGCGGTGTGGGCGATCCGCGCCGACGGTGCGGGGCTCGTCTCACGCACCCCGGACGGGCGCGACGCCCACGCCGGGTGGGAGGATTCCGCGGTTCCGGTCGAGCACCTCGGCGACTATCTGCGGGATCTCATGGACCTCCTCGACGAGCACGGGCTGTGGGGGATCCCGTACGGGCACTTCGGTGACGGATGCCTGCACATGCGCGTCGACTTCCCCCTCGAGGATCCCGACGGCCCGGCAGTGCTGCGGCGATTCCTCGTCGCGGCGACCGAGCTCGTCGCCGGCTACGGCGGGTCGGTCTCGGGAGAGCACGGCGACGGTCGCGCACGCTCCGAGCTGCTGCCGCTGCTCTACCCGCCCGAGGTCATCGACCTCAACCGAGCGGTCAAGGAGCTCTTCGATCCCCGCCACCTTCTCGGGCCCGGGGTCATCGTCGACCCCGACCCCCTCGACGCCTCGATCCGGCTGACCGAGCTGCCCAGGCGCGATCGGCTGCCCGGTCAGCTCGCAATGGCGTATCCGGACGAATCCGACGGGTTCGCCTCAGCCGTCCACCGGTGCACGGGGGTCGGCAAATGCCGCGCGGATTCCGCGGCGAACGGTGGGATCATGTGCCCGTCGTTCCAGGCCACGAGGGACGAGCTGCACTCGACGAGGGGTCGCGCCCGGGTGCTCCAGGAGATGGTCTCCGGTGACCTGGTCACGACCGAGTGGGACTCCCCCGCCGTCGCCGAGGCGCTCGACCTCTGTCTGTCCTGCAAGGCGTGCGGCAGCGAGTGCCCGACGGGCACGGATATGGCCACATACAAGGCCGAAGTCCTCCACCAGTCCTATCGGGGTCGGATGCGGCCTCCCTCGCACTATGCGCTCGGCTTCCTCCCGCAGCTGGCGAACGCTCTCACCCCGGTCGCGCAGCTGGTCAACCGGGTCGCCCGGGTGCCGGGGGTCGGTGCGCTGGGAAAGCGGTTGGCGGGGATCGATCCCCGCCGGTCGATTCCGACGTTCGCGACGACGACGTTCCGGAGCTGGTGGCGATCCCGCGCCGAGGCGGGCGCTGGGGCCTCCGACCGCCTCGGCGAGGTCATCCTCTTCGCGGATTCGTGGTCGAACCACTTCGCGCCGAGGATCCTTGCGGCCGCGGTCGCCGTCCTCGAGCATGCGGGCGTGCGGGTGCGGGTGGTCGAGCAGACGGTGTGCTGCGGTCTGCCGCTCATCTCGACCGGCCAGCTCGATGCCGCACGCAGCCACCTCGGCGAGACGGTCGCCGCCCTCGATGCGACCGGGGATGCGCCGATCGTCGGGGTCGAACCCTCGTGCCTGGCGACACTGGCCGACGATGCGCAGAAGCTGCTCGCGAGCGATGCGGCCGAGCGGGTCGGGTCGCGGGTACAGACGCTCGCGGAATATCTCCTCGGGATCGGTGCCGAACTGCCCGACCTCGCCGGCGTCGACGCGGTCGTCCAACCGCACTGCCATCAGTCGGCGGTGCTCGGGACAGCCCCAGACCGAGAGCTCCTCTCCCGGGCGGGAGCGAGCGCCGACTTCCTCGGCGGGTGCTGCGGGCTGGCGGGGAACTTCGGGGTCGAGGCCGGTCACTTCGAGACCTCGGTCGCCGTGGCCGAACTCGCGCTGCTGCCCGCACTGCGCGTCGAGCGCGAACGCGCCGACCGCGAACGCGCCGAACGAGAGCGGGACGACGACGAACGGATGCGCGTCGTCCTCGCCGACGGCTATTCGTGCAGGACGCAGATCGCCGATCTCAGCGACTCAGCCGGGGTCTCCTTGGCCGAGCTCCTCGCGTGGGGGCACGGTCTCGAGGTGGGGCGCTGAGTCTCAGGCCTTCGCGGTGAGGACGGGGACTTCGGCTTCGAGGAGGATGCGCTGGGCCTGGGATCCGAGGATGAACTTTCCGATCGCCGAGCGCTTCCGCAGGCCGATGACGATGAGCTGGGCATCGTGCTCGGCGGCGAGGTCGTTGAGGGTTCCCGGGACGTCGTCCTCATGGTCGGGCTGGAGCACGGTGACCGCGACTCCCGCCTCCTCACCGAGGGCGACGATGCGATCGATGTCGTCCTTGTCGATCTCGGTCGGGGTGCCGCTAGCACCGCGTCGCTGTGAGTTGACCACGACGGCGTCGCACGTGCGCAGCGCGGCCTCTGCGAATCCCGCGCGCAGCGCCGCCTCGCCTTCCGGGGCAGGGAGATAGCCGATGAGAATCGTCATGGCATCAGTATATGGACGACTCCCGTTGTCGTTCACCGTCCGGTCACTTCCCGGACACCTCGGTGTCGCTTGCGGCCATGATCGCCTCGATCCGCCCGCGCATCACTGAGAGCTCCGCGACGAACTCCGGCGGATCGACGACGCGGCACGGGAACGGGATGTTTGCGGTGTAGATCGCCGCCGCGCCGAGGTCTGGCACCCCGAACGTCACGCGCACACCACCGCTGACCTCGGCAATCGTCGCGGCACGGGTGGAGAACCACGGTTCGATCTCCGCCCGGGTGGCCGCGATGTCGAGGACGATCGTGTGCTCGTACGCGGCGACGGTGACCGCGCGACGCACGGCCGCCTCGGCGTCGGGGGCAGGTCGCAGCGGAAAGCCGAACGTCGTCACATGGACCTCGCTCAGCCGGTCGAGGCGGAAGACCCGCCAGTCGCTGCGGTCGAGATCCCACGCGTAGAGGTACCAATGAGAGCCAAGCACGACGAGCTGGGCGGGTTCGACCCGTCGGACGGCCGGCGCGGCGTCGGTCCACGGCTTCGCGTAGGCGAAGGTGATGCGACGGCGGGCGGCGATCGCTGAGGCGATGGCCCCGACCGCGGCATGGTCGACGTCGGGCTCGTTGCCGGGGGCGACGGTGACCGCGGTCCCGATCTCCCTCACCGCGGAGGCGGCCGCGGCCGGGAGCATCGCCTCGAGTTTCCCGCTCGCCGAGGCGGTGTCCGCACTTCCGAGGCCCGCACCGGCGAGGAGTGATAGACCGAGCGCGGTCGCGAAGGCCTCCCCAGATTCGAGTTGAAGGGGCGGCAGCACGGTCCGGCTGCCGGCCCGGTACCCGCCGTCGACTCCGGGGGCGGCATCGACGGTGTAGCCGAGCTCGCGCAGGGTCGCGATGTCGCGTCGGATCGTCCGTTCGGTGACGCCGAACTCCGCGGCGAGGTCGGTCGCGGTGAATGACCGACCGGTCCCGAGCCGCGCGAGGAGGGAGAGGAGGCGGGATTCGGAGCTCATGCGCACCTGGCCGAATCTCGGGCGACGTCGTCGTGCATGCGGACATCATATGTCCGCAATCGGTCGGATGATGGTTTCAAGCGCATCGCCGATCGCGCCGAGCCGTTCACCCCACACCAGGCCAGACCCGACCATCAGGAGTCGTCATGCCCTTCTTCGCCCCGCCCGTGACCACCGAGACCGACGCCCAGCTGAGCTTCCTCGAACAGCAGTGCCAGCAGCTGCGACTGACCGCCGCAGGCCTCACCGACGAGCAGGCCCGCAGCACCCCGACAGTGAGTTCGCTGAGCATCGCCGGGCTGCTCGCCCACTCAGCCCACGTCGTCTACGGCTGGCTGCAGCAGGTCCGCGACCCGTCGCTCGTCGCCACCGAGGAGGACTACGCCGCGTTCGGTGAGGAACTCGGGCTCTTAGGATCCTTCGAGGGCGCGACCCTGCCGGATCTGACCCTGGCCGAGGTGCTCGCCGCCTTCGACCGCGCCGTCGCCGAGATCACCGCCACCCGCACCCAGGCCGCGGCGGACGGGATCGACCTCGACGCGAAGGTCCCGGTGAACAACCCGTGGATGCCGAAGGACTTCGACATGTCGGTGCGCTGGATCCTCGCCCACCTCAACACGGAGATCGCGCGGCACGCCGGACACGCCGACATCATCCGGGAATCGATCGACGGCGCGGTCTCGTACCAGCTCAACGCCCAGGCCGAGGGGCTGCCGTGGCCGCCCGAGGGCTGAGCCGAACCCACACATCGGCACCCCGGTCCTGCCGTGACTCGCTGTGCAGTGCGAGTCCGAACAGGTCCAGGGTGCCGATGCGGATCGATGGTCCCCGCCGAGGCCGTTCGCCGTCTGACGTCTCCCGCCGAGACGGTCCGCTCAGGCTGCGCTGACCGCGGCCTTGGCCACGCGGTCGACGAGGTGCTCGGTGTAGGCGGGCACCGTGAGGAACTCGGGGAAGTCGTCGGTCAGCGCTGAGGCCCGGAAGATCTCGACCGCCTCGGTGACGTGGTCAGCGGGGGTGCGCTCCATGAGCGCGAGCTCCTCGCCGAGGTAGCGCTCGACGAGCTGCCGGGTCACCGGCTGGCCGTTGTCGAGCGTGACCTCGTGGTGGATCCACTGCCAGATCTGCGACCGGGAGATCTCCGCGGTCGAGACGTCCTCGAGCAGGTTCTCCAGCGCCACGTTGCCGTTGCCGCCGAGCCACTCGTTGAGGTAGCCGATGGCGACGCGGATGTTGACCCGCACGCCCTCCTCGGTGACGACCGGCTCGAGTCCGGTGATGTCGAGGAGGTTCTCGGCGCACACGCGGACGTCGGGGCGCATGTTCTCCAGCTGGTGCGCCTTCTCACCGAGGGCGGCGTCGTAGACGGCGAGTGCGGCCGGGACGAGGCCGGGATCGGCGACCCACGTGCCGTCGAAGCCCTGCCAGGCCTCGCGCGCCTTGTCCTCACGCATCCGCGCGAACTCGGCGGCGACGAAGCCCTCGTCGGGGTGGCTGGTCATGAGGTTCGTCATCGTTCCGATCGCGTGGGCGCCGCGGCGGTGGCAGGTCCACACGAGACGGTCGGTGAAGGCCTTCATCAGGGGCAGGGAGTTCGTCAGACGGTCGCGGTCGGGGAGGATGAACTCCGTCGAGTGACGGAGGTTCTTCACCACCGAGAACAGGTAGTCCCAGCCGGCGGCCTGGAGGCCGGCGCAGTGGTCGCGCAGCTCCCAGAGGATCTCCTCCATGTGGAACGCGGCGGCGATCGTCTCGATGTGCACGGTCGCGCGGATCGTGCCCTGCGGGATGCCGAGCTCATCCTGCGCCCAGACGAAGATCTGGTTCCACAGCCGGGCCTCGAGCGAGGACTCGAGCTTGGGGAGGTAGAAGTACGGTCCCGAACCGGAGTCGATGAGCGTCTTCGCGTTGTGGAAGAAGTAGAGGCCGAAGTCGACGAGCGCGCCGATCGCCGGGGTCTGCTCACCGTCGTCGCCGGTCACCATGAGGTGCTTCTCCGGCAGGTGCCAGCCGCGGGGGCGCATGCCGATGGTCGGCTGGTTGCGGTTGCTCACGCCGGGCAGCTGGTCGCGCACGGCCAGGTAGAGGGCGTGCTGTCCGCCGAGGATGTTCGCCCACGTCGGGCTCGTCGAGTCCTCGAAGTCGGCGATCCAGACCTTGGCCTGGGAGTTGAGCGCTCGGACGACCTCGGGTTCGGTGACGGGGCCGGCGAGTTCGACCCGGCGGTCCTCGAGTCCCGGAGCGTCCTGAGAGCCGGCGACCTGCCAGGTGCGGTCGGCGCGGACGGCGGCGTAGTCGGGGGTGAAGCGGGGCAGGGTGCCGTCGTTCATCTCCGCCGAACGGCTGCCGCGCTTGGCCATGAGCCCGCCGAGGCGGTCGGCGAAGTTCTCGTGGAGGCCCGCGACGAAGTCGAGCGCCTGTGCCGAGAGAACGGTGCCGTGTCCGGGTGCCTCAGGTGCGTTGATCGTGATGCGGGACATTGTCTTCTCCTCACTCATTCGAGTGCTGTGTGGGACCGTGCTGGTGGGAACTGGAGTGGTGCGGTTGGTCGGGGTGGGTGCTGGGCGGAGGTGCCGGCGCGGATCGACGATGCAAACCCCGTGAAAACATCGCCGAACCGCGCCGAGTCTGGTGGGTCCTCACCTGCCGGGCCGTCTGGGCCCGGCAGGTGCGGGGCGGGTGCTCAGTGGAACTGGGCTTCCTCGGTCGAGCCGGACAGGGCGAGGGTCGATCCGTCCGGGTTGACTGCGGTCGAGACGAGGTCGAAGTATCCGGTGCCGACCTCGCGCTGGTGCTTGGTCGCGGTGTAGCCGCGATCCTCGGCGGCGAACTCGCGCTCCTGCAGGTCGACGTAGGCCTTCATCTGCTCGCGGGCGTAGCCGTGGGCGAGGTCGAACATCGAGTAGTTGAGGGCGTGGAAGCCGGCCAGCGTGATGAACTGGAACTTGTAGCCCATCGCTCCGAGCTCGCGCTGGAACTTCGCGATCGTGTCGTCGTCGAGGTGCTTCTTCCAGTTGAACGACGGCGAGCAGTTGTAGGCGAGCAGCTGGTCCGGGTGTTCGGCGTGGATCGCCTCGGCGAACTGCTTGGCGACCTCGAGGTCGGGCAGGGAGGTCTCCATCCACAGCAGGTCCGAATACGGAGCGTACGCGTTGCCGCGGGCGATGCAGGCCTCGAGTCCGTTGCGGACCTTGTAGTAGCCCTCAGCGGTGCGCTCGCCGGTGATGAACGGCTGGTCGCGTTCGTCGACGTCGGTGGTGATGAGCGTCGCGGCATCGGCGTCGGTGCGGGCGATGATGACCGAGGGGACGTTCTCGACGTCGGCGGCCAGACGGGCCGACTGGAGGGTGCGGATGTGCTGCGAGGTCGGGATGAGGACCTTGCCGCCGAGGTGGCCGCACTTCTTCTCGCTCGCGAGCTGATCCTCCCAGTGGACGCCGGCGGCGCCGGAGTTGATCATGCCCTTCATGAGCTCGAAGGCGTTGAGCGGACCGCCGAAGCCGGCCTCCGCGTCGGCGACGATCGGGACCATCCAGTCCTCGACGGTCTTGACGCCTTCGGCGTGCTCGATCTGGTCGGCGCGCATGAGCGCGTTGTTGATCCGGCGGACGACCGCGGGAACCGAGTTCGCCGGGTAGATCGACTGGTCCGGGTAGGTGTGGCCGGAGAGGTTCGCGTCGGCGGCGACCTGCCAGCCGGAGAGGTAGATGGCCTTGAGGCCGGCCTTGACCTGCTGGACGGCCTGGTTGCCGGTCAGCGCGCCGAGGGCGTTGACGAAGTCGAGGTCGTGGATCTCCTCCCAGAGCTTCTCGGCTCCGCGGCGGGCCAGCGTGTGCTCCTCGATCACCGAGCCGCGCAGCTTGACGACGTCTTCCGGCGAGTACTCGCGGGCGACTCCCTGCCAGCGGGGGTTGGTGGCCCAGTCGCGGCGGATCGCTTCGACGTCGTGCAGTTCGTTCGGCGTGGTGTTCATGGTTCTCTCCTGTGTCGTTCCGAGGTTCGTGTGATCCATCTTGCTGGGCGCGCAAGCCCTCCGACAGAGAAAAGTGAGGAGAAAATTCTGCGTTCTTCCCATTGGTGAAATTTCCCGGTTCTGTCATACTGGTCACATTCGCAATGCACCATCCGGATCGACGCCTCGGAGGCGGTTGTGACCAGTGTTCAAGCTTCAAAGTCGGAGTCGAAGCAGTCCGTCGACAGCCTCAGCATCGGCAGAAGAATCCGATTCTTTCGCAAACAGGCGGGGATGACGCTCGCCGAGCTCGGGGAGAAGGTGGGCCGTGCGGCCTCGCAGATCTCAACGATCGAGAACGGCAAGAGGGAAACTTCTGTCACCCTGCTCACCGCGATCGCCGAGGCCCTGGGAACCGAGGTCGCGGACCTTCTCGACCCGACTCCCGTCGACGGTCGGCAGGGCCTCGAACTCGAGGCCGAACGGAATCAGGCCTCCCCGATGTACTCGTCCCTCGGACTGCCGCAGGTGCGCATCAAGTCGCTGCCGCAGGATGCGCTCGAGGCGATCGTCGGCCTCCAGCGCCAGCTCGCCGAGGTGCTGACCAGGCGGGCGGCGACCCCGGAGGAGGCACGGCGAGCCAACCGTGAGCTGCGGGAGACGATGCGCGAGAAGCACAACTACTTCGCCGACCTCGAGGAGCAGGCGGCCGAGCTGCTCAGCCTCGCCGGCTACGAGTCGGGGACCGTGTCCCAGCGCGAGACGGCGACGATCGCGGAGAAGCTCGGCTTCAGCCTCCATTACGTCTCCGACCTGCCGAGCTCGACCCGGTCGATCTCCGACACCGCGAATCGGCGCATCTACCTGCCCAACGCCGATGCCGCGTTCGACCCGCGCACGCACCTGCTCACGAGCCTTGCCCCGCACGTCCTCGGGCACGGGGCGCCGAAGGACTTCCGCGAGTTCCTCCAGCAGCGCGTCGATGCGAACTACCTCGCCGCCGCCGTCCTCCTGCCTGAGAGCGCGGCGGTGCCCGTCCTCACCGAGGCGAAGCGGAAGCGGGAGCTCTCCGTGGAGTACCTGCGCGACATGTTCGGCGTCGGCTACGAGATGGCCGCGCACCGGTTCACCAACCTCGCCACCGAGCACCTCGGTCTGCCCGTCCACTTCATGAAGGTCCACGCCTCGGGCACGATCCACAAGGCGTACTCGAACGACGGGCTCCCCTTCCCCACTGACCCGCTCGGGGCCATCGAGGGGCAGTTCGCGTGCAAGCGGTTCACCTCGCGCACGGTCTTCCGGGTCGCCGACCGGTTCAGCCCGTACTACCAGTACACCGACACCCCGCAGGGGTCGTACTGGTGCACGGCTAGGGTGCTGCCGGGAGGCGACTACGCGATCAGCGTCGGCGTGCCGTTCGCCCACGTCAAATGGTTCGAAGGCCGGGAATCCTCGATCCGTTCGCAGTCACGCTGTCCCGACCCCTCGTGCTGCCGCACCGCCCCGGAGGAGCTCGCCGCGAAGTGGGAGGACAACTCCCTGCCCTCGGCGAAGATGCACGCCTCCCTCCTCGCTGCCGTCCCGCCCGGCGCCGTCCCCGGCGTCGACGACACCGAGGTCTATGAGTTCCTCGAGCGCCACTCCGGCTGAGGTCGCGCCCCGCGACGATCCTTGAATGGCCTCCCACCAGCCACTACCGTGAGGTTGAGAAACGTGGGAGGTTGAGCAGTGCCGTCGTCGGAGAAGAGCGCGATCCGCAGATTCTTCACAGAGCGTCCGCAGACTCGCACGGACTTCGTCCTCACATGGGTCGAAATCTCCGCCGTGCCCATCGTGATGTGGCCGATCCTCGGATTCCTCACCGGCGAGATGGGCGAGGCCTTCACCCGAATCCTGCCAAGCCTCATCGTCGTTCCGATCGTGTCCGGGCTTGTCCTCACCTATGTCTATTCGACCCAGAAGAAGGACTCGTCGCTGAGGAAGCGTTCCGCCGGAGATCCTGAGCGATAGTCCGTTCGATTCGGCCGACCTCAGCGACCGACCGCTGTGTCCCCTGTCCTCTCCGCTGACTTCAGCGAGCCGCCAAGCCTCACCGTCTCCCCGCGGACTTCAGGGCCGCGGTGACGACGTGCTCGGCGATCGCCAGCGCCGAGGTGGCTCCGGCCCGCGGGGTGTTCCGCACCTGAGTGAGCCGTCCGCGGGCGGTGACGACGAGCCCGGTGACGAGCTCGCCCTTGCCATCGATCGCCTGGCCGCTGACTCCCTTGGGTCCGGCAGCCATCCCCGCGGTGTCGAGGTCGGGGGCGTACTTCCTGATCCGCTCGACGAACGCCGAGGTGCTCGCCGCCGACCGGACTCCCTCCGCGGCCGAACGGACGTTGCGCTTCGCGAACTTCCAGAACCCGGAGAATCCGAACGAGGCACCGAGGTCGCCGAGGTCGATGTCGCCGACCGAACTGTCGCTGCGACCGAGCGCGATGTGCGTGTTCGGCCCGAGCAGCAGCCCACCGGTGACGGTCCGGGCGAGCACGGTCTCCTCGAACGGCTCCTCCGGGTCGGGCACGGACGAGATGATGCCGTGGACCGCCTCGGCGGCGGGAGCAACGAGTCGCGAATACGTCGTCGAGAACGGAACGATGCGCGGATCGGCGGAGAGCCCGGACGCCACGGCGAGTCGATCGGACTGGAGTCCCACGGCGACGAGGACGAGGTCGAAGGTGCCGGCATCCACCTCGGCGCCGGTGGGACGGTTACGATCGGACCACCCGTCGATCCGGTCCTCGGCCTGCTTGAACCAGTCCTTGTCACCGAACCGGGTGCGCAGCTCATCGCCGAGGCGACCGCGCAGACCGCCCCGTGCCGACACATCGGCGACGGCCTCGTCCTCACCGCCGCGGTAGGTGCGGGGACGGTCGTGGACCTCCCCGTCGACATCGGAGTCCGATTCGACGACGAGGTCGGTCGAATAGCCGGACTCGCTTGACGCTCCCGAGTCGTCCTTGGGGCTGACGGCGCGGGTGCGGATGCGCACCTCGTTGCTCAGCGCGTCGATGCCGGTGACCTCGGTGAGGAAGCGGAAGCGGCCGCCTGCGTCGCGGACCTCGGAGGCGAGCGCCTCGGCGACGGCCTCGAAGTCGGTGATCGCGGTGTGCGGCGAGTAGAGAGCCTGGACTCCCCTGGCGGCCGGTTCGATCTCGCGCATCTCGGCCCGATCGACCATGCGCACCCCGGGCACGTCGTTCGCTTTCGCCCTGGTGAGCAGGTCGTCGAGGCGGTCGACCTCGTCGGTGTTCTGCGCGACGACGAGCTGCCCGCACTCCCGGTAGGCGAGTCCCTGCCCGACGAGGTAGGGGATGAGGAGTTCGAGCCCGCGGCGGGCGAGCGTCGCGTCGAGGGATCCGGGCTCGGCGTCGAGACCGGCATGGACGATGCCCGCGGTGTGACCGCTCTGCGCCGTGGCGATTCCCGGCCCGCGGTCGAAGACCGTGACCTCGGCGTCGGGGAGCTGACGGGTGATCTCGCGGGCGAGCGCCACACCGATGATGCCTGCGCCGACGACTGCCACTCGTGAAATACTCATACAGCAATCTTGGCATCGTCGAGGGAGTTGGAGAAGATGGCGACCGCTCTGAGCTGGCCCGGCAAGGAGAAGTCGCTCACCCTCGGACGCGAACTGGCCGCCACGGCCGGTCCGGGATTCACGGCTGCCGGCGGCCGCCTCGGCGAGGGGATGGATCCGAGTGCGAAGACAGCCGGGCCACGGTCGGTCGTGCCGGATCCGGACGAGAACCTCCTCATCGTCGGGGACAATCTGCCCGGCCTGCAGAGCCTGCTCGCCACGCATCGGGGGCGGGTCAAGGTCGTCTACATCGATCCGCCGTACAACACGGGCAATGCGCACGCGTACCGCGACCGCGGGCACGACCACGACAGCTGGCTCGACTTCATGGCGCCGCGTCTCATGCTCGCGCGCGAGCTCATGCGCGATGACGGGGTGCTCTACCTCCACCTCGACGACGGGGAGAGCGCGTGGGCGCAGCTGCTCGGGCACGAGGTCTTCGGGGAGGCGAACTCGCTCGGCACCCTCATCCACCAGCGCGCGAAGGGCGGGGGCAACTCGCCGTCGTTCGTCCGCGGGCACGACTACATCCACGTGTGGGGCAAGGACGCCCGGTCCGCGGGGACGTTCCTCACCGAGAAGAAGGCGCCGGCGAAGGTCGAGGTCATCGACGGGCGCAAGATGCTCGTCGAGACCGACGTCCTGCGCGCGAGCTTCGGCCGCTATGCGCGGGGGTCGGAGCGGCGGCTCATGTACGAGGACATTCTCGCGGTCAAAGGAGAGAAGAAGCTCGCCGAGGTGGACGCGAAGCTGGCGTCGGGCGAGTTCGTCCTCCGCCCGTGGGGGCCGGGCAAGCACGCGGTCGTGCGGGTGACGCCGTACGAACTCGCGAGTTCGAAGCTCTACTCGATCATCAAGGCGCTCGGCGGGCAGAACGACCTCGAGGACCTCGGGCTCGGCGGTGTGTTCGGGTATCCGAAGCCCGTCGAACTCGTCAAGACGCTCATCACCGCGCAGACCTTCTTCGACCCCACGGCGATCGTCCTCGATTTCTTCGCCGGATCCGGGACGACCGCGCAGGCGGTGATGGAGGCCAACCGCCGCGACGACGGGCAGCGGTCCTTCATCCTCATCCAGACGCCGGAGGAGCTGCGCGGCGGGCGCGGGACTCGGGGAGGTGCGGGTGCTGCGGGTGCTTGGGTCAACGGGAACGGGGGTCGTCAGGGTGAGGCAGACGTGCGTGCTGCGAGCGGAAGCGACGCAGACAGTGCCCGCCCCGAGTTCGCGACGATCAGCGAGCTCACCGCCGAACGCATCCGCCGCGCCGCCGATGCCTCGGCACCCGGCCTCACCTTCACCGAGGTGGCCGTCGCGGACCCGCCCGCCGCAGAGGCCTGAGCCGCAGGCGCGGGCACCCAGCGAGTTCAGGTCGCGGAGTGTCGATTCGTGGCGCCGGAATCGACACTGAGCGTCCACCTTCCCGGCGCAGCCGACTCTCCGCAGCCCAGAAGCGCACGAGGGCAGGCGCGACCGCGACCGCCCGCGATCGCGCAGGGATTTGCCCCACACCTCTTCCGTGATGGCGATCACACTGACAGAATGAGATTCCTCCGACGCTGATGACAGGGGTGGTGCAGTGCCCACGTATCTCTTCCGCTGCGACGCGTGCGGTGACTCCGAGCGTGCCTATCCGATGGCCGACAAACCCGGTTCCATCCCCTGCCCCGGCTGCGGCGGCAGTGCACGGTCGATCGTCGGGTCGCCCCACCTCGGCGCCGGATCATCGCAGGCGAAGCGACTCATCGAATCCACGGAACGCTCCGCCGAGTCTCCCGCCGTGGTCTCACGCCTTCCCGGTTCGAGCCGTCGGCGCCAGAAGGTCAGCCGCGATCCTCGGCACGCAAAGCTTCCGCGCGCCTAGCCGAACCGCACCTCCACCTGCACGACCCGCACCGCCAGCCCCGCCCGCACGACCAGCACGACTCACTCCGCCCGTTCTGCCCGCTGAACCGCACCACCCGCTCCACCTGCACTGCCCGCACCATCCCCGCGGTCGACCGCGACCGCGGACACCCCAGAGGAAAGGAAGTGCCATGCCCGACGTCGTCTTCCCGCTCGATTCGACCAAGCCCTTCACCGACCAGAAGATCGTCGGCCACAACCGGTGGCACCCCGACATCCCCGCCGCCGTCCACGTCAAGCCGGGACAGTCCTTCCGCGTCGACTGCCGCGAATGGTTCGACGGCTTCATCAAGAACGACGACAGCGCCGATGACGTCCGCGATGCCCCGGTGGACATCGTCCATGCGCTCTCGGGACCGATCGCCGTCGAGGGAGCGAAGCCGGGCGACCTCCTCATCGTCGACATCCTCGACGTCGGGCCGATCCCGCAGGAGGAGGGTCCGCTCGCCGGTCAGGGGTGGGGCTACACAGGCATCTTCGCAAAGCAGAACGGCGGCTCGTTCCTCGTCGACCAGTTCCCCGACGCGTACAAGGCGATCTGGGACTTCAGCGGCGGGACCGCGACCTCCCGCCACGTCCCGCACGTCTCGTTCACCGGAATCATCCACCCCGGCCTCATGGGCACCGCGCCGAGTGCGGACCTGCTCGGAACGTGGAACACCCGCGAGGCCGCGCTCATCGCCACCGACCCCGACCGCGAACCCCCGCTCGCGCTGCCGCCGGAGCCCAACGGTGCGATCCTCGGATCGCTCACCGGTGAGGATTTCGACCGGGTCGCCGAGGAGGGCGCGCGCACCGCTCCCCCACGCGAGAACGGCGGCAACCAGGACATCAAGAACCTCACGAAGGGCACTCGGGTGTTCTATCCGGTGTTCGTCGACGGGGCGAACTTCTCCGTCGGCGACCTCCACTTCAGCCAGGGCGACGGCGAGATCACGTTCTGCGGGGCGATCGAGATGGGCGGGTTCATCGACTTCCGCGTCGAGATCATCAAGGGCGGCATGGACACGTACGGGGTGAGCGAGAACGCGATCTTCCAGCCGGGCAACACCGATCCGCAGTATTCGGAGTGGCTCGCGTTCTCCGGCACCTCGGTCACCCTCGACGGCGAGCAGCGCTACCTCGACTCACAGCTCGCCTACCAGCGCGCCTGCCTCCACGCCATCGACTACCTGACGAAGTTCGGCTACAGCGCGGCACAGGCGTACCTACTCCTCGGCGCGGCACCGATCGAGGGACGGTTCTCCGGCGTCGTCGACATCCCGAACTCGTGCGCGACCGTCTATCTGCCGACGGCGATGTTCGACTTCGACGTCACCCCCGGCGCTGGCGGCCCCGTGCAGATCGATCCCGGGCAGGGGGCGCCGCACTCGACGTTCTGAGCGGGTCGCGGGTGCTGCGCGCGGTATCAGGGGACGGGCAGGCACAGAGGTAGCTTGCGCCTGAACAGGGGCATACATTGCGTATTTCCGCGGCGTTGGCGACGCGATTGATAGTGACTCGAGCGACGCCGTTGAGATCCGCGATAGCCCGTTGCCATCACGGCATGCTGGGGAGCTGATGAGGATGGTTCTCCGGTACCGGGAACCGCGGCGGGGAGCAAGACGATGGCCTGCCCGGCTTGCCTCCCTCCTGGTAACGGTGCACATTGTCGTCGTTAATCTCGTATTCGAGGGCGCTTTGAGCGGAGATGAAGTTGCGGGCTCGAGCCTTAAGTTCGGGGTGGAACTGCTCGAATTAAGAAACGACGGTCGATTTCAAGTCGGTTCTTACTGGGTGGGACCGTTCACCCAGTAGGGAAAAACTGCGGCGGGCAAGTCAGCGGCGCGGGCGATCAGTGCGAAGGTCTCGTCGTCGATGACGTGGCTCGCGCGGGCCGATTTGACGTCGTCCCAGGTGCCGCGGTCCCAGGCATCTGAGGTAAGAATGTCGACACCGTCATTGACTCCGAGTTGCCCGTACGTGTAAGGCCAGGAGCTGAGTGTGGCGACGAGATCGTCTCGGCTCCGCTCCCCCACAACGTATTCGTCGATGACCTCCTTCGGAGTCCGCACGAGGGCGTTGGGCCGACGTTCCAGTTTGCGGATCTCCGAGATGATGGTGTCCACGGACTCACCGAGACGATCTGCGATCGCTTCGGCGCGCTCTCCGCCTCGATAGGCGCGATCGATTTCGCGGCGCCAGCGGATGCGGTCGAGTTGCCGGCGAGCGGCGGTGACGAAGGCTGGGTCGATTTCAGGGGTCTTTTCGGTCATCACGAATCCTTCTCCGTTGGTCCGCGCAGAACAACAGCCCGAAAACCTGAATGAATGCGCCGAGCGCTCTCCTGACTAGCATGAGCTG
Source organism: Brevibacterium sp. LS14 (assembly GCF_012027885.1). Lineage (NCBI taxonomy): Bacteria > Bacillati > Actinomycetota > Actinomycetes > Micrococcales > Brevibacteriaceae > Brevibacterium > Brevibacterium sp. LS14. Next base: position 125,050 of record NZ_SJXG01000056.1, read on the forward strand.
CATAATCCTCGGTCCACGGAGGACATCGAGACGCGGAAAAGCCGCACCGGACTTTGTTCGCGCGAGGAGCGAAATTCCTGTCATGTGAGTTTTGCCACCGCCGCGCGTCAGTACCGATAAGGACAAAATCCTGTGAGATCGATGGTCAACTTCGGCTCGAAGGGAAAGGGATCGTGGACGATCTGTTTCGTGGTAAGCACCTCCACCGAGGGGCGAGTGCCTCTGGGCTCTACACAACTGTACTGTTGCAACAGCGTGTAGGGCCAAGTTTTGAACCACAAGTGTTTCGCATAAGGGTTTTGCAACTGCGAGTTCCACTTCCTCTCACCGCCAGCCTCCCTTCCGTGGTGGAGGGCCGAGAACGGTCGTTCTCGCACTACACACAAGCGTAGGCGAACCACGACCATTGAAAGAGATCCCGGTTACCTGGGTTCCGCGGGGCCGATGAGTCGGTAGACCTTGCGGACTCTGCGTTTGCCGACAGCGCGTTGGCCTCGAGGGGGCTTCACTTCCTCGCGCACTACCTTGAGGAGGTGAAGTTCCTCGAGATCCTTGGTGCCGGCGGCGCGGGTTCGGGGCGAGATGCCGAACCATCTCGGGAACTGCTCGGTTGAGAAGTACTGCGGTTTCGAATAGGCCTGTTCGCCGGCGAGGATGAGATACATGGCCAGTCCGGGGCCGGTGAGTGCCTGCATATACCCTTCGGTCCAAATTGACATTGCGATCTTGAAGTAGATGTTGTCCGGGTCGGCGCGATGCACTTCGGGGGCCGGGAGGTACGGCTGCCCGGTGCCGCGCTCGGTGAGGAGGGTGATGGTGGGCGGGTATCCGGGGACAGGGGTGAGGGTGAGGAAGTCGAGGTCTTCGAGTTTCTTCAACGCTGCGGAGATTCGGCGGGCGCCGTTGCCATCGGGGTCGTCGAGGTCGAGCAGCATGGCCCATGAGCGGGCGGTGACGTTGCGCACCGAGTAGGGTTCTTGGCTGGCCTTCCACAGCAGGGCGAGGTAGAGCTTGGCCGCGACCACACCTGAGCGACCGCCGGCGTAGATCCGCCGGAAGGGGCTGAGGTCGCCGTCGACGCGGATGAAGCTCTTGAGGACCGGGGTGTTGAGACGGCGACGTCCTGGCTCGTTGGCGATGTCCTCAGCGATTTCGAGGGATTCCGCGGAGACTCTTTGGACTCGCGGGGGTGTCACCTCAATGTCGCCCCGGCGTCGCGCTCGTGGTCGTCCTGCCATCGCATTCACCCCTACGTTTGTGGATAGTTATAGCCCTCGGTAATGTCGTCGCGGCTGACATCACGAATGCCCTCTCTTCTTCTGCTCATGAGTGTACTGACAAACTACAGACGAGGACAGCCTCAAGCTGCATACAAGCGCAGGAGTTAACTTCACAGGAACAATTGGAACTGCATTATAAATCATGACAACACGAACAACAATACCGCAATCCGATCAAATGTGTTAGGCTGGTCACGCGATCGGGAACGACGCCGAGGCCGCAGCCCCTTGTATGAGCACGGGCCGGTGGAGGAACCGGTCGCATGGAGTCACGAGGTAGATCGCCCCACACCTCTCGTGGCGGTCGGGCGCGGCCTTGTCTACCGCTCCTGCGGCCCCGACCGCGAGGGTGACTCCACTGGGGAGGTTCGGCGTGGGAAGCCGGGCCTCCCCCGTTGCATTCAGTGTCGACCACCCGCCGAGTCGAGGACGCGGAGTGTCGATTCGGCGCGCCGATATCGACACTGAGCGTCCTCGATTTCGCTTGAGCGCCGCGTCAGCGGCCCGGTTTCGCGCCGCCCCCGGAGAGTCAGCGCACTCCGCCCGGTACCCTACGGCGGCGAGACGCACCGCGATCGCATGCGGACAGCCCAGCTCCGGCCCAGGGTGCGGTCGTAGTCTCGGAGGCGACAGCAGCCACACCGTCGATCACCCAAGGAGAAGACATGTCGGTCGTCGCCATCAACACCCTCACCGTCCCTGAGAACGCGGGACCCGAGCTCGAGAAGCGCTTCGCCGCGCGCAAGCACTCGGTCGACAATGCCCCGGGCTTCGAAGGCTTCCAGCTGCTGCGACCCACGGCCGGCGGCGACCGCTACTTCGTCTACACCCAGTGGGCGACGAAGGAGGACTTCGAGAACTGGAAGGCCAACCGCAAGTCCTCGCACGAGTCGACCGGCAAGGAGCCCGTGTCGACGGGTGCCGAACTCCTCGAGTTCGAGGTCGTCGACCTCGGCGACTGAACGGTCAACGACTGTGCAGCCTCGCAGCGACCCATCCCGCAACGGGGCGCTTCCTTTCTCATCTCAGGCGACCGGGTTTCCACCCGGTCGCCTGAGTCGTCACTGCCGAGCCGCTTACGACACGACCCGTTCGACTTCGTCATCGAGGATCCGATAGGCCGAGGCCGGCGAGCGGACGTCGAGCATGACGTCCTGGGCCAGCCCCTTGGCGAGTGCGACAAGACGCACTGCGACATCGGCAACCGACAGCACCGACCCGTCGCCCTGCGCGCGTGCTCGCTCCACCTTCGCCGTCGCCGCCTCCTCCGTCCTGCGATCATTGGCGACGACGATCTCGGCGATGTCCGGGTCGCCGACCGCCTTCGCGACATAGGTGAACCAGACGGATGCGCCCATCCTCATCGCCTCGCCGCTCGGAATGAAGGCGTGGAGGAACTCGGTGAGCTCAGCGACCCGATCCTTCGCATCATCACTGCCGCCGAGGTCGGCGCTCGCGACCAGCTGCCTGCATCCCTCGAGGATGAGCCCCTCGCGTGAGGGGAAGTAGTGCTGGACCCGACCGATGGAGATCCCCGCGGCATCGGCGACAGACCTGAAGGTCACGGCGTCGATGCCGCGGGTGTAGATGACCTGCCACAGCCCATGGACGATCTCTGTGCGTCGGGCGGCGTGATCGACGATCTTCGGCATGCCGCCATTTTACAATATGCCCAACTTGCATCTTTACAATATGTATAACTTGCATCATTATTACAGTATGAACATATTTCAAAAGCAGAGTCCGCTGCAGGACGCTCCGGGCTCGTCCGCCTCTCACCGATCGCCCCTCACAGAGGGCATCAGCGTCCGAGGACTGACGAAGAGCTTCGGCCGCTCACGCGTCGTCGACGGACTCGACTTCGATGTCACTCCCCGACACGTCACCGGATTCCTCGGACCGAACGGAGCCGGGAAGTCGACGACTCTGCAGATGATCCTCGGTCTCACGACTCCGGACTCCGGGACAGCTCTCATCGGAGGTCGCCGCCTCGCCGAGCACTCGGCACCCGCAGTTGCCGCCGGGTCCCTGCTGACGACCGAAAGGATGCTGCCCGGACTCACCGCAGAGGCTCATCTCGACGCGATCGCCAGAATCTCCGGCATCTCCGCCGCGCGCCGCGGCCGACGAATCTCCGAGCTCCTCGACCGTGTGGGCCTTGCCTCCGCGCGGAAGAGGCGCATCGTCCACCTCTCCCTCGGCATGCGGCAGCGCCTCGGTCTCGCGGCCGCCGTGCTCGCCGACCCCGAGGTGCTCATCCTCGATGAGCCGCTCAACGGCCTCGACCCCGAAGGCATCACCTGGCTGCGAACGTTCCTTCAGGACTTCGCCGCCACCGGACGCACCGTCTTCTTCTCCAGCCACCTCCTCTCGGAGATGGAACTCACCGCCGACCACGTCATCATCATCGGCAGAGGCCGGCTCGTCGCCGACGTCGCCCTCGACGAACTCCGGTCGCACACCCACCGGGGCGTCTCGGTCACTGGGCCCGAGCTCGATCCGCTCATCGCGAGCCAACGTGCCGCCGGGCGCACGGTCACCGTCACCGACGGCGGCACCACAGCACTCATCGCCGGCGCGAGGCCGCGAGACGTCCACCGCGACAGCATCCGTCTCGAGATCGAGCTCGACGAGCTGCGCACCGTCGATCCCGGCCTCGAGGACATCTTCCTCCAGCTGACGAACCGTACCGAGCCCGCGACCGAGGAGAGCTGAATGCCGTCCCTGACCCTGCCAGCCACCGAACCCGCATCCGCAGGACGACTGCGTGACGTCCTCGGCTCCGAATGGGTGAAGTTCCGCAGTCTGCCCACCGCACGACGACTCACCGCAGCCGCAGTCATCCTCGGCACCGTGGCCGCAGCCGTGCTCATCCTCAGTTTTCCCGTCACCCGGGGCACCGCTCTCGCCGACGCCGAAGTGGTCGATGTCCTCTCGGCCAGCGTGCTCGGGCTTGACGTCGCCGCCATCGTCCTCATCGTCCTGGCGTCGTGGTTCGTCGGCATCGAGTTCCGCACAGGAGCGATCACCGAGGCGCTCGTCCGTCTGCCTCGCCGCTCCGTGGTGATCACAGCGAAGGCGGTGGTCGCCGCCGGTGTCTCAGCCGGTGCCGCGCTGCTCACCGCCGCCGCGGTCACCCTCGTCGCCGTCGGGTTCGCCGCCGCTGTCACGGGAGCGCCATGGTCAGTCACCCTCGCCGAGGCGACTGCCCCCGATCATGTCCGTCTCCTTCTCGGCAGCATCCTCATGCCGGTCGAGTTCGCGGTGCTCGCGGTCTTCATCGCCGCAGCCGCCGGTTCTCTGGCCGCCGGGCTGCTGGGAGCCCTCGGGCTCATCGTGGCATCGACGCTGGCATCGTGGCTGCCGTCCGCGCTCGCTGTGCTCGTTCAACCCCTGCTGCCGCTGGCGGCAGTTCACACGATCAGCGGTGCCGCCGAGGTGGGATCGGCCGAGAACCTCGGCGTCGTCCCAGCGGTCGTCGTCCTCACTGCGTGGGTGGCCGTCGGATGGGCGGCGGCAGCCTGGCGACTGCGTCGTCGGGATTTCTGATACCCACATCGCGGGCCGCTCAGCCCCATCGCGAACGCCGCCCCCGCGCAGACCGGCCTGCTCACCCGTCGCTGTCCTTGTCGAGTTCACTGAAGGCCTCGACTTCGCGGGGATGGCCGGCGATGAGGATCTCGTCGTCTGCGTAGACCGTCATGTCCCGGTCGGCGATGTCCCACGTCGACCCGCCGGCGCGCTTGACGGCGACGATCGTCACGCCGTACGCGGCACGCACGCCGAGGGAGGCCAGCGGCACGTCGGAGACCCTGACCGGCGGGGTCGTGCGGGCGAGGACGAAGTCCTCGTCGATGGGCAGGAAGTCGGAGATGTGCCCGCGGATGAGGTGGGCCAACCTCCGACCCATGTCGTTCTCAGGGCGGACGACGTTGCGGATGCCGAGCTGGTGGAGGATCTCCGCGTGCGTCTCGCTGATCGCCTTCGCCCAGATGTGCCGGTTGCCGAGCTTGAGGATGCGCGAAGCGGCGAGGATGCTCGCCTCGAGGTCGCTGCCGATGGCGATGACGACGCGGCTGACGTCATCGATGCCGAGCTGACGCAGCACCTCCTCGTCGGTGGCATCGGCCCGGGAGACGTGCGCGAGCTTGTCGGCGTACTCGGCGACGACGGCTTCGTCGCTGTCGATGCCGATGACGTCGACGCCGTGCTTGGCGAGCTCGACCGCAAGCGAGCCGCCGAACCGGCCCAGGCCGATGACGGCGACGGCACCGGCTTCGGCCATCGGCTTGGCATCGCCGGCGAAGAAGGCCGCCGGACGGGCGAGCCAGGACTTCTCGTTCATGTCAGTGTCCTTTCACGTGGTCACAGTTCACGGTTGACAACGCCGGTCAGCCGATGAGCGGGCGCTCCTTGGGCAGTTCGTAGCGGATCGGCCGGGAGCGCAGAGCCAGCGCCGAGGCGACGGTGACAGGTCCGAGGCGACCGAAGATCATCGTGACGATGAGGACGGCCTGGCTGAAGGCGGGCAGCTGCGCGGTGATGCCGGTGGACAGGCCCACGGTGCCGAACGCGGAGACGACCTCGAAGAGGATCCGGTCGAAGCGCAGGTCCGGGGCGTTGAGCATGATCGCCATCGTCGAGACGACGATGAGGCCGAGGGCGAGGACGATGACCGTCGTCGCCTGACGGTGCACCGAACGGGAGACGCGGCGGCCGAAGAGATTGACCGCCCGGCCGCCGCTGACCTCGGTCCACGTCATCGCGGCGAGGACGACGAAGGTCGTGATCTTCACGCCGCCGGCGGTGCCGGCGGGACCGCCGCCGATGAACATGAGGATATCCATGCCGAACCACGACGCCGGGTGCATCTGAGAGATGTCGATCGAGTTGAAGCCGGCCGTGCGGGTGATCGTCGACTGGAACGACGCCGCCTGGATCTTCCCCCACCAGTCGAGGGCACCGAGCGTGGCCGGGTTGGTCCATTCGATCGCGGCGATGAAGACGGTGCCCGTGAGAAGGAGGATCGGGGTGACGACGACGACCGCACGCGTCGTCATGTTCCACGTCAGCGGGAAGCGGTACTTGCGGAAGAGCTCGATGAGCACGGGATAGCCGAGTCCGCCGAGGATGACGGCGAGCGCGATCGGACCGGTGACGAACGGGTCGGCGACGTAGGCCATGAGACTGTCGGCGTTGAGACCGAAACCGGCGTTGTTGAATGCGGAGATCGAATGGAAGATCGCACTCCAGACGGCCTCGCCGACGGGGTCGCCGTAGAAGAACCGGAACCGCAGGTAGAGGAGGACGGCGACGATCGCCTCGGTGGTGAGGGTGAGCGCGATGATGCGCAGGACCATCGGCTTGATCCCGCCGATCCCCGAGCTCTTCGTCTCCGAGGCCACCGACTGGCGCAGGCGCAGGCCCGCCCGGCCCGCGACGACGAGGGCGAGCAGCGTCGTGAGGAGGAGGACGCCGAGGCCGCCGACCTGGATGAGGCTGAGGATGACGATCTGGCCGAAGAACGTGAAGTCCTGACCGGTGTCGAGGACGACGAGTCCGGTGACGCTGAGCGCCGAGGTGGCGGTGAAGAGTCCGGACAGCAGGGAGATCCCGCCCGGCGCCACGGTCGCGGCGGGGGTCATGAGCAGACCGGTCCCGACGACCAACGCCGTCAGGTAACCCAGCACCACGCGGACGATTGCATTTCGATGTGTGCTCTGCACAGAGGAAATCTAGCACCTGCCGCGATCAGGCCCCGAAATCCCTCAACTACCACCGAGTAAACTCCCAGAATCCTGCTACTGTGCATGTACCCACGGGGACGGGCAAGGGCCACTGTCGGCCACCTCGGCGGGGTCAGCGGCACACGATGAGGGAGACGCCATGAGCACTCAGCAGGCAGAGACGGACGACCGGGGCCACGGCTTCGTCAAGGCGCTCGGCACCGTCGACGCCCTGTTCATCGGCTTCGGCGCGATGATCGGCTTCGGCTGGGTGGTCCTCACCGGGGAATGGCTCACCGGGGCGGGGACCCTGGGGGCGATCCTCGCGTTCGCCGTCGGCGGCATCATCATGTGCTTCGTCGGCACCGTGTACTCCGAACTCGTCGCCGCGATGCCGCACGCCGGCGGCGAGCACAACTACCTCATCCGGGCGATGGGCCCGAAGATCTCCCTCTTCGGCTCGTGGGCGATCACCGGCGGATACATCAGCGTCGTCATGTTCGAAGCCGTCGCCGTGCCGCGGACCGCGCTCTACCTCTTCCCCGACCTCGAGTACATCAAGCTGTGGACGATCGCCGACACCGACGTCTACCTCACGTGGGCCCTCATCGGCACGGTCACCGCGATCGTCATCGCGTGGATCAACATCCGAGGCGTGCGGCTGGCCTCCCTGGTCCAGACCTTCGTCGTCTCGTTCCTCATCATCGTCGCCCTCCTCCTGCTCACCGGCGGCCTCGTCGGCGGTGACCCGGCGAACACCGAGCCGCTCTTCACCGGCGGTGCTGCCGGGTTCATCGGCGTCGTCGCCGTCGTCCCGTTCCTCTTCGTCGGCTTCGACGTCATCCCGCAGTCGGCGGAGGAGATCAACCTGCCGGCGCGGAAGATCGGCAAGATCGTCGTCATCTCGGTGCTCATGGCGATCGCCTTCTACATCGTCATCATCTGGATGACCTCGCTCGCGATCCCCGCCTCCGAGCTCACCGCCCACGACCTCGTCACCGCCGATGCGCTCTCGGCGATGTTCGGCTCGGACGTCTGGGGCAAGATCGTCATCGCCGGCGGCCTTGCCGGCATCATCACCTCGTGGAACGCGTTCCTCATGGGATCCTCGCGGCTGATGTGGGCGATGGCTGTGGCCGGGATGATCCCCGCATGGTTCGGCAAGCTCCACCCGAAGTACCGCACCCCGGTCAACTCGATCATCTTCATCGGCATCCTCTCCGCGCTCGCTCCGTTCCTCGGCGCCGCGGCGCTGGGCTGGATCGTCGACGCCGGGTCGCCGGCGATCGTCATCGCCTACTTCCTCGTGAGCATCGCCTTCATCGTCCTGCGGAAGAACGAACCCGACATGGCCCGTCCGCTGCGCATCGGCGGGGCCGGGGGCGGCGGTATGGTCATCGGCGTCATCGCCGCCGTCCTCACGCTCGTCCTCTTCATCCTCTACATTCCCATCACCCCGTTCTCCGCGCAGCTCGCCTGGCAGTCGTGGGCGATGTTCGCTGCCTGGCTCCTCGTCGGCATCATCTTCATGCTCCGCCTCCCCGGTGGGGTCAAGGCCGGCCCCAACGCCGAGGCGGAACTCCTCGCCAAGGTCAAGTCCCGGTCCCAGCGGCAGTGAGTCCGACGGGTTCCGTTCAGTCCGGCGGGCTTGGCGCGTCGGTCGCCGAGGCGGCGGGTCGGCCGGGCGCCGAGGCGGGCGCATGAGATCGCGGATGACGGAGCGGGCGATTCGGATCCTCGATCGGGCAACCCCCGCCCTCGACCGTCTCAACGACCGGTTCCCGTGGAGCCACAACGACCACTTCCACCCCTGGATCCGTGCGAATCTGCCCGCCCGCAGGCGCGGGGCGATCGACCTGGGATGCGGGCAGGGTGAACTCCTCGCGCAACTCGCCGAGGAGTTCCGACACGTCCACGGCACCGACACCTCGGCGCAGATGCGCGCCGACGCGCGAGCTCGCTGTGCAGGGCTGGACAACGTCGCCGTCGACGATGCGCAGCTTCCCGATCTCGGCCCGGAGACCGAAGCGCAGCCGGTCGACCTGGTGACGATGGTCGCCGCCCTCCACCACGTCGATGTCGACGAGACCCTCGCCGAGGTGGCCCGCCTCCTCTCTCCCGGCGGTCGGCTCCTCGTCGTCGGCCTCGCGCTCTCGGCCACGCCCCGCGACTACCTGTGGGAGGGGATCTCGGCGGTGACGAATCCGGTCATCGGGATCGCGAAGAATCTCCCGCCTCGGCGAGGGGACCTGCGGCGGCCCGGATCCGCTGGAGGCCAGTCCGATCCGTTCCCCGTCACCGATCCGACGACGACGTTCGACCAGGTCGCCGAGGCGGCCCGCCGTCACCTGCCCGGCGCGGACTTCCGGCATCGGGTGGGGTTCCGATACACGCTCGCGTGGACGAAGCCCGCCCGGTGAGGCACCGGCACCCGCAGCGGCAAATCATCCCCGAGCAACGGGAGGTTTCGGCGCTACAGGTGCGGGGTGCCGAGCCACAGGGGCGATTTAAGCGTCCGGGTGCGACGTGGCGCTTACGGTAGGACGTGGCGCTGCGGGGGTGACGTGTCACGGCTCGCGGGCGCCCGCCACCCGGAGCGGCTAATCATCCCCGTGCAACAGGAGGTTTCGGCGCTGAGGGTGCGCACTGCCACGAACCCGTCCGGACATGCGAACGCGGCCACCGGCTTCTCGCACAGTGACCGCGCCCGGATCGGAGGGCGGCCGCTCAGATGGCCGCGTCGAGGCCCTTGACCTTGAGGCGCTCGCGCTGGTTGGGGTTGACGCTCGGGCGGAACGGCATCTCCACCACCTCGGCGCGCACGGGCTCACCGGGAGTGTCCGCGTACGGCTCGGGCAGATGCACCCAGAACTCGGTGCCGAGCTCGGCCTGCGCGACGGGGACGTGGGCCATCGCGATGTTCGACTCGAGCTCCGGCGAGTACCACGGCGAGGTCACGTAGCCGACAGCCTCACCGTCCGGAGTGTCGCTGACGAGCCAGAAGTCCGGCGCGTAGTCGGTGATCGGCTTGCCGCCGACGACGAGCCCGACGAGCTGCGTCTTGTATGGCGGCTTGCCTGCTTCGATCTCGGAACGGACCTGTTCGAGCCTCTCCTTGCCGATGTAGTCGGCCTCCTTTTTCCGCGGCACCTGATAGCCGAGGTTGACCTGGAACGGATAGGTCTCGAAGTCCATGTCCTGGCCCCATGAGAGGATGCCTGCGGCGATCCGCCTGTGGTGGCTCGGCGCGACGACCCGGAGGTTGTAGGGCACGCCGGCGGCGAGCACGGCATTCCACATGTCCTCGGCGTACTTCGTCGCGTCCTTGAGGTAGATCTCATACCCCTTCTCGCCGGTGAACCCGGTCTGGGAGATGATGACGTCGTGGCCGCCGACCTGGGCGTCCATGAGCCCGTAGCTCGGCAGTTCGCGCGCCTCCTCGCCGACGAGGCCGGCGATGACGTCGACGGACTTCGGTCCCTGCACCTGCACCGGCGCGACATCGATCTCCCGGATCGTCACGTCGAACTTCTTGCCGACGTTGACGCCCTGGAGCCAGAGCATGAGATCGGAGTCGGAGAGGCTGAACCAGAACTCGTCGACCGCCACGCGCAGGAGGATCGGGTCGTTGAGGATCCCTCCCGCCTCGTTGCACAGGATGACGTACCGGGCTCGCATCACCGGGATCTTCGTCGCATCCCGTGTGATGACGTAGTCGACGAACGCCTCGGCGTCGGGTCCCTTGACTTGGATCTGCCGCTCGACGGCGACGTTCCACAGGGTGACGTCATTGACGAGGGGCTGGTACTCGGCCATCATTCCGCCCTCTTCACGAGGGATGTAGCCGCGCGGGTGGTACATGCGGTTGTAGATCGAGGCCCTCCAGCAGCCCTGCTGCATGGACAGCTCCCAGTACGGGGACTTGCGCACCCGGGTGTCGATGAGCATTTCCACTGGGGTCGGGCCGGACTGTCTCAGGTTGATCGGGACGGCTCTGTCGCTCTGATCAACGGATGGAACGTTATTGTCCATGGTGTTCCCCCTGCATACACAGTTCTATATTATGGAACTCAATTCCCATATTATGGGTGGTTTGAGTGTAGAATCGACGGCACAGAAGACGCAAGGACATCCGGCCGGAAATTTCAGCCGGGGGATCGCAACCGATCTTCACCACACGTTGCCTTGCTGGAAGGAGACACTGTTGTCTGCCTCTGCACTGGGCTCGCTGCTCACTTCCGCGCGCTACGAGATCCTGCCGACCTCAGGCATCATCGACCGCATCACCGACCACGTCGCCCCAGGTCGGACGATCACCGTCACCGCATCGGCCGGGCTGGGCCTCGATGCGACCCTGTCCACGGCCGAGCAGCTCCAGGCCCTCGGCTACGACGCCGTCCCCCACATCGCCGCTCGCATGGTCCAGGGTCGGACCGAACTGACGGAGATCATCGACCGCATCGGACACGCCGGGATCGACACGATCTTCGTCCCCGCCGGCGACGCCACCCCACCGGCCGGCGGATATGCGAGCGCCCTCGACCTCCTCGTCGACCTCACGAGCATGGCGCCCCCGATCTCACGGATCGGGGTGAGCGCGTACCCCGAATCGCACCCGCTCATCCCCGACGACGTCACCGTCCAGGCGATGTGGGACAAACGCGACTACGCAACCCACATCGTCTCCAACCTCTGCTTCGATCCCGGGGTCGTGAGCACGTGGCTCGCCCGCGTCCGCGCCCGCGGCATCGAACTGCCCCTCATCCTCGGCATCCCCGGCAAGGTCGAGCTCGCCAAGCTCGCCAAGGTCGCCGCGAAGATCGGCGTCGGTGAGTCGACGCGCTTCCTCCGCAAGAACACCGGAACCTTCACCCGCATGGCTCGGCCCGGCGGCTACAACCCGCGGAAGTTCCTCGACCGCCTCTCCCCTGTCCTCGCCGACCCGTACATGGACGTCTCCGGCCTCCACATCTACACCTTCAACCAGGTCAAGGACACCGAGGCGTGGCGGCGCAAGCAGCTCGAACTCCTCGGTGACCCCGACTCCTCGTCGATCGTCTCCTGAGTCGGAGATGTCTAGGTTTATCAGTACACGATAATTCTAGATAACGTCAGCAGAGCGTAGAGCGGACGAGACCGACCTACCGGCTGCTGACCTTGCGTTTGAGGCTGCGGGAGAGCAGACCGGATTCGGCGACGAGGAGTTCGCCGAACCGGTCGTGGTTCTCGGCGATGCGCATCGTCGGTCCGGAGATGCCGACGGCCGCGACGACCTGGTCGTCGGTGCCGAACACGGGCGCGGCGAGCGCGTCGAGGCCCGGTTCGAACTCCTCGTGGACGACGGCGAAGCCCCGGTCGCGCACCTCGGCGAGGTCGGACATGAGCTCCCTGCGCGACCCCAGCGTCCGCTGGGTGAGGCGTTCGAGCCGGCCGGTGGGCACGGGAATGGCGCCGAACGCATACATCACCTTCCCCAGCGCCGAGGCGTGCGCGGGCACGGTGACGTCGGCCCAGTTCGTCGCCCCGAGGACGAAGGTCGAATCGACCTGCGCGACCTGGACGACCGCGTTCGAGCTCGGCACGGCGAGGTTGACGGTCTCCCCCGTCTCCTCGCTCACCCGCTGGAGGATCGGGTCGGCGGCGGCGACGAGGGTCTCGACCCGGTCGAAGCGGGAGGCGTACGTCGCGAAGAGGGATCCCCCGCGGTAGAGGCCGGCGGAGTTGCGTTCGACGAGGCCGTTGCGCTCGAGCGCGGACAGCAGCCGCGAGACCGTCGATCGGGCCAGCGACGTCGCCTCGACGACGTCGGTGTACGAGATCGGCTCGTCCGCGGTGACGACGAGGGAGAGGATCTCTGCCGCCCGGTCGATCGACTGCGTCCCATTGCTCATACTGCTCAGCTCCGTCGGGGAAAGTTCAGCCGTCCGCGCCTCAGCGCTCCGGCGCCCCTCACCCTACCGCACCGTCCGGACGGGGCGGGTCGTGGTCGTCATCGGTCGAGACCTGCGATCACCTCGGCGGTGTCGTCCCCGATCCGCGGTGCCCGCCGAGGCGACCGCCCGGTCCCAGCGCCTGCGAACCGGGGCGCGGGGGCGGGCTGGTCGACGCCGTCGGCGTCGGGGGCGAAGAGCCCGCGCGCGACGTTGTGGGCATCGGCCTTCGCCTCGGCCATCGTGAGGACAGGTTCGACGCACGCGTCACGGTCGGCGAAGAGGGTCTCGAGTTCGGTCAGGGAGCGCGCAGCGATCGCCGGGGCGATGATCGCGCGCAGGGCCGGCCAGTGCTGCGGCTGCCAGTGGTCGAGGGACTCGAGCGGTTCGGGAAGCTCGTCCTCGAGGCCGAGAGCTCGGACGAACTCGTTGAAGAAGGGCCGCTCGATGCACGCGACGGAGAGGTGGCGACCGTCGGCGGTGGGATAGACGTCGTAGAACGGGGCCCCGGAGTCGAGGAGGTTGTGGCCCCGGGCGTCGTGGCGCCACAGGCCCATCGCGGCGAAGCCGTGCATCATCGCATAGAGGAGGTTCGCGCCGTCGATCATCGCCGCATCGACGACCGTGCCCTCGCCACTCGCCCGCGCCCTCGTGAGCCCGGAGAGGACGCCGACGACGAGGAGCATGCCCCCGCCTCCGAAGTCGCCGAGGAGGTTGGCCGGGAACTGGGGCGGACCGTCCGCGCGCCCGAGCTGCGCGAGGAGACCCGTCGAGGCGATGTAGCCGAGGTCGTGGCCGGCCTTCTGCGCCTTCGGCCCGTCCTGCCCGTAGCCGGTGATCCGCCCGTAGACGAGGGCGGGGTTGAGCGCCTGGAGGTCGCCCGGTCCGAGGCCGAGGCGTTCGGCAGCACCCGGCCGGAAGCCCTCGATGACGATGTCCGAACGCCCAGCGATGGCCCGGGCGAGCGCGATTCCCTCAGACGTCTTGAGGTCGGCGATGACGGACTTCTTCCCGCGGTCGAGGACGGGGTTCATCGCCTCCCCCGTGGCCTGAGGCGGGTCGAGGCGGATGACCTCGGCACCGAGGTCGGCGAGCATCATCGTCGCGAACGGACCCGGCCCGATGCCGCCGAGGTCGAGGACGCGGACCCCATCGAGCATCCCCGAGTCCGACGCCGAGGCGGTCGGGTCCGTCGCCGTCGTCGGCGCGCTCCTCGTGCCCGTCTCCGGTGGCATCGTCATCGATTTCCCTTTCCTCGGCCCATCCTGATTTACTGTAGAACGTTCGATCAGTTTCGACAACGGAAGCGGTGCGGCGTGAAGACATTCGAGTACTCTCCCGAGGTGCGCTGGTCCGACCAGGATCTGCTCGGGCACGTCAACAACGCGCGGATGATCACGCTCATCGAGGAGTGCCGCGTGCGCTGGCTCCACGAGGAGAAGGCCACCCACATCACCGGCGGCGGGCTCCTCGTCGCCCACCAGTCGATCGACTATCTCATCCCCGTCATGTACGGCCCCGAACTCAGGCTCACGGTGAGCGTCAAGCGCATCGGCACCTCGTCGTTCACGGTGAATACGATCGGCGAGCAGAGCGGGAGGAAGGTCTTCGACTCCGACGTCGTCCTCGTCCACATCGACCGTCGGACCGGGCGCCCGACCCCGCTCACCGATGAGATCCGCGCCGTCTTCGAGCCCTACCTCGCGATCGAGGACGGCCTGAGCGAATAGGGCACGTCTACCCCAGCGAAACCCGGAGGCGAACCCCGAAGGCAAACCCTGCCGGCGCACCCCGCCGAGGATGGCCGTTTCGTTCATGCCCGCACCGGTTCCCCGCCCTAGGCTGAGGCCATGAAACTCGACGCGATCTCGATCGTCACCGCAGACATGGCCCGGGCAGTGGATTTCTACACCGCGCTCGGCCTCGACCTCACCGACGGCGGGCCGGAGGCTCCGCATACGGAGTTCTCGACCGGCACCATCCGCCTCCTCCTCGACACCGAGGCCGTCATGCTGAGCATCGACCCGGCATGGACACGGCCGACCGGTGGACATGTCATGGCCCTGGCCTTCGACTGCTCCAGCGCCGAGGCGGTCGATGCGACGTTCGTCCAGCTCACATCGCCGGGGGCTGGGTCCGCCCCGGTCGCTCAACCCGTGAAGGAACCGTGGGATGCCTTCTGAGGTCAGCGCTACGCCGTCATCGCCGACCCGGACGGCAACACGGTCGACCTCTTCGCCGCCCTGAGCTGAACGGCGTCACCGCCGACCGGATCATCGCCCCAGCAGCGCCCGCTCCTCGCGCCACAGGTGCGCGGCATCGGAGTACCCCGACCGCGCCGCGGCCTCGGTGCGGGTGAGTCCTGCGTCGATGAGGGCCCGGGCCCGCCGCCACCGCAGGATCTTCGCGAGATGCTTCGGCCCGTATCCGTACCACTGCGCCGAGAGCCTCCTCAGCTGCCTGGGCGAGTACGCGAAGTCGGCGGCCGCCTCGGCGATGCTCACCGAGGAACCGTCACCACGGGCGGCGAGGGCGTCGGCGAGCGCGAGCGGGCGACGATCGATCTCGGTTCGCGCGAGAAGATCCTCGGCGAGCCCGAGGAGGGACCGGACGCGCACGCTCGGTGAGGTCGCCTCGGCGAGGCGGGCACCGGGGATACGCACCCGCTTAGGTGGGGCCACCTCGGCGAGCGGGGTGAGACGATCCGCCAGCTCCGCCGCCGATGTCGCGAGCAGCTGCGGCAGCACCCCCGAATCGAAGCGCAGGCCCGCGATCGTCTCCCCGGTCGCGGGCACGGTCCGCGCCGCGGTGTCGGCACCGGCGATGACGACCCCGGAGCCGGTGGCGAGGAGATCCATGCACCCGTCGGGGGTGATCGTCGCCGTCGAAGGCTGGGCATCGACGGCCTCGGGCGCGTTGACCCAGAGGACGGCGTGGAGCCGGTGAATGCGGATCTCCCGGTACATCCCGACCCGACTCCTCTCGGCTGGTGGGCGGTATCCTGGGATCGAACGTCGACCTGGGCTCAGACTAGCCGGTCGCCCCCGCCGCTCTCAGGAAGGAACGATGGCAGCTGCATCCTCGTCGCCGGTCTCGGCGCGTCGGCAGGCCCGCCATGTCACCGTCTTCCTCGACGTCGACGGCGTCCTCAACTCCTACCCCGTCCCGCAGCTGCGTCTCATGACCGAAGGCCGGAAGAAGCTGCAGGCCTGGGACTTCGAACTCCACTACCGGCCCGCGGTCATCGAGTTCTTCGACCGCCTCGTCGAGACCCACGAGGTCGACGTCGTCTGGCTCTCGACGTGGTCGAGGCGGTGCAAGACCGAGCTCGAACCGAAGTTCGGTCTGCGCAACTCCTTCGACGTCATCGAGATGCCCGATGACACGCACAACCGCTACGCGAACGACCCCGAGAAGTGGTGGAAGGCCCGCGCCATGGAGGAGTGGCTCGACTCGCACGGCCACCAGCGCGCGGTGTGGATCGACGACGATCTCGCCGCCCCTGTGACCAGGCAGTACTTCACGGAGAGGTACTCGGCGCAGCGCCTGAAGATCATCGCCCCCGACTTCGCCCACGGTCTGACCAAAGCGCATCTCAAGGAGATCAGGGAGTTCGCGCACCCGCGCTCGAAGCCGGTGACTGCCGACGATGACGCCTCTGACGAGGACACCGAGCGCTCATGACCCGCATCGGACTCCTCGACTCGGGTCTCGGGCTCCTCGGCACCGCTGACGCGCTCTTCCACCTCGCCCCGCACGCCGACCTCGTGCTCGCGATGGACCCCGACCACACCCCGTACGGCAGCCTCAGCCCGCAGGCGCTCGAGGAGCGCGTGCTCACCTCGGCGGCCGTGCTCGCCGAATGGGAACCCGACGCCATCGTCATCGCCTGCAACACCGCCTCGGTGCAGGCGCTCGAGGCGGTGCGCGCCCGCTACGAACCGGCGATCCCCGTCATCGGCACGGTCCCGGCGGTGAAGATGGCCGCCGGCACCGGGCAGGACTTCGCGGTGTGGGCGACCCCGGCGACGACCGGCAGCCCCTACCAGCGCACACTCATCGACACCTTCGCCGGCGACCTCTCCGTCGCCCAGATCGCCTGCCCCGGACTCGCCGAGGCGATCAACGCCGCCGATGTCACCACGATCGACGCCGCGATCGAGGCGGCCCTGTCACAGATGGACCCGGGGATGGAGACGATCGTCCTCGGCTGCACGCACTACGGTCTCGTCGCCGACCGGATCACCGCGGCCCGCGCCGGCGCGATCACCCTCTTCGACTCCCCCGTCCCCGTCGCCAAGCAGACCCTGCGCCGGATCGGACTCGAACCCGGCGGGCAGGCAGCTCCCGCCGGGCAGCAGGCGCCCGGCGATTCGGCTCCCGGCGGAGCTGGGACCGAAGGCGACGACGGCACGGAGGGCCGCCTCGGCGAGATCCTCGCAACCTTCGCCTCAGGACGACGCGTCCGCCTCCCCGCGGAACTCGCCGCCTACCCCGCAGGTCGGCGCCTCCTCGCCCGGGAGCGGCAGGAATCTTGAGGTAACTCGGCAATCGGCCGAGGATTGCACAGATGCCGGGTGCAAATCCGCCTCCCGGTGCTAGCGTTGTAAGGACAGCATTCGTCAGGGGAGGCGATCGTGATGCTGTTCCTCTACATCCTCATCGGTCTCGTCGCCGTCGGCGCCATCACCGCCGCGAACAGCCTCAAGATCATCCGGCAGTACGAACGCGGAGTGCTCTTCAGACTCGGCCGAGTCAGAGGCGAGGCGAAGGAGCCCGGGCTCACCGCGATCATCCCCTTCGCCGATCGACTCCAACGCGTGAGCATGCAGATCATCACCATGCCGATCCCCGCACAGGACGGCATCACCCGCGACAATGTCACCGTCCGGGTCGACGCGGTCATCTACTTCAAGGTCGTCGACCCCCGGAAGGCGATCGTCGACGTCGAGGACTACAATCTCGCCGTCGGGCAGGTCGCGCAGACCTCGCTGCGCTCGATCATCGGGCAGAGCGAACTCGACGATCTGCTCACCAACCGGGAGCGCCTCAACCAGGGTCTGGCGATCATGATCGACAGTCCCGCCGTCGACTGGGGCATCCACATCGACCGCGTCGAGATCAAGGACGTCGCCCTGCCCGAGGCGATGAAGCGCTCGATGTCCCGCCAAGCCGAGGCCGAACGCGAACGCCGCTCACGCATCATCATCGCCGACGGTGAGCTGCAGGCGTCGAACAAGCTCTCGCAGGCGGCGGGCGCCATGGCCGACACCCCGGCAGCCCTCCAGCTGCGCCTGCTCCAGACGATCGTCGAGGTCGCCTCGGAGCGGAATTCGACCCTCGTCCTTCCCTTCCCCGTCGAACTCCTCCGGTTCCTCGAGGCGAATACCCCGCAGTCACCCGCGGGAGCAACGGGATCCGGGCAGGGTGCCGCGGGTGCTGCGGGTGCCCGGCAGGGTGGCGGGTCGGACAGCCTCGCCGAGGCGGTCCCCGACCTCGATGTGGCCCACCTCATGGAGGCCGCGAAGCTCTCCCTCGACGACCTCGATTCGGTCGTCCGGGCGCTCGCGGATTCCGCGCCCGACGAAGAGCGCACCGACGGACTCGACGTCGACCTGCCATGGCTCGACGATTCCGCCGACCGCCCGGCACCGCCCGCCCGGCCGACCGGGCAGCCAGAGGTCCCCGTCTCCGACATCCCGCAGATGCCCGGGACGCCGCAGATGCCGGAGACCCCCGACGTCCCCCGGCCGGCGACGATGGGGCCGGCGTCGAGCCCGCGGACACCGTGGCATGCGGTCAGCCCCGCCGAGGTGGGCATCCCCACCACAGTCACGCCGCGGACCCAGCGCCGCAGCGCCCGCAATCGGGAGCGCAAGCAGCCGACGTGAGCTTCGCGAGGGCCGGTGCTCAGCCTCCTTCCATTCCCGCTGACTAGGCTTGGTCCATGGAACTCAAACGCACCGGAACCGTCGTGATCGTCAACGGGGTCATCGCCTTCCTCGTCGGAGTCCTCATGCTGGGTTGGCCGCATGCCACCGCCGAGGTGGTCGCCCGCATCTTCGCCTGCTGGGTCGCGCTCATCGCCGTCACCTCGCTCGTCCTCGCCCCGCGCGGAGGACGCTCGGGCGCGCTCGTCCTCCGGTCGGTGCTCATGATCGTCTTCGCGGCCGTCGTCTTCCTCGCCCCGATGCTCTTCGCCGCCGTCGTCACCGTCCTCGCGGGGCTCGCCATCATCGCGCTCAGCGTCTTCGGCATCGGCATCTCACTCTTCGTCCGGCAGATGGGCGTGCGCGCGTGGTGGCTCATCACCGTCATCGCCGTCGCCGGCATCGTCCTCGGCATGGTGTTCCTCTTCTCCCCGCAGACGGGCATCACCGCCCTCATCGTCACTCTCTCGATCTTCATCGCCGTCGTCGGCCTTGCGCTCATCTGGGTGGGCAGCCGGCTGCGCGCGCTCGAGTCGCGCATGGCCGCGGACCCGCGCTTCACCCGCCGCGACGACGGCGGAGGCGAGACCATCCGCGGAGAAGTCATCGAATAGCCACCGACACGCCTGCCGCGCGACCTGCGGCAGGCGGAGACCACCTCGGCGAAGGGACAGATCATGTCAGGGATCCAGCAGCTCTCACCGTTCCTCATGTTCGAGAACGGGCGCGCCGAGGAGGCGTTGAACTTCTACGTCGACCTCTTCGGCGGCGAGGTCGTCCTCATCGACCGGTACGGGCCCGAGAACCCGGCGATGGACGGCAGAGTCCGCCTCGCCACGTTCGCGATCGCAGGCACGCAGGTCAACATCATCGACAGTCCCGTCCCGCACGGGTTCGGGTTCACCCCGGCCCTCTCGCTCTTCTACCGGGCGACGTCGCAGGCCGAGCTCGACCGGCTGTGGACCGGCCTCCTCGGCGGGGGTGGGCACGCGCTTATGCCGCTGGGCGACTACGGGTTCGGGCCCTTCGGGTGGCTCAACGACCGGTATGGAGTGTCGTGGCAGCTCAACCTCGCTGCCGCGGACGCAGGGGTCGGTGACGGCGCTGACGGCGGGGCGGCCGGCGGCGGGATGGCCGAGCGGACCGCGTAACGGCGAGGGGACCGCTCCGGGACGGTCCCCTCGCGCCCGCCTGGTCCCCTCGGCGAACGCCGGCCGGCGGCCACCGGCTCAGCGGGCAACTGCATGCACGGTACCGGCTCAGCGGGCACCGGGGCTCAGCCCGACGAACTTCGCGCGAACCCTGGCCCGCGCGCGGCCACCTGTGCTACCTTGGCGCTCATGGGAACATTGAATCGCGGCGCAATGACTGCGCTCAACTTCTACATCCGTGACCGCCGCGCCTGACAGCGCGCACGTTCCTCGATCTTTCCTCAGCCGCTGAGCATCGCCCTCAGCCGGAGCTGACCGCGTCGGCACTCATACCCGTCGCGACCTGAACAGGAACCCCGATCCTCTCTCGGGTCGGACTGTCACCGATCACGCAGTTGCGCGCTGTCCTCCCGGATAGTCATCGGCATCCGGGCGACGCGGCAACCACCGAAGACACACTGTCCGATCCCGCCATCACGGTCGGATCCCGGCATCTCACCAGTGTCTTCGCATTCCGCAGCCTCGGGTGCTCTCCATCCAATTCCTGGAGCACCACGCCATGCGACCCCATTCCCAGCGTCCGCATTCGCGGGCCGGCGGCCGAGAGGAACTCGGCCAGAACTTCCTCCGCGACCACAGCCACATCGCCACGATCGTCAGTCTCACCCGCGCCACCGCGGGATCGATCCTCGAGATCGGACCCGGCGCGGGTGCCGTGACCGCCGAGCTCTACCGGCTCGGCAGGCCGCTCACCCTCGTGGAGATCGACGAGACGAGGATCAGTGAACTCTCACACCGATTCCCCCGCGCACGAGTCGAGCACGCCGATGCTCTGAGAACCCGGTTCGACGCCGAGGTGGTCGTCGGCAACCTGCCCTTTCACCTCACCACGCCCATCCTCCGGCGACTGCTGCGCGCTCGCACGTGGCGCACAGCGGTGCTCCTCACCCAGTGGGAGGTCGCACGCAAACGCGCCGGAGTGGGCGGGGCGACGATGATGACCGCGCAGTGGAGCCCCTGGTTCGACTTCCACCTCATCGAGCGGGTCCCGGCCCACGCGTTCTCCCCGAAGCCGAGCGTCGACGGCGGCATCCTCACCGTCGACCGCCTCCCGACCGGGCTGGTTCCCCACCGGGACCGGTCCTCCTACCAGCAGTTCGTCCACGCGGCCTTCACCGGTCGCGGACGCGGAATGAAAGGAATCCTCACCCACCTGAAGCTCACCGACCGACGACGACTGCAATCGACCATGGACCGCCATCACATCAGAGGAGACGCATTGCCCCGCGAACTCACCCCCGAACAGTGGGCCGGGCTCTACACCGCCCTGTCTGCCAGCAGCCCTGCGACACCGGCCGGACGACCGACCGGACGCCGGACGCAGAGGACCACCACCACGCCGGAGAAGGCACGAGGAAAGGAAGAGACAATGCGCAACGACAAAGGTGCGAAGAAGAACGCTCAGACGAAGGACAAGCCCGTCATCACCGGTGAGCTGCCGATCGTCGGCGTCGAGAAGCCGGCCGCTCGGCTCGACGCCCCGATCCCGGGAGTCGACACCTCGGCGAAGAGCCACGACAAGGCCCACCTGCAGGCCGAGCGCGGCTACATGCCCCAGCACGGGAAGAAGAGTCAGCCGCAGCCGCGGTGGAACCTGCCCCGCCGACAGGGGTGAGTGAATCCGCCGAGGTGGGTCGGCCGTTCGCGGTCGCCCCACCTCGGCGCTCCATCCCCCGACCGACCGATCGACGGCGATGACGAGTCCACCTCGGCGATGAATCCGCTCAGCGGCGAATGATCGTCACAGGAGGCGGATGTTGTCCTTCGCCTCTTCCCACAGCTCGGGGATCTCACCGTGGAGTGCGCGCTTGAAGACGCTGAGCGTGAACTTCCCGACGAGCTCGGCGTCGACCGTCGACGGCAGCGCGAGCGCGCGCTTGTCGACGACGACATCGACGACGACGGGCCCGTCCCTGTGCGCGAGCGCCTCGGTGAGCTGGTCGCGCAGGCGGGCAGGGTCCTCACACCGGATGCCCTTGACCCCGAAGCCTTCGGCGATGGCCGCATAGTTCGCCGCCGGGAAGCCCGTGCCCCAGGGCCGGAAGCCGGCTTCCTGTTGTTCGATGTTGACGAAGTCGAGCTCTTCGTTGTTGAGGACGACGTGGACGATCGGGGACCTGTGCTGGCGTTCGGTGAGGAGATCGCCGAGGCCGAGCATCGAGAATCCCCCGTCACCGCAGAACGCGATGACCTGACGGCCCGGCACCGCCTTCGTCGCGCCGAACGCATACGGGGAGGCGTCGGCCATCGAGGCCCACGAGTACGAGCCCAACTGGATCCGGTCGCCGCCGAAGCTCATCTGATGGGCGACCCAGATCACTGAGGTGCCGGTGTCGGCGGTGACGATCGCGTCCTCGTCGATGAGCTCGTCGAGCAGCGAGGCGAGGTACTCGGGGCGGATCGGCGAGCGCTTCTCTCCCCCGTCGACGTAGTGCCGCAGCCGCTTGGTCCAGCCCTCGGTCGTCTTCTGTGCGGTGCGGAGGAACTCGTCGTCGGACTTCCGTTCGACGAGCGGCAGGAGCTTCTCGAGGAAGGCCCGCACATCGGCGGGCACACCCATCTCGAGCGCGACACGACGCCCGAGGTGGGAGGCCAGGTTGTCGACCTGGACGACCTTCGCATGCCCGCGGTCGAGAAACCCGGGGAACGGGAAGTCGGCGCCGAGCATGACCATGACGTCGGCGTGCTTGATGCAGTCGTTGGCCGCCCCGTAGCCGAGGAGCCCAGTCATGCCCACGGCGTTGGGGTTGCCTGCCTCGAGCCAGTTCTTGCCTTTGAGCGTGTACCCGACCGGGGCACTCACCTTGTCGGAGAGCTCCTGCACGAGGTCAGCGGCGTGCTCGGTGCCGTTGCCGCCGAAGAGGAAGATCTTCTCGCGGGAGTTGATGAGGTCGGCGACCGCGCGGACGTCCTCATCGCGTGGGGTGAGCACGGAACGGCGCGAGGGCGTGTACTTCGGCGGTGCGTCCAAGGGCGACTTCGCGCTGGCGACGTCGCCGGGCAGGGCGATGACGGTGGGACCGAGGTCCTCGGTGGCGATCGTGATCGCCTGCTGGAAGACGGCCCGCGACTGTTCGGGGCTGACGACGCGCCCGGTATAGAGGGAGGCGGTGCGGAAGAGGTCGTACGGGCTGATCTCCTCGACGGCATCGGTGTCGATGATGCTCGTCTCGACATCACCGGCGATCGCGATGACCGGAGCCTGTTCGTGGAGGGCGTCGAGGAGACCATTGAGCAGATGGGTGACGCCGGGTCCCGCGGTCCCACAGACGACGACGGGCCCCGCGCTGAGCTGGGCGTCCGCCGAGGCGGCGAAGGCGCCCCACTCCTCGTGGCGGACGTGGATGAACTCGATCTGCGGGTGTCGGGAAAGGGAGTCGATCGTCGGGTTGAGTGCGTCTCCGACGATGCCGTAGACCCGTTCGACGCCTGCGTCGATGAGCATTCCCCACAGGTCGTCGGCCACTGTTCTTGCCATGTTCGCTGCTCCTCTACATCCGGAGCCGGCGCTCTCGTCGGCTGGTGACTGCGAGCCTACTCCCGTCTCGCGACGGCACGTCGGGTGGTTCCTGCGAATTCATCGAACGTCGATGCGCGCGGGCCGGCACACGAACCTCACCGATGGGGACGAGGCTGCAGATGCTCGCATCGCCGCAGTGTTCACCGCCTCCGGGCGGTACCCACGGCACGAGCCCAAGGCAGAATGACCTACAGGTCGCCACCCATCCGCCGACTATGCTGACGAGAACACTTCGCTGTCTGATGATCTTGGAGCAGAAATGGTGTCGAATATCGGTTCGCATATCCACCGGTACATCAACGGCTGGTGTCCGAGTTGCAATGAGTCCAGCAGCCTCAGCCCGGGCCCACTCAATGATGACGGCACCATCGAGTTCCGAACCTGCGTCGATTGCGGGACGACTGTCGAAGACCACGACCCGCGGTTCTGGTCGACCGATGCGGATGCCGAAGAGGACGGAATCGTCTGAGCGACAACTGATTCCCTAGGACA
Source organism: Brevibacterium sp. LS14 (assembly GCF_012027885.1). Lineage (NCBI taxonomy): Bacteria > Bacillati > Actinomycetota > Actinomycetes > Micrococcales > Brevibacteriaceae > Brevibacterium > Brevibacterium sp. LS14. The sequence goes on from NZ_SJXG01000056.1 coordinate 149,139, forward strand.
GATAGACCGCCGAGGCGGCCGCCGACTCGATCTCGGTCGGTGCGCCGCCGTCGACGGCGACCGCGACCATGCCCTCACCTGCACCGGGGACGACCATAACGGCGGCACCTGGGCGGAGTCCCGCCTCGGCGAGGATCGCAAGCATCTCCGGATCGGCGTCGGAAACTCGCAGCACCACGTACGTGCCCGGGTCCGCCTCGGCGAGGAGGAGCGAGGTCCTATGTGACTCGACGGCACCGTCGGGGCCGGGGATCGGGTCCCCGTGCGGATCCGCGGCGGGGTGCCCGAGAAACTCGTCGATCCGGTCGATGAGGAGGTCGGAGGCGGCGTGCTCGAGGGACTCGGCTTCGTCGTGGATCTCGTCCCAGCTGTAGCCGAGCGACTCGACGAGAAACGTCTCGATGAGCCTGTGGCGCCGAACCATCGACACGGCGATCGTCTCCCCCGCGGCAGTGAGCTCGGGCGGACGGTAGGGCACCCGGTGGATGAGGCCAAGCTCGTCGAGCCGCTTGAGGACCTCGGTGACGTTGGCCTTCGTCGTGCCGAAGCGCTGGGCGAGCTCGGTCGCCGTCATCGGGTCCCCGCCCCACTCGCGCGCTGACCAGATCGCCTTGAGGTAGTCCTGGCTGACCTCGGACACTTCGCCTGCACGCATGGGCTCAGCGTAGCGGATCGTCCTCCGCCGAGGCGGTCGGTCGGTGGGTCGAGCACGGCGTCGCCGAGTCAGCCCGGCAGTCGTCGTCGAGACTGCGGAAGAGGCGATGCGCCGGCTCAGGTCGCGCCGGCGGGCCTCACCTCGGTGACGGTGAAGACGTTGGCCACCGCCCGTTCGACCCCGCGGCAGGTGAGGAAGTTCGGGGCCGACCGGCTCACCCCGATGACGACGTCGAAGGATCCCAACTCAGGTCGTGTGCCCTCGACCCTCACCGTCCACACCCCACCCGCCGAGGTGGTCGCACCGATCGCGTAGTCGAAGCGTCCGGCCGGTCCCGCATGCTCGAGGACGGCCGCGACCGCGACCTGCTCGAGGGAGTTGAGGTCGGTGTATCCGCGCAGGTGAGACCCGTCGATCTCATCGGCGAGGTGGCCGGAGATGACGTCGAGCGCAGATTCCTCGTCGAGGTTGCCGTAGTAGACGCCGTCGGGGACGACGAGGATGTTCGCGGCGAACCGGTCACCGCCGACGTGCGTGCACTCCCACACGAGGTCGGGCCACTCCTCGGCGAGGACTGCGGCCACGGGCCTGCCGCGCACGGCGCAGCAGACATCGTGCTGACCGTGCGCGCAGACGAGGACGACCGGGGGCAGGAGCCCGGCGTCGTACGTCTCGTCGAGTTCGACGGAGGGGAGGTCGACCGCCTCGGCGAAGGGTGCCTCAGGGATCGCACCCGGAGTCGACTCCGCGGGTCGGTTCCGGATCGCCTCCAGGGCGCCGACGATCTCGAGGAGATCGGAGTCGTCGTCCCACGACCCCCACATCTGGTGAAGGCGCCCCGGTCCGGCGAGGTGCATGACACCCCAGACGCCGGGACCGCCGCGCGTGCGCCGGCCGGGACGGCGGATGAGGAGGATCCGCGCGCGCAGCGCTTGCGCGGCGTAGAAGACCTCGGAGCGGACGCGCCAGTCGATGTCGAGGCCCTCGAAGCCGTTGAGCGGCCAGCCCCCGCGATGCTCGATGAGCACCCAGAACGTGCCCATCGGCGCGGTGCCGACGATCCCGTCGCCGCGGTCCCGGGCGGCGTTCGAACAGCGGAAGGCCTGCGTCATCGTCGTCTGCTCATCCTCGGTGCTGCTGGTTCCGGGCCGGTCGGGAGTTCACACGCTCAGACGAGGGCAGGGACGAGGGCGCCGGCGGCCAGCAGCCGTTCGGCCAGGGGGCGTCCGATCTCATCGACCGAACGTGGGGCGCCGTCGAGAAGGGCGCGCACGGCCGCGAGGTCGTCGGCGGTGAAGTCGAACCAGCCGATGCGCGTGTGCAGGCGCTCGCCGCTGAGCGTCGGGTCGAGGCCCGCCCGAAGCCGAAGCGGGGTGTCTCCGCTCAGCGACTTCATCGCCTCGTGCTGGGCGAGGGGGCCGAGTGGTGCGGGACGGGCCTGCGATCGCCGGGTGCGGTCGATGCCTGCGGTCGGGTCGGCCTCGGTCACGGCGGCGATCATCGCCTGTTTGATGCGCTCGAGCACGTCCGCGTCGGGGCGGGACTCCCCCAGCGCCAGGCTCGCGCGCATCGCCGGGTCATCCTGGAGGTGTGCGAGCGCGACCTGGGCGAGCTGTTCGGCCACCGCGAAGCGGGTCCAGTTGTGGATGCCGAGGGTGAGATGGATCGAGACCTCGCCCTGAGCCGTGGCCGCATGGAGCCATCCGCGAGGCAGGTAGAGGGCATCGCCGGGTTCGAGGACCGCGTCGATCGCCGGCTCTGTCGCGGCGGCCCGACCGACGGCCTCACGGCGGTCCGTCCACGGCTGGTCGCGCAGCGGCGAGTCGAAGACCGGTTCGTGGATGACCCAGCGCTTCGTCCCCTGGATCTGGAGGACGAAGACGTCATGGACGTCGTAGTGGTCGTCGAAGCCCTGGTTCTGGGGCGGAGTGATGTAGGCGTTCGCCTGGACCGGGTTGCCGAGCTCCTCGCTCAGCGCCGAGGAGAAGGCCCCGATCGGCTCCCAGGTCCGCTGCAGCGCCTGGAGGACGAGGGTCGCACCGTCATGGAACTGACGCCACAGGCGGGTGTCGTCGAGCTGGTCGCCGATCGTCGCTCCGACACCGGCGGGAGAGGTGAACGACGAGGTCGGAAGGGTCGCACCGTCCTTGGCGACCCGAAGGAACGGGGACCGCAGTCCTCGTGCGGAGATGAGTTCGTCGACCGCGTCGGCCGAGAACAGGTCGGAGAAGTCGCTGACACCACGGCTGAGCAGGGCGCGCCTGCCCCAGTAGTCATCGGCGAACGTCGTGCGGGGAATGTCGATGAGGCGTGATTCCAACACCCCGGCGCCGTTGTCGACGCCGGGGTGTCGGAGATCAGGGGAGAACGTGCTCAAAGCCGGTCGGCTCCTCCGTCGGCACCACCGTCGTGGACACCCGGCTCACCCGAGGCTCCACCGTCGGCGGGACCTTCGGCACCGCCGTCGGCGCCGCCGTCGTGGACGCCCTGGGTGCCGCCGGCGCCGCCATCGGCCGGACCTTCCGCTCCACCGTCGGCGCCACCGTCGTGGACACCGGGCTGACCTGAGGCGCCGCCGTCCGCGGGACCTTCGGCACCACCGTCGGCACCGCCATCGTGGACACCGGGCTGACCCGAAGCACCGCCGTCCGCGGGACCTTCCGCTCCACCGTCAGCACCGCCGTCGTGGACACCGGGCTGGCCTGCGGCGCCGCCGTCGGCCGGGCCCTCGTTCTCGTTGGGATCGAAGTTGGACTCTGTCATGATTCCTCCTTGATGTCACTTGCCCTCGGCGGCACCCGCGTCATCTCTCGAGTGGTGTGCGGGTCAGCGTCGTCCCCCGTGGAACGAGCCGCCATGCTGACAGGCTACTTGTGAAAACTGCCGTTGTGAACAGGGACGGAGAGGATTCTCACTGCGTTCACCGAACCGCCCTGGGAGTCACCGCCCGCGGAGTCCCCGAGGCGTTCACCGAACCGCCCTGGGACTCACCGCCCGGCGAGCTCCTGAGCCTTCTTCTCGATCTCGGGAAGACCCGCGGCACTGAGGTCGATGACCCCGGAGGCGATGACGTGCTCGTGGAGCGGCTCATGCCGGAGGGCGAGGAACTTCTCGAACTCCTCGGCGGCGTTCGACGTACCCGTGCCGTGCCCGAGGAGGACGAAGTCGCGACCGGAAGCCTCCTTATCGATCTCGGTGACGAGATCGTCGAAGAACCGGTCGAGGTCCTTCTTGTCGTCACGACCGGTCTTCTTCTCCACCGTGCGCATGTGGTGCCCGCGCGAGTCGGGGTTCTTCTCATGCTTGTGCTGGTCGACCTCGACGTCGTGGGCGCTGAGGTAGAAGTCGTAGAAGCGGGCGTCCTCGTCCGTCATCGTCACGACGAAGAGGTGCCCCTGGCCTTCGGTGCTCTCGTGGGAGGCGAAGAGGTGGCGAGCGCGTTCGATGTCCTCGATGCTCACGAGTCCGTCGTGCTGACGGCGGAAGACGACGCGGTGGCCGTTCATGTCCACCGCGAGACGATCGCCCGACTCCTGCTCGACCTTGTCGGCGTAGTTCTCCCACATCGTGATGAAGTGCTTCCACTCGATGTCTCGCGGAGCGGGATGGCCGAGGATGGCCTCCTTCGTCTTCTGCGGGTGATCGCTCATGATGCCTCCTGGGTGCTGTGGGGAAACCAGCCCGGCGGCTCTGCGACCGAGGTCGCGGCAAGCCGACGTGCTTCGACACGGGTTCGCGCCGTAGACCAGAGGATAGCGGTTCCCGCTGTTGCCCACATCACAGAATCGGTCCATAGTCGGAAGTGAGGGGCGTCGCGGCTGCGGCAACCGAGCCTGCGGGCGGCGACGGCGACCGCCTCGGCGGGAAGGAGGAGACGATGGACGTCGGCGCACTGCTCGTCCTGCTCGAGGCGCCCGACTACACGATCGCCCGCGAGATCCTCCAACGCGGCTTCGCCGTCCTCTTCCTCATCGCCTTCCTCAACGCGTGGAACGAGTTCCCGGCCCTCCTCGGCGAGAAGGGTCTGCTGCCGGCGCCGCGCTTCCTCGCGCTCACCACCGCGAAGCAGGCACCGAGTCTCTTCCGGTGGTCGCGCACTCCGTACTCCGACCGTAACCTGCGGATCGTCTGCGCCCTCGGCATGGTCCTCGCGGTCACCGTCATCGTCGGTCTCCCCCAGGCCGGTCCTGCGTGGGTGCCGATCCCGGTGTTCCTGACGATGTGGTGGTTCTACTTCTCGATCTCGTCCATCGGCCAGCGCTTCTACGGCTTCGGCTGGGAGAGCCTGCTGCTCGAGGCCGGATTCCTCGTCGGCTTCCTCGGATCGCACGCGGTCGCCCCGCCGCTGCTCATGATCCTCCTGCTGCGCTGGTTCACCCTCCGCGTCGAATTCGGTGCCGGGATGATCAAGATGCGCGGCGACAGCTCATGGCGCGATCTCACCGCGATGAACTACCACCATCAGACCCAGCCGATGCCGAATCCGCTCAGCCGCACCGCCCACCTCATGCCGACGTGGTGGCACAAGGGCGAGACCCTCGGCAGCCACATCGTCCAGCTCATCGCGCCGTGGCTGCTCTTCCTCCCCCAGCCGATCGCGTCGTTCGCGGCCATGGCGATCATCATCACCCAGCTCGCGCTCGTCATCACCGGCAACTATGCGTGGCTGAATTGGGCGACGATCCTCCTCGCGTGCGCGGGGATCAGCGACTCGTTCTTCCGCTGGATCGTCGGGGGTCCGTGGCCCGAGTGGGGCATCGACGCCGCCGTTCGCCGGGTGGACGAGGCCTCCCTCGCCGAGGCAACCGGCACTCCCGCTGACACCCTGACCTCCCCGTTGTGGTGGGTCCTCCTCATCATCGCGTTCGTCGTGTGGCAGTGCGTGCTCAACGTTCCCGCGCTGCGCAACCTCTTCTCGTCGCGGCAGCTGATGAACGCGCACTTCAACCGGTGGGGGCTCGGCAACGCCTACGGCGCGTTCGGGTCGATGTCCGAGGTCCGCCACGAGATCGCGATCGAGGGCACCCTCGACCCTTCGGGCACCGACGGGTGGAGAGAGTACGTGTTCAAGGGCAAACCGGCTCATCGTAATTGAGAGTGTAGAACCGGTCTGAAGCCACCGGACTCGAGCAGACACCTCGCGATGTAATGCGTGAGGTTGCGGAATCCCAGCGCGGACCCGCGTAGATGCTCGAGTCTGCCGTTGATCGCTTCAGTGGGACCGTTCGACGTTCCCGGTCGGGTGAAGAACGCGAGCACATCAGCAGCTCGACGCTTCAACGTTCGTCCTAACCGTTTGAGCTCGACAAGTTCGGATGGCAGATTCGTTGTCAGGGCGTCGATGACCGTTTGCAAGAGTCTCTTGCCCTCTTTGCGGTCCGCGGTTCGGTAGGCGCTGACAATGTCTTGGTAGACGGCCCAGGTGACTTCGACTTCGGTGAAGTTCGGGTCAGCGAAGAGGTTCGCGATTCTTTCCTGCTGCTTGGTCGTGAGTAAGCTGCTGCCCGTGTGCAGAGTTCTTCTTGCCCGGTACAACGGGTCCTTTGCTCGTCCGCGATGGCCGGTTGTCTCTTGCTGAACTCGGCGACGTACCTCGTCGAGGGCATCACCGGCGAGTTTGACGACGTGGAAGGGGTCCATGACTTCGACAGCGTCGGGCAGCTCCTCAGCTGAGGCTGTTTTGAAGCCGGAGAATCCGTCCATCGCGACGACGTCGATGCCCTCACGCCAGTCTTTCGGTCGGTCTTTCAACCATTGTTTGAACACCTGCTTCGAACGGCCAGCCACCATGTCGAGCAGACGTGCCGAGCCTGTTCCCTCGCTGATCGGGGTGAGGTCGATGATGACGGTGACGTACTTGTCGCCACGCCGGGTATGCCGCCATACATGCTCGTCGACACCAATGACGCTGACCCCGTCGAAACGAGTCGGGTCGTTGATCAACAACCGCTGACCTTCAGCGAGGACGGCGGAGTTCGCGGTGTGCCAGGACACTGCGAGTTTCGCAGCGATGACGGACACGGTGTCGTGATCGATGACGAGGGCACGCAACGCCCAGTCGAGGCCGGTTCGCGAGATCTTCGCTCGTGGTGGTGCCGCGGCTGTGGCGTCTTGACGCCAGACGCGGCCACACTCGACGCATTTGTAACGGCGGAGGCGAAGATGAAGCGTGGTTGGTCGGTAGCCGAAAGGTTCGTGGGCCAGACGGCGGACGACGGTATCGCGAACGATCCCGTGGCCACCGCACCGACGGCACCAGTCATCAGCAGTGTTGGGCCGGCATTCCAGAATCGCCTTGTGCCCGGTGATGTTTTGGCCGGTGCAGGTCAGATCGAGGGTGTCGAGTCGGCAGAATGTCGTGAGGTCAGGGGTCGAGAAAGTAGGCTTGGCCACGTCGAGGTCTTTCGGATGGATTGTGTGAGAACTTCCATCATCGGAAGACCTCGACGTCTATCCGCGCAGCGACTCGCCGTGTCCTGGAATCACCGATCTACACTCTCAATTACGAAGAGCC
>NZ_SJXG01000057.1:0-82650 GCF_012027885.1 Brevibacterium sp. LS14
GGCGATGTCAAGGCGTCGAAGCAACATGGGGCTCGCCGGCGAGCAGTCGAGCGAATGCCTCGGTGGGCGTGAGATAGCCCAGTCGGCGGCGGGGTCGATTGTTGATCTCCTCGGCGATGGTGGTGAGGTAGGGCTGGTGATCGGGGATCACCGTGCCCTTGGGCAGATACTCCCGGTAGAGCCGGTTCGTGTTCTCGTTGCTGGGCCTCTGCCAGGGCGAGTGGGGATCGGCGAAGTAGACCGGCATCGCCGTGGCCAGGGAGACCTTCGCGTGCTGGGCCATCTCGCTGCCCTGGTCCCACGCCAACGATGCCTTCATCATCTCGGGCAGGTCGTTGAAAAACTCGATGACCGCGTCAGCGGTTGGCTCGGCGTGTTTCGAGGGCAGGGCCAGCAGCCCGGTGAACCCGCTCATCCGCTCCACCAGCGTCGCCGCGCACGAGGTGCCGTTCTTCCCGATGATCAGGTCACCCTCCCAGTGCCCCGGCACCCGACGCTGGGCGGCGTCCTCACCTCGCTCCGCGATCGGGACCATACCTACGATTGGGCCACCGCGCGTCCGCCCGGTCGTACGTGGTCGGCGCTTGGTCCGCTTGGACTGCAGGAAGATGCCCTTGCGGGCGAGCTCACCCTTCGGGATTGCGTAGATGTACTGGTAGATAGCCTCACCGGAGACGGTTCGGCCGCGTGCGTCAGGAGAGTTCGCCATGCGTTCAACGGTCGGGTCTGTCGCCTCCAGACGCAACCGGCCCGCTATCTCGTTCGGCGTCCAGGACGCGGCCAGGTCGGCGTCCACCCTCGCCTGCAGCACCGGATCCCCCGCGACCTTCCGCTGCTGCGGGCGAGCTCGCCGACGCTGCGCTCTGACGTCTGCGGTCACGGCCTGGTAGCCGCGGGTCTTCGTCGAGTTCCGGTGAAGCTCCCGCGAGATCACCGACGGGCAACGCCCCAGGTGACGGGCGATCCTCCGCACCGACCAGCCCGCTTTCGAGGCCGCCGAGATCTCCGACCTGTCGCTGAACGACAACCCCACCCGCGCCATCTGCACACTCCACCGATCAGACCCCCGCCGACCGGGAGTGTTGCTTCGACGCTATGACACCACCGGGGACCGGTGCCCTGACCGGCCTCGTTCGAGTAGATGCCGCGCTGGACTCCCCACTGGACGGCGAGGCCGATGATGCCGCCGAAGGCCGCATCGGGAGCCGAGTCGATGCCGAAGGCGGAGGTGAAGATGAGCTGGAGGACCGGCACGATCTGGTCGGCGTTGATGAAGGTCACCGCGATGGCCGCGAGGATGTAGATGACGGCCATGAACGGCACGGCCAGCGACGCGAAGTGCGCGATGCGCTTGACGCCGCCGATGACGATGAAGGCCATGATGACGACGAGGGCAAGCGCCGTGACCCAGGTCGGCAGGTTCCACGCGTTGGTCACGGCGCCGCCGATGGCGCGCGACTGGACGCCCGGAAGGAGGAAGGACATCGCGAGGACGGTGACGGCGGCGAAGACGAAGCCGTAGACCTTGAAGAACTTTCCGAAGCGCGTCAGCTCGTAGGCCTTCTCGAGGTAGAAGGCGGGACCGCCGCGGTACTCACCGGTCTTCGGGTCCTTCTCCTTGTAGGTCTGGCCCAGGGTCGACTCGACGTAGGAGGTCGAAGCGCCGAGGAGGGCGGAGATCCACATCCACACGACGGCACCGGGTCCGCCGAAGCCGATCGCGGTCGCCACACCGGCGATGTTGCCGACGCCGACGCGTCCGGCCAGCGACATCGAGAGAGCCTGGAACGAGGAGACGCCGTCCTCGGAGCTCTTGCCGCGGAACATCTGGGTGAAGATGGTCTTGACCTTGCGGATCTGGACGGCGCGGGAGCGGATCGTGAAGTACACGCCTGCGCCGAGGCAGAGGTAGACAAGCCACGAGGACCAGATGATCCCGTTGATCCATTCGATGACTGCGGACACGTTCTTCCAATCGTTGATGCGTGCGTTGGTGCTGGCTGCGCGAGTCGGGCTCCCGACTCGAAGCGCTCACTTCGAAAGAAGGTTGTGGCTTCGCTGTGAGCCACCTCATAAGTGAAGCCCATTGTGAGCTGGGACGCAAATTGGCCGGTGAGGCCCGACAATCCGGGAAACTCTTGGTTGCGAAACGGTCTCAGTATCCCTCTCCGCGAGGCCGTTGGTTCACTATCTGGGACGGAATCCGTATGATGTGACGCGGATCTCTCCGAGCAAAGACGACACGGAGAGCACATGTGACAGAACAGGATCACAATGAAACGTCGAACCGGCATCAAGGTCGCTGCCATCGCTGCGGCCGGCGCCCTGCTTCTCTCGGCATGCTCGACCTCGACCACCGGCGGTGGAGGCGGCGGCGAGGACGGCGGCGTCCTCACGGTGGGCACGACGGACAAGGTCACCGTCCTCGACCCGGCCGGAGCGTATGACAACGGCACCTCTCTCGTCGAGCAGCAGGTCTACCCGTTCCTCCTCGCCTACAAGCCCGGCACCGCCGAGCTCAACCCGTCGATCGCGGAGTCGGCGGACTTCACGGATCCGAAGAAGTACGAGGTCAAGCTCAAGGACGGCCTCAAGTTCGCCAACGGCAACGAACTCACCTCCTCGGATGTGAAGTTCTCCTTCGACCGGCAGATCAAGATCCAGGACCCCAACGGACCGTCGTCCCTCCTCGGCGGACTCGAATCGGTCGAGACCCCCGACGACAAGACCGTCGTCTTCAACCTCAAGCGCGACAACGACCAGACCTGGCCGGGCGTCCTCGCCTCGGCGGCGGGACCGATCGTCGACGAGGACGTCTTCTCGCCCACCGAGCTCACCCCTGACCAGGAGATCGTCGACGGCAAGGCCTTCTCAGGCCCTTACGTCATCGACGGCTTCAAGTTCAACGAGCTCATCACGTACAAGGCGTACCCGGACTATCAGGGCTACCTCGAGCCGGCGAAGACCGACACCGTGCAGATGAAGTACTACTCGGACGCGAACAACATGAAGCTCGACGTCGAGAAGGGCACGATCGACGTCGCGTGGCGCTCGCTGTCTGCCACCGACATCGAGGATCTCGGCAAGAACGACGACCTCACCGTCCACAAGGGACCCGGCGGCGAGATCCGCTACATCGTCTACAACATGGACACGATGCCCTTCGGTAAGAAGACCGACGACACCGACGAGAAGAAGGCGCTGGCCGTGCGCCAGGCGATGGCCGACTCGATCGACCGTCAGGCCGTGGCCAGCCAGGTCTACAAGGACACCTACACCCCGCTCTACTCCTACGTCCCCGAAGGACTGCCGGGCGCGAACGAATCGCTCAAGTCCGCCTACGGCGACGGCAAGGGCGGCGCGGACGTCGAGAAGGCGAAGAAGACGCTCGAGGACGCCGGCGTGACAACCCCGGTCGAACTCAACCTCCAGTACAACCCCGACCACTACGGTCCCTCCTCGGGCGACGAGTACGCCCTGATCAAGGATCAGCTCGACAAGACCGGCCTGTTCAAGGTCAACCTCCAGTCGACGGAATGGGTCCAGTACTCAGAGGACCGCACGGCCGACGTCTATCCGATGTACCAGCTCGGGTGGTTCCCCGACTACTCGGATGCCGACAACTACCTCGTGCCGTTCTTCTACGACACGGATGAGACCCCGAGCTTCCTCGCCAACCACTACCGCAACGAGGAGATCAACAAGGAGCTCACCGATCAGGCGTCGATCGCCGACAAGGGCGAACGCGCCAAGGCGATCGAGGACATCCAGAACCAGCTCGCCGAGGAGCTGCCGACGCTGCCGTTGCTCCAGGGCAACCAGATCGCTGTCTCCGGCAAGGACGTGAAGGGCGTCGAGGACACCCTCGATCCCGCCTTCCAGTTCCGCTTGGCTCTGCTGAGCAAGTGAGCACTCCGACGCTCCGACCCGTGGCCGCCGGCAGGCGGCACGGGACCGAGCAGCGACGATCAGCCGGCTGACCGTCCCCGAGGTGCAGGTGTGACCCACCTGCACCTCGTGGCGCGTCCGCACCGAAAGACGAATCCCAAAGGAACCATGTCTGCAGCCATCAGCCAACCCGAGGCGGCCGAACCGACCGCAGCGGTGAAGAAGTCCTCCGGGACCGGACTGGGACGCTACGTCCTCATCCGCTTCCTCCTCATCATTCCGACGATCTTCATCCTCACCACCCTGGTGTTCTTCCTCATGCGGATCACCGGTGATCCGATCACCGCGGCCCTCGGCGGCCGCCTCACCCAGGACCAGCTGGCCGAACGCGTCGCCGCCGCCGGCTACGACCGCCCCATTCTCGTCCAGTACTTCGAGTACATGGGCAACCTGCTCCGCGGGGATTTCGGGACGACGATCTCCGACGGCCGCCCGGTCACCGAGATCCTCCTCACCTACGGTGCGGCCACCGTCGAACTCGTCTTCTACGCGCTCATCGTCGCCTTCATCATCGGCATTCCACTCGGCATGCTCGCCGCCTACAAGCGGGACAAGGCCCCCGACGCCGCGCTGCGCATCCTCGCGATCCTCGGTTACGCCACCCCCGTGTTCTTCGCCGGCATGATCCTCAAGCTCATCTTCGGCGTCTACTTCCCGATCCTGCCGGTGGCCGGTCGCGGCACGACGGAGACCGAGTACATCATGTCCGGAGTCGTCGGACCGACCGGCTTCTACATCATCGATGCGCTGCGGATCGGCAACTTCGAGGTCCTCGGCGACGTCCTCGCCCACGCTGTGCTGCCCGCGCTCGCGCTCGGCATCCTCACCGCCGGCGTCTTCCTCCGGCTCGTGCGCACGAACCTCATCGGCACCCTCGGCCAGCAGTACATCGACTCCGGACGCTCCCGCGGCATCTCCGAGTTCCGCCTGGTCACCAAGCACGCCTACCGGCCCGCGCTCATCCCGATCGTCACGGTCATGGGCATGCAGATCGCGCTCATGCTCGCCGGCGCCGTGCTCACCGAGACGACGTTCGAATGGAAGGGCATCGGCTTCAAGCTCGCCGAGTACCTCACGGCCCGCGACTTCGTCGCCGTCCAGGGCATCGTCGTCATGCTCGCCGTCATCGTGGCGTTCACGAACTTCATCGTCGACGTCATCGCCGCCTTCATCGACCCCCGAGTGAGGTACTGATGTCTGAGAACACAGAGAAGTTCGCCGAGGCGGCCCCCGGTTCCGGTGTCCCTGCCGTCGTCCTCGACGAGAAGGCGAAGAAGTCGTGGTGGACCCGTCTGCCCATCGTCTCCCACCTGCGGCAGTCCGTCGGACTGCAGCGGGGCATGCTCATCACCGGTCTCGTGCTCTGCGGGATCGTCCTCATCTGCGCGATCTTCGCGCCTCTCATCGCCCCCTACGGCTTCAACCAGCTCGGCACTGCGGAAGGGAACTTCGGGGCCACCCAGCCGCCGAGTCCTGAGCACATCTGGGGCACGACCGTCGGCGGCTACGATGTCTTCTCCCGGGTCGTCTGGGGTGCCCAGACCGCGGTCGCCGTCATTGTCGTCGCCGTCGCCGCCTCGCTCTTCGCCGGGGTCATCCTGGGGCTGATCTCCGGGTACCTCGGCGGGTGGCTCGACCGGATCCTCGTCGTCATCGCCGACGCCGTCTACGCATTCCCGACCCTGCTGCTCGCCCTCGTCATGGCGATCGCGATCTCCGGCGGGCAGTCGAGCGCGTGGGGCGGCATCGCTGCGGCGGCGCTGTCGATCACCGTCGTCTTCATCCCGCAGTACTTCCGCGTCGTCCGCGCGGAGACCCTGCGACTCAAGGCCGAACCGTTCGTCGAATCGGCGATCGTCCTCGGCGCGTCGAAGACGCGGATCATCGGCAAGCACATCTTCCGGAATGCGACGCGGACGCTGCCGCTCATCTTCACACTCAACTCGTCCGAGGCGATCCTCACCCTCGCTGGGCTCGGGTTCCTCGGATTCGGCATCGAACCCACCTCGGCGGCGGAATGGGGATACGACCTCAACAAGGCCCTGCCGGACGTCACCAGCGGTGTGTGGTGGACCTCGGTGTTCCCAGGTCTGGCGATCGTGCTCACCGTCCTCGGGATCACGCTCGTCGGGGAGTCGATGAACGACCTCAACGATCCGCGTCTGCGCGTGCGCAGGAAGGCGAAGACGAAGGCCGGTGCCGCCGGCGCCCGCGACTGGAAGGCGGAGGCCCGCGCATGAGCGGCAACGACAGGATGATGAAGACCCTCGACGGCGCTGACGGCGCGATCGAGACGCCCGGAAGCGCCCGCACCGTCGACGGCGGACAGCCCATCCTCGACGTCGATCACCTCGACGTCACCTTCTCCACCGACGCCGGCGACGTCCATGCGGTCAAGGACGTGTCCCTGGCCGTGAGCCCGGGCGAAGTGCTCGCGATCGTCGGAGAGTCCGGTTCAGGCAAGACGGTCACCGCACGGTCCATCCTCGGCCTCCTTCCGGAGACGGCGCAGCGGTCTGGGGCCGTCGTGCTCTCGGGCAGCGATGTGCTCGCCGTCAGCGCCGAGGAGCTGCGAGAGATGCGCGGGTCCGATGTCGCGATGGTCTTCCAGGAGCCGTCGACGGCACTCAACCCCGTCTTCACGGTCGGATGGCAGATCGCCGAGGGACTGCGCGCCCACCACCGAAAGGCGAGCCGGGCCGAGCTCAAGGCGAAGGTCGTCGCAGCGATGGAGCAGGTGGGCATCCCCGACGCCGAGCACCGCTTCGACTACTATCCGCACCAGTTCTCAGGCGGACAGAAGCAGCGCATCGTCATCGCGATGGCGCTCGCCCTCGGTGCCAAGCTCATCGTCGCCGACGAGCCGACCACGGCTCTCGACGTCACGGTCCAGGCCGAGATCCTCGACCTGCTCCGCGAGCTGCGCGATGAGACGGGCACAGCGATCGTCCTCATCACCCACAACATGGGCGTCGTCGCCGACCTCGCCGACCGGGTGGCCGTGATGTACCGCGGCGACCTCATCGAGGTCTCGCCCGTGAGGACGCTCTTCAGCGACCCCAGGGAGCAGTACACCCGCGACCTGCTCGCGGCCGTGCCGAAGCTCGGCTCGACCGTCGTCGGCAGCCGCAAGGCCGCCGCGGCCGCCGACCGGGACGCAGGAGTGGGCCGGGGCGCGGCGGACGACCGGGCCGCCGTGGTTGACCGGGCACCGGGCCCTGCGGCAGGGGAGGGGAGCTTCGGCACAACCGCCTCGGCGAGGGCACCGGAACGGACGGCCGCCTCGGCGGGGGATTCCGTCGTCGTCGCAAACGGACTCGACATCGTCTATCCGGGCGGGCTGGGACGGCCGGACTTCCACGCGGTGAAGTCGGTGAGCTTCGAGATCCGCGCGGGCGAGGTCTACGGGCTCGTCGGCGAATCGGGATCGGGCAAGACGACGATCGGGCGCGCGATTGCGGGTCTGACCAGGGCGAGCGGAGGCAGCCTTTCGGTGCTCGGGCATGAGATGGTCGGGTTCAGGGAGCGGTCGTTCCGGTCGATCCGCAAGCGCATCGGGTTCGTCTTCCAGGACCCGGCGGCCTCGTTCAACCCGCATCTGACGATCGGGGAGTGCATCGCGGAGCCGTTCGCGATCCACCGGCCGGAGTTGAGCGTGCGCGATCGCGGGGCCAGGGTGCTCGAACTCCTCGATTCGGTGCAGCTGCCGGCGGACTATGCCGGGCGCTACCCGCACGAGCTCTCGGGCGGTCAGCGGCAGCGGGCCTCGCTCGCGCGCGGTCTCGCGCTCGATCCCGAGCTGCTCATCGCCGACGAGCCGACATCGGCGCTCGACGTGTCCGTGCAGGCGAAGGTGCTCGAGCTCTTCGTCGAGCTGCAGAACCGCTTCGACTTCGCGGCACTGTTCATCAGCCACGACCTCGCGGTCGTCGACATGCTCTCGGATCGCATCGGCGTGCTCTACCACGGCAGGCTGCTCGAGGAGGGCACGGGCGAGCAGGTGCTCGGGTCGCCGAGCAACGACTACACGAAGCGGCTCATCGCCTCCCTGCCGGTGCCCGACCCGGTCGAGCAGGCGCAGCGGCGGGAGGCGGCCCGGCGGCTGCGGGCCGCGGCGGGGGCGTAGGCGTCTGGCAACCCTCTGGGTGCTGGGGGACCCTGCGCGGGTTGCCCAGCGCCCGGAGGGGTGCCGCGGTGGAAACGCGCGAACCGGAGGGTTGCTGCCTGCGGCTACTTGCTCTCGGCGATGAAGTCGAGCATGCCCGCCTCGTTGACGGGCAGGGCGAGGAGGCGGTCGAGTTCGGCCTCATCGGCGTCGATGCCGACGATGCGCATCGCGTAGAGCGTGAACTCGCGTTCGATCTGGTCGGATTCGAGGCCGCCGCCGGGGCGGAACCAGATCGAGAGCGAATTGCAGATCGAGAGGATCGCCCGGGTCGCGAGCTGGGCGTGGCTGACGCGGAACTGGCCTGAGGCGATGCCCGCCTCGATGATGTCACCGAGCACCGCCCGCGCCTCGCGCTGCAGGGTCTTGATCCGGGCGGCGTTCTCGCCGTCGAGGCGCTCGGTGTCGCGCAGAAGCACGGTGGAGACGGAGACGTTGGCCATCCGGTAGCGGGAGAGGTAGCGGACCGAGACGGCGAGCTGGTCGACGGGGTCGTCGCCCACCTCGGCGACGACAGCCCGCGAGTGGTCGATGTACCACGTGTAGGCGGTGTGGACGAGCTCGTACAGGGCTTCCTGCTTGGACGGGAAGTAGTAGTAGAGGGCGGAGAGACTCAGCCCCGCCGCCTGCGCGATGTCGCGGATCGATGCTCCGTCGAAGCCCTTCGTGGCGAACGTGTCGCGAGCCGAGCGGAGGATGTTGTTGCGGCCGTTCGTTGCTCTCACGGGACCTCGCTCCTCAATCATCGACGATCGAACAATCTTTCATGTGCCCCTCGACAATACCGCAGATCGACCCGCCTGCCGCGGTAGTCCCCGGGCAATCCGCGGCATCGGGCGCAACCCGCCCGCGGCCGCACCCTGCCCCCAACTCCACCCCGCACCCAACCGCACTCCGCCTTACCCGCACCCCGCCACCAGCCGCGCAGTGACGAGGCTCACACCCTGGTCGCGGAATGATGCAAATTTCAACGACGTTGGGCATGGATGTGCCGCCCGAGTGCGGCACACCGATCGAACCGGGGCCGACCACCGGCCCTTCTCCCGGTCGGTTCGGCACAGCCGCGCACCACCGACCCGACAGCGAAGGACGTCCATGCTCACAATCGCCATCATCCCCGGAACCACCCGTCCCGGAGCCCTCAACCCGCAGGTCGTCCAGTGGGTCAGCGACCAGCTCGCCGGCCGCGACGACGTGACCGCCGAGGTCGTCGACTTCGGCGCCTTCGACCTCCCGCTCCTCGATGAGGTCATCCCGGCCGGTGCGAAGCGCTACGAGAACGCCCACACCAAGGCCTGGGGTGCGAAGCTCGACGAGTTCGACGCCTTCATCTTCGTCACTCCCGAGTACAACCACTCGATCTCCGGTTCCCTGAAGAACGCCCTCGACTTCGTCGCTACCGA
The DNA here is from genome assembly GCF_012027885.1 of Brevibacterium sp. LS14. Classification (NCBI taxonomy): domain Bacteria; kingdom Bacillati; phylum Actinomycetota; class Actinomycetes; order Micrococcales; family Brevibacteriaceae; genus Brevibacterium; species Brevibacterium sp. LS14. Next base: position 9,517 of record NZ_SJXG01000057.1, read on the forward strand.
GTTCAACCACAAGGTCGCCGGCATCGTCAACTACGGCGCCGACAAGGGTGTGCGCGCCGCTGAGCACCTGCGCCACATCCTCGCGAACTACAAGGTCGCCGTCGTCCGCGACCAGGCCTCCTTCAGCATCTTCACCGACGTCGCCGACGGCACCTTCGCCCCGACCGAGGTCTCCGCGGCGCCGTTCGCCTCGATGGTCGACGACCTCGTCGCGTGGGGCGGTGCCCTCAAGGGCGTGCGCGAGGCACGCCAGTCGCTCACCGTCTGAGATCGATCGGCACCCTCGCCGAGCCGGCCGACCACGGTCGAGCGCCGAGTTCCGTCAGCGTGACGGCGGTCGTCGACCACGACCCGCAGCCCGTCTGCCCTCCCGGCAGGCGGGCTGCGCCGTCTTCCCGGCCTGGCCGGGGCCCATGCGCCCACCCCACCGTGACCTGGGCGACACCGCTGGGATACAGTCGAGCCAGTGAACGATCGCTCAGGTGCGGTTTCGCCTGGGCGCCGCCCCTCGCAGCGAAGGACACCCATGGAACTCACCGACACCGTCGCCCTCGTCACCGGCGGAGCCTCCGGGCTCGGCCGCGCCACCACCGAACGCCTGCTCGCCGCCGGTGCCCAGGTCGTCATGGTCGACCTCAACGCCGAGGTGGGGGAGCAGGTCGCGAACGAACTCGGCGACCGTGCCCACTTCGTCGCAGCCGACGTCACCGATGAGGCGCAGGTCCAGGCGGCCGTCGACACGGCGACCGGACTCGGATCGCTGCGCGTCGTCGTCAACTGCGCGGGCGTCGCGACCCCGGGCAAGCTCGTGTCGAAGAAGGGCCCGCTGCCCCTCGAGGCGTTCTCCAAGGTCATGGCCATCAACGTCGTCGGCACCATCAACGTCTGCCGTCTCGCCGCCGCCGCTATGCAGCAGGAGGAGCCCGTCGGCGAGGAGCGCGGCGTCATCGTCAACACCGCCTCGGTCGCGGCCTTCGACGGGCAGATCGGCCAGATCGCCTACTCCGCGTCGAAGGGCGCCGTCGCCGCGGTCACCCTCCCCATGGCCCGTGAGCTCGCCGCCTCCCTCATCCGCGTGGTGACGATCGCCCCCGGCATCTTCGAGACCCCGATGATGGCAGGCCTGCCCGCCGAGGCGCAGGAATCCCTCGGCAAGTCCGTGCCCCATCCCGCCCGGCTGGGCAGGCCCGCCGAGTACGCACAGCTCGTCGAGTCGATCGTGGAGAATCCCATGCTCAACGGGGAGACGATCCGCCTCGACGGCGCGATCCGTATGGCTCCGAAGTGAGCTGAAGCGACTCACGGCACCGAGCAGCGCGAGGCCGTCCCACGCACCGTGGGGCGGCCTCGGCGCATCTGCGCCCGGTCAGCGTGATTCGTTGACGAGGAGGGCGAGCTGCACCCGGGTGCTCACCTCGAGTTTGTCGAAGATGCGGGCCAGATGCGTCTTCACCGTCGCCGTGGAGACGAAGAGCGAACGCGCCACCTGCGCATTCGTCATCCCCTGGGCGACCGCCTCGGCGATCTCACGCTCCCTGGCGGTGAGCACGGCAAGGGGGTCCGGACGCCGTTCACCGCTGTCTCCCCAGGTAAGGCCTCCCGTCGAGGTGGAGGATCCCGAGCGGTCGAGCAGGGAGTCGATGACACCGGGGGAGAGCGCCCGAGTGCCGCCGGCGGCCGCTCGGACGGCGTGGATGAGTTCGTCGGGCGGAGTGTCCTTGAGGAGGTAGCCGGCCGCGCCGGCACTCAGCGCTCGGAGCACGAAGTCGTCGGTGCCGAAGGCGGTGAGGACGAGGACCTCGGGATGTGTTGCCTGCGCGAGGAGCGTGCGCGTGGCCTCGAGGCCGTCCATGACGGGCATCCGCAGGTCCATGAGGATGAGATCGGGTGAGAATTCCCTGGCCAGGGCGATGGCCTCTTCACCGTTGGCCGCCTCGGCGACGATGTCGATGTCCGGTGCGGCGCCGAGGAGGAGGCGCAGGCCCGAGCGCATGAGCGACTCGTCGTCGGCGATGATGATCCTGATCGTCACGGGCGCTCCTCGCCGGTCGGTTCGGTGGGTGCGTCCTCGGGGGTCTGGGTATGCGTAGGAGTGCCGGACGGGCCGACGGCAGGCTGCGCCGATGGTTCGACCTCGGCGGGAGTAGCAAGCCCCGTTGCTGGGAGTGTCGCGCGGAGGACGAAGTCGTCTCCTCTGCTCACGGTCAGAGTCCCACCCATTGCCTCCATCCTCTCGCGCAGACCGAGCAGACCCAGCCCGGACCCGGTCACCAGTGATGACGGTTTCGCCGCTCCGGCCTCCGCCCCGGCTGCTCGGCGCGGGTTGCTCGCCGTGAGGACGAGCGTCTCGGGGTTCTCATCTGCGGCGACGGTGATCCGCAGGCGTTCGCCGGGGGCGTGCTTGACGGCGTTGGTGATCGCCTCCTGGACGAAGCGGTAGATCGTCGTCCGCTCGAGAGCCCCGAGATCCTGCAGTGTGGCTGCGGACAGCGGTGGCTGGTAGTCGAGGGTGACGGTGTCCGCGCGGGTGCGGACGAGGCGGTCGAGGTCGGGGTCGACGACGGTGCCCTGGTCATCCCCGCGCAGCATCGTGAGCACTTCGCGGAGTTCGACGCCGGACCGGCGGGCGCTGCCGGCGATGAGGCGCGCACTCTCGCGCACGGAGTCGGCGTCGAGGTCTTCGCGCACGGACAGAGCGCCGGCGTACATCGCGATGACGCTGAGGTGGTGCGAGAGCGAATCGTGCATGTCGCGGGCGATGCCCCGACGCACCTCGGCGATCGCTCGCTCCTGCCGAGCCTGTCCACGCAGCAAGGTCTGGGCGGCGGAGTCGATGAAGCCCTGCTCTCGCGCCCCGCGGATGACGCCGATGACGACGATGATGGACAGTGACGAGAGGTTGAAGAGATAGACGGGCAGCTGGAAGCCGCCGAGTGCGACAGGCGTGATGACGTAGGCGCTCGTCAGCGCCGCAATCGACACGAGAAGTGTCGAGATTGTGAGCAGCCAGCTGCGCCGTGCGCACAACGTGATCATGAGAAGCCCCGACGAGGCGATGCCGAGGACGCCGATCGTCCCGAAAGCGACCCCGATAAGGCCGAGGGTGACGGCAATCCATCCTCCGGTGCGTCGTTGCAGCGATTCAACCGAACCATCCCGGTCGAGGAACTTCTCGCCGCCGCGTCCGCTCGCCGCCAGGAAGTCCCGCAGCTTCTCGGCTGCGAGGACTTTGGGCCGCAATGTCGAGCGCGGAACGGTCCGCCCGTTGAGCCAGAGGACGACGGGCAGACACGCGACGGAGATCGCCCCGAAAACGATGTGGATGGCGATCTCGACGTTCCGGCTGGCCTCGTCGACGTCGGGATCGTTCGGGTTGGACCAGTTGGCCGCAATGAGGCCGGCGACGATGAGCGCACCGATGACGAAGCAGATCGCCGTCCAGACGACGACGCGGATGACGCGATTGCGGCGATTGGTCAGGGGCACTCTTCGACGATACCCGGGCGACCACCTCGGCGGGGTCGGCCGAAAGGATGAAAGCGGGCTGACGTCGGGGAGCCGGCCGGCCGCGGACCCGGGTGGCGAGCACCCCGCGGGCAGCGCCGCTCACGCTGTGAAGCGGACTCCGGTGAAGTCCTTCCGCCACGCGGCGACCTCGTCGGCGATTTCCCGGAGCACCACCTCGGCGGGGGTGTCTGAGATCGATCCGGGATCCGCGGGAGTCCGGGCGGTGTCGAGGGCGCGGGCGATGTATCCGGCCAGCCGGGGCATGTCGGACGCCGTCATGCCGCGCCGGACGATCTCCGGGGTGCCGAGGCGGATGCCGTTCTGGTCGCCGGGCACCTCGGGGACGGGCAGGCCGATGCCCGAGGTGAGGATGCCGGCCTTCTCGAGCACCCGCGCACCCCGCGTGCCGCCGCCGAACGGTGCGGCGAGCAGGGCGAACTGGTGGGAGTCGGTGAACCCGCGTACGCACTGGAAGGGGACAGCTCCCGCCTCGGCGAGGGCGTCGGCCAGGGCGCTCGCGCACGCCCGCATCTGCGAGGCGTAGTCGGTGCCGGTCGCGATCCAGTCGGCGAGGGTGACACCGAGGGCCGCGACGGCCGCGGCATCGAAATTCGCGGTCATGCCGGGGAAGGCGATGGCGTCGATGCGTTCGGACAGCTCCGCGTCGTTGCTGAGCAGGAGGCCGTGGGTCGGTCCGCCGAGGCTCTTGTACGTGCTCATCGACATGAGGTGCGCGCCCTCGTCGAGGGGGTTCGCCCACTGCCCGCCGGCGATCATCCCGCTCAGGTGCGCGGCGTCGAAGAGGACTCGGGCGCCGACCTCGTCGGCGATCTCCCGGACCTTCGCGACTGGGTGCTCAAAGAGGTTGAGCGAACCGCCGATCGTGATGAGCGACGGCCGCACCTCGCGGGCGAGGGCTGCCAGGGCATCGATGTCGTACGTGTAGTGGGCGACGTCGACGGGAGCTCCGACCGTAGTCAGACCGTAGAGTCCCGCGGCACCGGCGGCGTGATGGGTGACATGGCCGCCGATCGTCGCCGGTGACGCGATGATCGTCTCGCCTGGTGAAGAGGTCGCCATGAAGGCGAAGAGGTTCGCCATCGCCCCGCTGGGCACCCGCACCTCGGCGAAGTCGGCGTGGAAGAGGCGGGCGGCGAGCTCGGCGGTGATGACCTCGACCTGCTCGATGTGCTCGAGACCCATCTCGTACTTCGCCCCCGCATACCCGAGCGAGGTCCGCGACGCCGATCCTCCCGCCAGCAGTGCCGCCGCCCTGGGATTGAGCACGTTCGACGCGGGATTGAGGTTGAACGCCTCCTCGTCGTGGAGGCGCTCGGAGGCCGCCATGAGGTCCTCGATCGTCTCAACCACCGTGGGCATTTGAGCGGTGCCGCCCTCGCCGAGGCGGTCGCCGGCGATCTCCTCGATGCGCGCACGGCTCTCGGTGGGGATCCATGGGCGGGTCGTCTGGTGCACGGTGGGACTCCTTCGTCTCTGTGGTCCGGGGTTGCCGGCGGCAGTGGGCAGGGCCTCGCTCCCGGCAACCCTCCGGTCGCTCAGCCACCTGGTGCCACCGGTGACTGCGCCCGGAAGATTGCCGAATCGCGGCGCTGCGGCCTCGAGATCGATCCTAATGAGCGCGGGGCGCGCTGAGACCAGCCGATCGCTGAGAGTCCCGATAACGTACCTGTGCGAGAAATCGAACGATCAGGGGCGGGCGGCGAGCACGCGAACCCGCGGCGCGGCCCCGCTCGCCCGCGCGGCCCCGCGACTTCTGGACCCCCAGTGTCGATCGGTGAGCTCAGAATCGACACTGCGCGTCCTCGACTCGACGGTGAGCCGCTTCGTTGCCGTGCGCTGAAGGCTCCTCATTGAGTGGAGTGCAGGAGGAGTGCCTGAGTGACATACTCGGATCATGGCGAGGACGTGGTTGTCCGTGGCGGTCGAACTCCTCGGCGGGAGAGGTCACGAGTTGTGGCCGCCGCCGGGTCGAACGTTCGCGGTCGGCCCGGCGCATACCTTCGATGACCTCGCCGACGCCATCAACACCGCTTTCGCGAGGTGGGATCGCGGACACCTCTCGCTGTTCGACCTCGCCGACGGGAACATCGTCACCGATGTCGAGTCGGGGATCGAGCTGGCCGATTCCACTGCGGGACCGACGAGCCGGGCATTCGACAGCGCCAGGGCGAAGGTGACAAAGCTCCTCAAGCCCGGAGACGTTTGCAGGTTCACCTTCGATCTGGGCGACCGATGGGTCCATCAGTGCACCGTGCACTCCCCCAAGATCGACCCCGCGATCACCCTCGGAATCGTCCCCGCGGCGCCGTTGCCCTACTGGGGGTGGGGCACCATTCCGGACCAGTACGGCCGGAGGACCGCGGACGACGACGGTTCGGGGAAGGTCCGTGAGCGGCCGAATCACCGACATCCCATGCTCGACTTCGCATGGCCGCACCACGAGGATCGTCCCCGCTGAGCCCAGACTCTCGACTTCTGGACCCCCAGTGTCGATCGGTGAGCTCAGAATCGACACTGCACGTCCTCGACTCGGCCGCGGAGGCGCGTCCGGTGTCTACCGTGCGAAGCGGAGAACATCTGCTTTCGCGAAGCTCTCCGAACTGGCCGGTGCAATGCCAGAATGACTACATGTGGTTTATCGGGATCATTGTCTTTGCGTTCGTCGTCTCTCTGCTGATCGGAATTGCCCTTCACCCTGTGCGTTTCTTGGTCAACTCAGTGCGAGTGATTCTCTTCCTCATCGCATTGGGAACGACTTTCGTGTATTTCGTCGAGCGCGACAATCTGTCCGAATCCAGCCGTACGGACATTCTGTGGTTGATGGCAGCGATGTACGGCGCCTGGATGCTGACGTTATTCCTCCCCTGGCTGGTCAGGGTACTTTTCGCGATGCGCAGCCGGGATTGAGACGAGTCCACGGTTCGGTAGCCGACCGCCAACAGGGTGTGCGCGCTTCGACACTTGTTCGCGCCATAACCAACGGACTTCTGGACCCCCAGTGTCGATCGGTGAGCTCAGAATCGACACTGCGCGTCCTCGACTCGACGGCGAACTCGGTATCTACCGGGCGACTCGACGGGAGAGGGCGACCCTAGCGTGCGAAGCGGGTGCCGAGCTGCTTGACGATCGTCTCCGCCGAGCCCGGCACGGCCCACCGGTGGCCGGTGCCCGCCCAGAGGTGAAGGAGGTTCGGGTCACCCGAAGCCTTCGCCTCGGCGCGCAGGCCCTTCGTGAGGTGGTGCACGGCTGGGTAGGCGTCGAGGGCGACCTCGTCGAATTCGCGGACGAAGTCGTTGACGAGCGCACGAGCCGGGCGACCCGTGAACGCCCTGGTCAGGCCGGTCTCCGAGTACTTCTCCGCATCCTGGAGCGCGGCCCGATGCGGCGCCGAAGTGCCCGCCTCGTCGGCGAGGAGCAGCAGGGTCCCGACGACGACCGCGCTCGCCCCCGCATCGAGGAGCTCCCCGACCGCCTCGGCCCCGTCGACTCCGCCGCCGGCCGCAATGGGCAGGTCCACCTCGGCGAGGATCTCCCGGACGAGATCAGCAGTCGGCCGATCCTCGATCTCCCGCGTCGGATCCGCGGTGCCCGAATGCCCGCCCGCACGCGGACCCTGGACGATGAGGGCGTCGACGCCGCGAGCAGCGGCCTCGCGGGCTTCGCCCACCGTCGTCACGGTGGCGACGAGGTGGGTGCCGACCGCGTGGAGGCGGTCGACCACCTCGGCGGTGGGGAGGTTGAAGGTCATCGAGACCAAGGGCACGGGATGGGCGACGAGCCAGTCGACCTTCGCGTCATAGTGGTCATCGTCGTCGACGGGCTCGGTTTCGAGGGTGACCCCGTGCTCGGCGGCGAGCGGTTCGAGGGCGGTGGCGAAGCGGTCGAAGGCGGCGCGGTCGAGCGGCACGGGGTTCGGGGCGAAGAGGTTGACCCCGAAGGTCTCGGAGGTCTCGCGCATCCGCTCGACGAGCGGGGCGAGCGCCTCGGCGGTGAGGTAGCCGCCGGCGACGAAGGGGAAGCCGCCCGCAGCGGCGACGGCCGCGCTGAGTTCGGGGGTCGTCGTCCCGCCGGCCATAGGGGCGCCGATGATCGGCAACGGCGTTGTCTCGAAGGCGATGGTCATGGTGTCGACTCCTGACGTCGGGTGATGCCATCGTCTCATCCGAGCAGCCCCGCCGCAGGAATGGCCACCGGCCGGGACGGCTTCGGTTCAGTGTGGACGCTGGGGCGGGAAGAACGCCCGCGGAACTCAGCGTTCGACGAGTCTGGCGAGCGCCTCGGTGACGGTGCCCCATCCTTCGAAGAATCCGAGCTCCTCATGCAGGGCGCGCTGCTCGGGGCTGGCATGCCGGACGATGGCACGGTAGTCGGTGCCGAACTCGCTGTCGCCGAGGATGATCTCCGTCGTCATCGTCACGGGAGCGGGCTGCGCGGGATGCCAGGAGCTGTCGACAGCATTGGTGAAGACGAGGCGGGTGTCCTCCTCGATGCGGAGGAAGACCGCGTCGACGTGCGAGGTGAAGGTCTGCCCGTCCTCGCTCATCCGGGTGACGAACGCGCCGCCGGGGCGGAGGTCGAGCGCGTCGACGCGGAGGACGAGTGGGGAGGGGATCCACCACTGGACGAGCTGCGCCGGATCGGTCCACGCGGACCAGACGGCCTGGCGCGGGGCGCGGATGATGCGTTCGATCATGAGGTCGCGGTCGGGGTCGATGCCGGTGTCGAAGTCGGTATCGGGGCCGAGTCCGAAGTCAGGGGTCGAGGTCATGGCGTCTCCTTGGGGTGTGGGTGAGTGGTCGGGGGTGTGGTCGGGGAAGAGCGGTCGGCAGCGGAGGCAGGGTGGTCGGATGAGGCCGTTGGAGCAGATGAGTCGGGCGCCGAGGTCCCGGTGACGAAGGCGTCGAGTCGGTCGGTGGCGGCCTCCCAGCTGCGGCGCTGGGTCTCGAGCCATCGGTCGACGACGGCGAGTCGGTTCTCGTTGAGCACACAGGTGCGCACCCGCCCGGTCTTGCGGGTCGTGATGAGCCCGCACGATTCGAGGGTGCGGACATGTTTGAGGAACGACGGCATCGACATGCTCAGTGGTTCGGCGAGTTCGCTGATGCTCGCCGGGCCGTGGCCGAGTCTGGCGACGACGGCGCGTCGGGTGGGATCGGCGAGTGCGGTGAACACCTCGTCGAGCTCCTCCGAATGGTTAGCCATGTGGCTAAGTATTGCACGGCGCGCGGGGAATGGGAAGGGCTGGGTCCACGAGTGGGCGCACCGCCTCGGTGAGGCGGATTCGCTGACCTCCCGATCGTCGGCTCGCCGTCGCTCCGCGGTGTGAAGCGGAACCCGTATGACGGTTCGTGACGGGAGAAGTCGCACACATGACGCTCGGTGACTTCACGGGACGCGGTCGGCTCCTCGCGCACCGTCGTCGACACAGACTGGTGGGACTTCGACAGCCGCGTCGAAGGTCATCAGAGAGGAAGGATCTGCCGTGAGCTCACTCGACCGCAGCTCGACAGACCGCAGCGGGGTCTCGACCCGCTCGGTGCACGCCGGCGCCGCCCCGGAATCGCACACTGGTTCCGTCGTCGCCCCGATCTTCCAGACCTCGACCTTCGAGATGGACGTCCCGGGCGTGCCCCGGGCCGGCTTCGACTACGCGCGCACGGGCACCCCGAACCGCAGCGACCTCGAAGAGGTGCTGTGCAACCTCGAAGGGGCGGCGTACGCGGCGGCCGTGAACTCGGGAACGTCGGCCGAGGTCGCCGTGTTCTCCGCTCTGCTCGGTCCCGGCGACGAGATCATCATCCCCCGCGATGTCTACGGCGGAACGTATCGGCTGCTCAAGAATGAGTACGAGCGCTGGGGCGTCGTCATCCGCACCGTCGACCTCACCGACGCCGAGGCGCTGGAAACGGCGATCACCGACCGCACCGCGATCGTCTGGGCCGAGACCCCGAGCAACCCCGGCCTCGACGTCATCGACATCGTCGAGACCGCCCGCATCGCCCATGCCCACAATGCTCTCCTCGCCGTCGATTCGACGTTCGCGACCCCGTACCTGCAGCGTCCGATCGAGCTCGGCGCCGACCTCGTCATCCACTCGACGACGAAGTTCATCAACGGCCATTCCGATGTCATCGGCGGGGCCGTGCTCGCCGGTGACGGGCAGACCTGTCCCCGCGCCGCCGAGGTGATCGACCGTCTCACCAGCCACTTCGCATCCGTGGGGCTGGGGATCTCCCCTTTCGACGCGTGGTTGACACGGCGCGGGATCAAGACCCTGCCCGTTCGCATGGCCGCGCACTGCGCGAACGCGCAGGCCGTGGCCGAATGGCTCGAGGGGCGTCCGGAGATCGCCGAGGTGTTCTACCCCGGACTGCCCTCACACCCGGGCCACGAGATCGCGAAGAAGCAGATGAGCGGGTTCGGGGGAGTGGTCTCCTTCTCCACCGACACCGAGGAGCGGGCGCTCAAGCTCGTGCAGAGCACCGAGCTCATCACCCTGGCCGAGTCGCTCGGCGGGGTCGAGTCCCTCATCGACCACCCGGCGACGATGACGCATCTCGCCGTCGCCGACTGCGAACTGAGCGTCTCCGGTCGCTTCATCCGCCTGTCGGTCGGCATCGAGGACATCGAGGACATCCTCGCCGACCTCGACGCGGCGCTGGCCAAGACGAACGCGTTCGCAGCGTCTGGCGAAGACGCCGCCAGCCGGTCGAAAGCGCAGGCTAAGACAGCTCCGGCCCCCGCACTTCAGATCGTCTAGCCTCCCGCCGGAGAGTCTGCGCCGCAATGCCGTCCGCGCCCGGCTCACCATCGCGAGCGCCGGTGCCCTGACGCCCCCCACACCACGAGCGTCACGTCCTACGTCTGCACACGTAGGACATGGCGCTCGATGGATGAGGTGAATTGCTCAGGGTTGTGTGAGACGCTCCGGCGGCGAAGTGGCGCTCCAGGGAGGGCGTGATGTTCCAGGGGTCATTCGGAGTGGAGAGTGTGAGGCGGCCTGAACGCGCTCGACTTCAGGTCGATCTGGACAGGAAATCGCGTCGATTCTCTGCCCATTTCGCCCAGGAGACGCCGTCAGGGGTGGCGCGGAACGAAGGCCCAAGGAGCGGAAGCGCTCCAGCGCGGGGGAAAACCCGACTCGGTCGCGGCGGTCAACGTGCTGTCGCCCGGACACCCGCCCGCGTAGCGTATTCGGTATGAGTGAGAAGACCCCCGAGCATCCGCAGGAACCGGAGCCGACCGGCTCCATGCCTGCAGAAGCTCAGCACCCCCACGGCGACAGTGCGCCACAGGCCACCGAAGCCGGGCAGTTCCGCACCACCCCGCTCGACCTCGAGGTTCCCTTCACCACCCCGCGGCCCGGTTGGACCCACCCCGCCGAGGCGGCCGACGGCTTCGAGGGCAGTGCTGAGTCACCGACTCGGGAGTACCCTCACACTCAGGCCTACGATCCGTCGCGATTCCCCGCCGCCGGCAACCCGAGCCCCGCCGCCGGCAACCCGAGCCCCGCCGCCAGCGACCCGACTCAGGCCTACGGCACTCCTGCACAGACCTACATCGGCGCCGCACAGCATCCTGCCGGCGCACAGCCGCCGATGCCGCCCCGCGTCGAGCACGCGCTGCCCGGCGCTGAGCACCCCGGCCAGTACGCGTCCGCATCGTACGGTCCCGGCGGCCCGGTCTCCGGCCCGGGTCGACCGGCGCCGTCGCGCCCGTCCCCGCAGCGCGTCGACGCTCCGGGTGCGCAGTACCCGACCCAGTCAGGGCCCCAGCCTGGCCCGCACGCGGGACCCTTCCCAGGACAGAGCCCCCACCAGGAACAGAATCCCTTCCCGGGGCAGAGCCCCTACCCGGGACAGGTCCGGCTCCAACCGCCGCGACCGCCTCGGCGGAAGAAGCCCCGCCCGAACGACCTCGTCATGGTTCCGGTCACCGGACCCATGCCGCTGAGCCGCACCGATGTCACCGACATCCCTCCGGAGGGCCCGATCGACTGGCCGAAGCGGCCGGTCGGCGTCGTCGGGGTCGCGAACCTCTTCCTCTCCGCGGTCATGGCCATCCTCTGGGCGTGGATCCCCGTCGGGCTCCTCATCACCGGCATCGGCGGCATCTTCGCCCTCGGCCTCGGCGTCCTCGCGCTCATCCTCTGGGTGCTCGTCCAGCAGGTCGCCAACGTCTTCGAACGCTACCGCGCCGAACTCGTCTACGACGACAGAATCCCGGTGCCGACGGTCCCGCGCAGCACCCGCGAATCCGGGTTCGCCCGCTTCCTCCACAACCGGTGGCTGCTCGTGTCCTCGGGCTCGTTCTGGCGCTCGACCGCCCACCACTACGTCAAGATGCTCCTCGGCCTCGCCGTCGTCGGCGGCACGATCACCGGCATCTGCGGCGGCATCCTCGGCGTCTTCTCGGCGATCAACCCCGACGGGATCCCCGGCCTCTTCTTCGGCGGCGGTGAGAGCGGCCTGGGCCGCGTCGGCGTTGCGATCGGCTCGCTCATCATCCTCGCCAGCTCGCTCGCCATCCTCTGGTTCGCCCCGTATCTCGACCGTGCGCTCGACCGCAGCCTTCTGCCGCCGGCCCGCACCGCCGCCCTCCAGGCCGAGGTCTCCGAGCTCGACCGCGCCCGCATGGCCGGGATCGATGCGGCCGCCGCTGAGCGTCTGCGCATCGAACGCGACCTCCACGACGGCGCCCAGCCCCGCCTCGTCGCCCTGACGATGACCCTGGGCCTGGCGAAGTCGAAGATCGACTCCGACCCGGAACGTGCCAAAGAGCTCGTCGCCGAAGCCCACGCCGAGGCGAAGGGCATCGTCAACGAACTCCGCCAGCTCGCCCGCGGAATCCATCCCGCCGTCCTCACCGACCGCGGTCTCGACGCTGCGGTCTCCGCGCTCGCCGGCCGCTCACCGATCCCCGTCGAGGTCGACGTCCGCCTCGGCGGTCGGATCGAACGCGAAGCCGAAGCCGTCGCCTACTTCGTCGTCGCCGAGTGCCTGACGAACATCGCCAAGCACTCCGGTGCCACGCAGGCCAAGGTCGTCATCGCCCCCACCGAGGCGGGAGTCGAGATCGTCGTCACCGACAACGGTCATGGCGGAGCCCGGATCGACCGGTCGGGTCGGCACACCGGCATCGCCGGTCTCGTCGACCGGGTCGAGGCCGCCCGTGGGACACTGAACCTGACCAGCCCCGCAGGTGGGCCGACTACCATCGTTGTGGAGGTGCCATGCGCATCGTGATCGCCGAAGACTCAGCCATCCTCAGGGCCGGACTCGAACGACTCCTCGTCGACGCCGGACATGAGGTCATCGCGGCCGTGCCCGATGCCAATGAGCTGCTGGCGACCGTGAATACGATGCCCCCGGACCTCGCCGTCATCGACGTGCGCATGCCGCCGACGTTCACCGACGAGGGCATCCGCGCCGCGGTCCTCATCCGCAAGCAGAATCCGGACGTCAAGGTCCTCGTCTTCAGCCAGTACGTCGAGGAGCAGTACGCCTCCGAACTCATCGCCGAGAACACCGGCGGGTTCGGCTACCTGCTCAAGGACCGCGTCGCCGATGTCGAGGACTTCCTCTCCGCCGTCGACGAGGTCGCCAAGGGCGGAACCGTCCTCGACCCCGAGGTCGTCTCCCAGATCCTCGTGCGCACCCGCAAGACCGACGGGCTCTCGACGCTCAGTCCCCGCGAGCTCGAGGTCCTCCAGCTCATGGCCGAGGGCAAGTCGAACGCCGCGATCGCCGGCACCCTCTTCCTCAGCGCCGGAGCCGTCGAGAAGCACATCAGCTCGATCTTCACCAAGTTCGGACTCACCGCGGACACCTCGGACAACCGTCGCGTCCTCGCAGTCCTCACATTCCTCGGAGCATAGAAATGCCTGCCACCGTCCTCGTCAACCAGTCGGCCCGCACCGGACTGCGTGCCGTCCTCGTCATCGCCGCAGCGATCGTCCTGCTCATTCCGATCGCGATCAGCGTCGCCCACGGTGCCTCCCGGCTCGACTACACGAAGGTCGAGTCGAGTGAGCAGCTGGCCGCCTCGGCGAGAGACGTCCGCTTCTCCCTCGACACGGGAGCCTCGATCACGGTGAGGACGACCGATGCGGACACGGCGACGGTGACGATGACCGGGGTGGGTCCGCGCGATGACGTCCCGAAACTGCGTGTCGAGGAGACCAACGGCGAATCGGTGGTCACCGTCGACGACAGGAAGGTCTTCGAGAACGCCCGCATCGACGTCGCCATCCCCAAGGCGACGTCGAAGGACACCAACCTCACGTTCGCCGGCGGCCTCGGCGAAGTCGACGTCCGGGGGGAGTTCAATGACGTCAAGGCCGACACCGACGCCGGGTCGGTCTCGCTCGAGGGCGACTTCGAGAAGGTGCAGACGACGACCGACTGGGGTCAGACCCGGTTCAAGGGCAGCTTCGGATCGATCGAGGCGAAGTCCGACGTCGGCACCCTCGAAGGAACCGACCTCAAGGTCCGCGACCGAGTCGACGCGACGACCTCGACGGGGTCGATCGACCTCGACTTCTCCAATGAGATGGTCCCGACCTCGGGAATCACGGTCAAGGCCGACGAAGGCAAGATCGATCTCCGTCTGCCCCGCCTCGACCTCGTCAAAGAGCATATGAGCGCCGAGGCGGCCGGCCCCGACGACGGACGTGACGGTTCCGACGACGGCGGTGCCGAGGTCAAGGACCTCTTCTACCGGATCAACGCGACATCGAACCAGGGCAGCGTCGACCTCGCGAAGGACCTCGAGAAGTACGACGCGTCGAAGGATCCGAAGGACGCAGAAGGCAAAGCGGTCATCCCTGTCTCCGTCACCGCGGACACGGGCGCGATCACGATCGACCAGAACTGATTGAGCGGCGCGGCGGGCCACCGCTTTCGGCTCGACGACCGCAGCGCACGGTGCGACATCCGCCGCGCCCTGCTCGCCGGGCCACCGAAGGGAAGACAATGCAGGTCACGGTCTACGGAGCCACGGGAACCTTCGGCAGCCGACTCGTCACCCGGCTGCGGGCGATGGGGCATTCCGTCATCGCCGCTCACCGCGGGATCGGCGTCGACACGTACACCGGCGACGGGGTCACTGAGGCGGCGGTCGGCAGCGATGTCCTCGTCGACTGCGTCAACCTCCTGACGAACAACCGGCACCGGGCGCTCGACTTCTTCTCCCGCAGTGCGCGCTCGATCGCGTTGGCCGCGGCGGAGAATCCCGGTGCGGCGATGGTGTGCCTGTCGATCGCCTTCAAACCCACGGTCGCCGGATCCGCACTCTTCGGCTACTACCAGGGCAAGGACATGCAGGAGCGGGTCTACCGCAGGCTCGTGCCCGCCGACCAGCTCCTCATGTTCCGCTCGACCCAATGGTACGAACTCGCCGAGACGGCATCGGTGTCCGTCGGCCCGGTCGTCTTCGCCCCGAAGATGCGGGTGCGCGCCCTCGCCGCCGACGAAGCAGCCCGGATGATGGCAGAGGCCATCGATGCCGGAGAGCGCGGCACCGTCGAGGTGGCCGGACCAGAGATCAGCGACCTCGCCGCGATCGCCCGAGCCGTCGCCGAAGCGGAGGCGGGCCGCACCGGGGAACGGACCCAGGGCTTCGGCGTGGGGCGTCGGGGACGGACGCGGGCCCGCCGGGTCGTGCCCGTGCCGATTCCAGGACCGACGGCGGGAGACGGTCTCATCCCCGAGTCGCCGAGGCTCTCGACCGTCACCGTCGACGAATGGCTCGCCACCCGGTGAGGTGATTCAGACGTACGGGCCGATGAGGTGCCCGAGGACAGAGCCGTCGGGAACAGTGCCGTACTTGTAGCTGAGCTTCTGCAACGGTGCGACGGCGGCGATGTCGGTGAGCGTACCCGGTCGCCAGGGCTGCATCATCGCCATCTGGAGCAGATGCGCCGAGGTGGCCGAGAGCACCGGTGCTGCGTTCCACTGGCCGCGGGCTTCGGGCACGAGCACCTGGAGGACTTCGAAGATCCGGTGGTAGAGGAAGTAGTCGGGCAGGTCGTCGAAGTGGGTCCACCACTCATCGAGAGCGCGCCTCTGCAGGCCCAGCAGCACCGACTCCTTCTGCGAGGCGATGAACCAATTCGCGATGGACAGCTTCGTCCACCGGGGGAAGATCGTTCCCGCACGCAGATAGCGGCGCTGCAGTTCCTCGTCGAGGTTGTGTCCGACCCACGCCGTGGCGTCGAACCAGACGCCTCCATGCTCTTCGAGGATGCGGGTGCGGACGTAGTCGGAGAAGTGGGCCGGGCGTTCGTCCTCGAGGAGTTCGGCGATCCGGTCGGGAACGTCGATGAGTTCACGGACCGATTCTCCGTCGAGCACACGCAGCGCGGGATACGATTCCCTGATGTTTGCCAGGCACGCCTGGACGAGGGGTGGGGCCGTGTCGATCGGAGTGTTCCAGTAGGTGAACACACGGTCGGAGGGCACCGGCATTCCGCCGTACCGACGCCGTGCGGAGGTGCGAGCGCGGGCGGCTGCGAAGATCGGCGGGTCAGCGGGCAGTCCGACGCTGCGGCGCAGTTCTGGCAGGCGCGGCTGGATCACCCGGATGAGGCGCTCGTAGGTCTGCAGCGCCGCCACCGGGTCGATGGTCGAGGCGAACTGCGAGGAGCGCTCGATCTGCGCCTGCAGCCCGGCCAGCACCTTCTCAGGTGTGGGGTCCTTCGTCAGTCTCATTCTGTGCCGCTTCCGCTCGTCGACCGCTGCCGGCAAGAGCCGTTGTTCCGTCCGGCTCCCTTCACACCCTAGAGCAGGAGAGGCGTCTCCAGCCGGAATCGGCGGGTGAGGGGCGCGGGATCTCCGCCTCCCGCCGAGTAGGATCCGGTCGGGAGGTGGCCTGCATGGAATGGCACGAATACGGACTCGACGGCGTCGACGCCCTGCGCGTCGTCGTCTCCTGCGTCGTCTTCTACTTTGGCATCATCATCGTCGTCCGTCTCTTCGGGCAACGCGCCCTGGCGAGTCTCTCGAGCTTCGACCTGGCCGCGATCATCGCCCTCGGAGCCGTCGTGGGACGGGCGATCCTCGGCGACACCCCCACCCTCGTCGCCGGTGTCCTCGCCGTCGGGACGCTGCTCATCCTCCAGGCGGTGACCGGGCAGGCGCGGCGGAGCGCCCGCATCGAGGGCATCGTCAACAGCCCAGCGATCGTCCTCATGGCGGGAGAGGAGTTCCTCACCGACAACATGGCCCGCGCCCATGTCGATCGCGTCGAAGTGATCTCGAAGCTGCGGATGGCAGGCATCCGAGAGCTCTCCGAGGTCGCGTGCGTCATCCTCGAACCCACCGGCCAGATCAGTGTGATCAAGCGCGGCAGGCCGATCGACCCGGCGCTGCTCGATGGTGTCGTCGGGGCGGAGCGCATCCCCCGATCGGACATCGACTGACCGGCCGCACCCCACAGAACCGCATGCCCCGATGGGGCACCAGTCCGACCGGCTGGCCGGACATCGGGTGAGACGACGGCATCAGTCCGTATGACCAGGCTCACTCTTCAGTTCTCGCGTCGTCGCCAGTGACCACCTCCTCGAGCCCGAGCAGCCTGGCCCCGTTCTCCCAGAGCACCGCGCGCATCCAGTCGTCGCCGAGGTCGAGGCCGGCGAGCCCTGAGAGCTGATCGGCGTACGGGTAGGGGATGTTCGGGAAGTCCGAGCCGAGGACGACCTTGTCCTGGAGCGCCAGGAGTCGCTCACGGAAGGCAGGGGCCACCTCTGCGGGGTGGTTGAAGAACCCGGAGACGTACATCGTCGTATCGAGGTGGACCCCGCTGTGGGCCTCGGCGAGATCGGCGAACGCGTCGTACTCGGGCATGCCCATATGGGCGATGACGAAGTTGAGGGCGGGAAAGCGTTCGAGCACCCGTGCCACCGCCTCGGGGCCGGTGAACTCGCCGGGCAGCGGCTTCGACCCAGCGTGGATGACGATCGGCACCTGGGCCTCCGACAGCGCCGCCCACGCGGGATCGAGGATACGGTCATCAGGAGCGAAGCCGCCGACCTGCACGTGGACCTTGAACAGCCGTGCCCCGGCCTTGAGAGCTGCGGGCACGTACTCGGCGGACTCCGGTTCGGCGTAGAGCGTTCCGCAGTGGACGACGTCCGGGTGGGCTGCGGCGAACTCCCTGTTCCAGTCGTTGAGCCACGCGGCCATACCCGGTCGGTGCGGGTAGGTGAGCGCCGGGATCCGGTGGAGGCCCAGGTCGCGGAGGATCCGCAACCGCGTATCGGTGTCGTGACGGTAGTGGATCGGCCACGGTCGACCGTAATGCGCCTCGGCGTCGTCGAAGTAGGACCAGACCTTGTCGAGGACGTTCTGCGGAAGGAAATGGACATGGATGTCGGCCAGCCCCGGCAGATCGAGCGCCTCGACATACCCCGGGATCTCCGCATCGGTGCGGGGAGGAGCGATCATGGTCCCACCCTACGTCGCGGTACGGACACAGCCGGGCAGCGACGCGGATCCGTCCCACAGGCTGCGTCCAAACACCCGCCCTAGACTGCGGGAATGGAGTACACCGACCCGTTCGCGCTCGCCGTCCCGTCGCAGGCGCGGCCTCTCGGTCAGCCCCCGTTCTGGACGCCGGGTCAGGCCGTGACCTGGACGTACAGGCGCTTCGACTTCGATCGCGACCATATCGAGGTGCTCCGGCCGATGCGGGTCATCGAGGACGGACCCGACGGCGCGGCTCTGTGGATGCCCGGGGGCACCGAGGTCACCGACACCCGGATCGTCGGATGGGAGGGCTTCAACGCCCACGACGTCCCCCTCGACGTCCGCTTCCGCCCGCCCGCCGAGGCACCCCGCCGGACCATGGTGCCCACCCGCTGGCAGGGGCACGGGGTCCTCAAGCTCGCCCCGCCGAACGTCCCGTTCTCCGTGTGGGTGCTCGTCAAACCCGCCGAGGCGGCCGACCCGACCTCGGGTCCCGTCCGGATCGAGTGGTACATCAATCTCGAGAACATCCACCTGCGCACCGCCGAGGCGGTGTTCACGAGCGATCTCATCCTCGACATCACCTTCCCCGTCGCCGAGGAGCCGCTGCACCTGCCCGGTGGCCGTCTCAATGCGCGCGGAGCCGTCTTCAAGGACGTCCACGAGATCGCCGCGGCAGCGCAGTACGGCTACTGGCCGCCCGAATGGTCGGACATCGTCCGCGGCAACGGCAGCCTCGTCCTCGACCGGCTCGAGGACCACCGATGGGCGTTCGATCCCCGGTGGGCCGGCGTCGCCCGCGACCTCGCCGGGTTCGAACCGGGGGAGAAGCCGCGGTCCGGAACGGGGGAGAAGCCGCGGCTCGGCCCGACCACCTCGGCGGACACAATTTCTCCAGGTCAGCGGGAACATCGACGCATACCCGCGGGTTGTTACGTAAGACCGGACCACCGCTGAGAGGACATCGCTATGGCCACGAATCACCGTATCCGCCTCAACTCGCGTCCCGTGGGGATGCCGACGGCTGAGAACTTCCTCCACGACGAGGTCCCCGTCGAATCCCCGGGTGAGGGGCAGGTTCTCCTGCGCACTCTCTACCTTTCCCTCGATCCGTACATGCGGGGGAGGATGTCGGACGCGAAGTCCTACGCGCGGCCGACGGAGATCGGCGAGGTGATGGTCGGAGCGACGGTGTCCGAGGTCGTCGAGTCGCGATCTCCGGAGTTCTCTCCCGGTGACATCGTCCTCGGCTACGGCGGTTGGCAGGAGTACTCCATCGAGGACGCCTCGCAGCTGCGCCGCATCGACCCGGAGATCGCGCCCGTGAGCACGGCGCTCGGTGTGCTCGGGATGCCGGGGTTCACCGCGTACGCAGGGCTGCTCGAGATCGGCATGCCCAAGCCGGGTGAGACCGTCGTCGTCGCCGCGGCGACCGGTCCGGTCGGCTCGGTCGTCGGGCAGATCGCGAAGATCGTCGGGGCGCGGGCCGTCGGCATCGCCGGTGGGCCGGACAAGGTCGCCCACCTCAAGGAGCTCGGGTTCGACGTCGCCCTCGACCACCGCTCCCCGAACTTCAGGCAGGAGCTCGCCGAGGCGGTTCCCGAAGGCATCGACGTCTACTTCGAGAACGTCGGCGGTAAGGTCTTCGAAGCGGTCCTGCCGCTGCTCAACACGTTCGCCCGTGTGCCCGTGTGTGGTCTCGTCTCGAGCTACAACCTCACCGAACTGCCGCCCGGACCCGACCGCACGGGACTGCTCATGTCGACGATCCTGCGGCAGTCGCTCACGGTGCGCGGCTTCATCCAGAGCGAGTTCGTCGACCGCCTGGGCGAGCAGTTCCTGTCCGACATGCGCTCGTGGATCCAGGAAGGAAAGATTCGCTACCGCGAGGACATCCGCACAGGTCTCGATCGTGCACCGGAGTACTTCAACGAACTCCTCACCGGCGGGAACTTCGGGAAGATGGTCGTCGCCGTCGGCGAGCAGAGCCAGCGTTAGTCACGGGGTCCGGGACGGCTATGGAGCCGTCCCGGACACGGGGCGGGTTGTCTGCTGCGATCTCGACGAACGGCGTGGACATTGTGTTGGGAGCCCGGATTCGGCCGGAGATATCGAGGTGTGTACTCGTTCGGCCGCGAATGGGAGACTGAGACTATGGAACCGGCAATCAGATTCGACGAAGCCGCGATTGCGCGGATCTGCGCAGCTCGCGGAGTCGAGCGATTGCGCGTCTTCGGCTCCGCAGTCTCCGACCGGTTCGATCCAGAGTCGAGCGACCTCGACTTCATCGTGGATTTCGTTCCTGGGCGTGACAGCATGTTCGATGATTATTTCGGTCTGCTCGAAGATCTCTCAGCTCTCTTCGACCGGGAGGTGGAGCTGGTGGTCGGCCGAGCACTGAAGAATCCCTACTTCCGCGAATCAGCCCTGAGCGGCGCGCAGGAACTCTATGCGGCGTGAAACCTCTGCCTGGCTGTGGGATGCCCGCGAAGCGATCGATGCCATCGGCAGTTTTGTCGATGGCGTCGATGAAAGCGAGTTCACGCACAGTCTGCTCATCCGGTCTGCGGTCGAGCGGCAGCTCGAAGTGCTGGGTGAGGCGCTCAATCGGGTGCGCAGTGCAGATCCCGAAACGGCTGCATTGATCGCAGACATCCACCGGATCATCGCTATGAGAAACGTCATCGCTCATCAGTACGGTGAGATCGACTATGCGATCGTTTGGTCAGCCGTCAACGATCGCGTTCCGCAGCTCAGGTCGACGATTGCGGCTCTGCTCTCCGACTGAACCGTCTCACCGGAAGCGGGCGAACACCTCGGCGGGGTCGAGGCCGTAACTCAGCGCGAGGGTCAGCGCGATCCGCGCCTTCCTCGCATCGAGGATCCCGGCCGGGATGAGCCCGCCCTCGAGCAGGCCGATCTCCCCGCCGACGTAACCGTACGTGCGGGTCAGGCTCGCTCCCGACCCAGGTCGGGAGGCGAGGATGACCGGCATCTGCTCGCCGAGGCGGAGGACCGCGGGCACAAGATCCTCGGGGACGTGTCCGCCGCCGACTCCGGCGAGGACGAGGCCGGCGAAGCCTGCCTCACCGAGGCGGTCGAACGTCTCCGCCGGTTCCCCCAGTCCCACCTCGGCGAGGGCGACCGCCGCGAACGCGTCGGGTCGGGGGAGTCCTGCGAACGGCGAGGCCGCCGTGCGAGGGTGCGGCGCGTGGGGGAGACGGACGACGTCCTCACTGATCCACCCGATGGCGCCGAGCACCGGACCCGAGGAGAAGGCCGCCGTCGAGGACACGTGCGCCTTGCGGACATGATGCGGATCGTGGATCTCGTCGTTGAAGACGAGGGTGGCCGGCAGGTGCCGAGCCGACGGCGAGAGCGCGGTGAGCGCGGCGGCGCGGACGTTGGCGGGGCCGTCGGCGCCGGGCAGCGTCGGATTGCGCATCGCTCCGGTCACGGCGATCGGCGTGCCCGAGTCATTGAGCAGTGAGAGCGCGAAGGCCGACTCCTCGAGGGTGTCCGTGCCCTGGGTGAGCACGATGCCGTCCGCGTCGGTCCGCCGCGCGAGGTCGACGACATCGTGGAGCATGTCGAGGGTGACGTTCGCACTCGAGACCTGGGCGACCTGGGTGAAGTCGGCCTGGAGGTCAGGCCAGATCCGGTCGAGACCAGCGGCTGCGGCGATCTCGGCTCCGCTGAGCGCCGGAGCGACCCCACCGCTGCCGTCGGCGGTCGAGGCGATGGTTCCGCCGAGCGCGGCGACGAGCAGATGGAGTGGCGTATCAGGCATGACCCCGAGTCTAGCGAGGTGACGGAGGAGATCGGGATGCTGTGTCAGTCCCCGCTGTTAGCATCCACACATGGATCCGGACACCGTGCTCAGGCTCGCCCACGAGCAGGCGATGCAGTACCCGTCCGTCGTCGTCGACCACCCGTTCGGACCCGAGTACGCCGTATACAAGGTGCGGGGGAAGATGTTCATGATGCAGTACGAGCTGCGGGGCGTGCCGAGCATCAATCTCAAGATCGACCCTCTCGACGGTGAGGTCCTCCGTGACGCCTATGCGGAGATCGCACCCGGATACCACATGAGCAAGAAGCATTGGATCACCGTCGCCGGACGAGGCGATCCCGGCGAACAGGGCGAGACCAGCGAACAGGGCGAGACGGAGTCGAACTTCGACGCCGACCTTCTCCACGACCTCGTCCTCGAGTCCTATTGCCTGGTGGTGGCGAAGCTGCCGGTCAGGGACCGCCCGGTCGATCCGATGACCTTCGGAGGGCGAAACCAGGACTGAGATGTGGGACCTGTGATCTGGGACCCCGGATTGGCGTGCATTCGCGGCGGCCCGGACAATGGAGGTCATGTCTGCCCTGAGTTCCGCACTCGCCTACAAGCGACTGCTCGAGTCCGATGAGACTCTGCGCATGCTCCGGGCCGACCACCTTCCCGTGATGGCAGTGACCCTCGATGCCCACCTCGGCCGGCCGGGCACGCGTATGATCACCGAGGACCTCCATGAGAGCATCGACTCCGACCTCGAGGATCTGCGCGACCACTTCCCGCTCGGCACCCGCACCGCGAAGGCCTACTGCGACGACTGGCGGCGCGCGGGCATCCTCGTGCGGCGGCCGGCCACCTCGGCGCGCGGGGAGACCTACGAGCTCTCCGCCGCGGGCTTCGATGCGATCCGGATGCTCGAACAGCTGCGCACCCCACCGCAGACGGCGACCGAATCCCGGCTGGTCAGCCTCGCCCAGGCGGTGCGGCAGCTCGCGATCGACACCGACCCCGACAGCGCCCGCCGACTCGCCGCGCTCCACGCCGAACGCGACCGCATCGACGCCGAGATCGCCCGCGTCCGCCGCGGCGACCCCCGCTCGATCGTGCTCGACCGGCGCCGCGCCAACGAGCGCGTCGCCGACATCCTCCAGCAGGCCCAGGGCATGCCCGCCGACTTCGCGCGCGTGCGCGCCCGGTTCGAAGAGCTCAACCAGGACCTGCGGCTCTCGATCCTCTCCGCCGAGGACTCCCAGTCGAAGGTCCTCGACGAGGTCTTCCGCGGCGTCGACCTCATCGAATCCTCCGACGAAGGTCGGACGTTCGCCGCATTCTCCGCCCTCGTCCGCGACCCCGAGCAGGCAGCGGCCTTCGACGAGGACATCGCAGCGATCCTCGACCGCGACTTCTCCGCAGCCCTCACCCCCGAGACCCGCCGGTCCCTGCGCACCCTGATGCGGCAGATGAAGGACGGCTCCCGCGAGGTCTCCGACATCCTCACCGAATTCGCCCGCGGCCTGCGTCGCTACGTCCACTCCCACGAATTCCAACGCGACCGCGTCATGCGCTCCCTCCTCCAGGACGCGCTCGCCACCGCCGCCCCGGTCGCCGCCGTGCGGCGGCCCTACGACGACGTCGGCGTCGAACTCGAGCTCTCGAGCGTTCCCCTCGGCAGCCTCGGCGAGGTCATCCTCCACGATCCCGCCGAGTTCGACGCCGGAGACGAACTCGCCGAGGCGGGGGAGGCCGACGTCGACTTCGCCGAGCTCATCGCCATCGCCCGCGAGTCCGAGATCGACTTCGCCGAGCTCACCGACAACATCAACCGCGCCATCGCCGGGACCGACTCGGTCACCGTCGCCGAGGTGCTCGAGACCTACCCGGCCACGCAGGGCCTGGCCAGCGTCGTCGGCCTTCTCTCGCTCGCGAGCACCTACGGCACCGTCGATCCCGAGGCCAGGGAGAGGATCACCTGGTCCGGCGTCGACGGCGTCGACCGCCACGCCATCATCCGCCGCCACCGTTTCACCGAAGGCATCCGACTATGACAGACACCCCCGACACCCGCCTCGACGCCGACCGGCAGGCGACCGACAGCCCCGACGGACTGTGGACCGGGGACACGGGAACGCTCGGTGAGAACACCCGCCGAGTCCTCCTCGAACTCCTCAAGGGCCCCTACGTCTCGGGCACGCAGAGCCCGCAGCTGTGGTCCGCCCTCGTCACCGACGAGGCCCTCGTCCGTTCCCGCCTCCACGAGCTCTTCCTCGACCTTGTCATCGACAAGGTCGACGAGTTCGCCTTCACCCGCAAGGTCGTCACCGACGAACTCGACGTCCCGGCCGCCGTGCGCAGCGAACGCCTGACCTTCCTCGACACCGCGATGCTCCTCGTCCTGCGCCAGCTCCTCCTCGCCGCCCCCGGAGAACGCCGGGTCATCGTCGACCGCGACGAGGTCTACGAGCGCCTCGCGATCTACCGCACCGGCGACGAGTCGACCTTCCAGCGCAACCTCAACGGCGCGTGGGGACGGATGAGCAACCGCCTGCGCGTCCTCCACAAGGTCGGCGACGACCGCTTCGAGATCTCGCCGATGGTGAGGTTCCTCATCGACGAGGACCGCGTCCGCGAGCTCATCGACGTCTACGAACGCATCGCCGGCACCGGGGAGGCCGGCACCGCCGACACAGATACCGATGACCCCGCCGAGGCGGTCGCTGACACCCGGAACGCAGGCACCGGCGACCCCGCCACGAATGTCGCCCACGGAAAGGTCGACGCATGACCGAGGCCCTCTTCCCGCTCGACGCCGCCCTCATCGCCGACCAGGCCCGCGCCCGCGGGGCGCACCGGCCCGACGTCGGCAGCCAGTGGCGGCTCTCGGAGATCCAGATCGCGAACTGGGGCACCTTCGACTCCGACATCCACCGGATCCCCGTCTCCCACCGCGGCCATCTCATCACTGGACCCTCCGGCTCCGGGAAGTCCTCCCTCCTCGACGGCATCGCCGCCGTCCTCACCCCCGACAAGTGGCTGCGCTTCAACGTCGCCGCCCAGACCGCCGGCAGCCGCGTCGACCAGCGCAGCCTCGTCAGCTACGTCCGCGGGGCCTGGACGCGGACCGCGGACTCCGACGAGGACCGAGTGGTGAGCAAGTACCTGCGGCCCCGTGCCACGTGGAGCGGCATCGTGCTGCGCTACGACAACGGCTCCGACCGTCCGCTCACCCTGGCCCGGCTCTTCTTCCTCAAGGGATCGAGCACGACCGCGGCCGACCTCGCCGACGTGTGCCTGCTCGAACGCGCCGGCCTCGACCTCGCCGACCTCCAGCAGTACGCGCGCACCGGACTCGAGACCCGCAGACTCAAGGCCGATCACCCCGAGGCGGTCATCACCTCGAACGGCATGCACGCGAAGTTCTACGCCCGGATGCGCAAGGTCTTCGGCATGGCCAGCGATGCCGCCCTCCAGCTGCTCCACAAGACGCAGTCGGCGAAGAGCCTCGACAGCCTCGACCGACTCTTCCGCGACCACATGCTCGAGGTCCCCAACACCTTCGCCCTCGCCGACACGGCGGTGAGCGAATTCGGTGACCTCAAGGACGCCCACGACCACGTCGTCGAACTCCGTCGCCAACGCGACCACCTCCTCCAGCTGCGCGACGCCGCGACACGCTACGACTCGGCCCACGAGGCCGAAGCCCAGGCCGTCGCCCTCAACGACGCCCTCCTGCCGTTCCAGAAGCGCCGCGAGCTCGACGTCCTGCGCACCGAGCTGAGCGCCCGCAGCCGCGACCTCGTCGAACTCGAGGTTGCCGCCGATCGCGCCAAACGCGACTACGACACCGCCGTCGACGACTACGACCTCGCCCGCCGGGCCACCCTCGAACTCGGCGGCGCCGAAGCCGAGCACCTCCAGCAGCGCATCGCCACCGCCGAGACCGAACGGCGCGCCGTCGCCGACCGCTGGGCCGGCCTCGAACGCCGACTCGAACAGGCGGGCATCGACCACGCACCCACCTCGGCGGCCGAGTTCGCCGCACTCCAGGAGCAGATCGCCGCCGCCCTCGACGACGACTCCGAGAGCGGACCCAGCCACGCCGATCACGACCGCTTCTCGACGGCACGCCGTCGGGTCAGGGACCTCGAGGCCGAGATCGACTCGCTGCGGAAGTCCGGGTCGACCGTGCCCGGCAGCCTCCTCGAGATCCGCCGCGAACTCGCCGAGGGCACCGGCCTGAGCGAGAAGGCGCTGCCGTTCGCCGCCGAGCTCATCGAAGTCGACCCCGCCCACGCGCAGTGGACGGGAGCGATCGAACGCGTGCTCCGACCCTTCGCGCTCACCGTCCTCGTCCGGCAGGAGAACCTCGGCGCCGTCCGCTCCTGGGTCGACGCCCACCGGGTCAGGGGACGTCTCGTCTTCGAGGAGATCCCGGCCAAGGCTCCCAAGCCGCGACCCGCGAGCAGCGAGAAGTCCCTGGTCAACAAGATCGACGTCGCCGAATCGGGATTCGGCGAATGGGTCCGCTCGGCCCTGTCCGAACGCTTCGACGTCGCCTGCGTCGACCGTCCGGACGACCTCGACGACTACGCCCGCGCCGTCACCCTGGCCGGTCAGATCAAGTCCTCACGCACCCGATACGAGAAGGACGACCGGCGCCGCATCGACGACCGCAGCAACTGGGTGCTCGGCAACCGGGACGCCAAGCTCGACGCGCTCATCGACTCCCTCCGCGACGCGCAGACGGAGCTGGCTGCAGCCGAGGAGATCGTCCGCGCCGCGACCGCGGAGACCGCCCTGGCCAACCGCCGCAAGGGCATCCTCGCCGGCATCCGCGAACAGTCGTGGCGTGACATCGACACTGCCGGCGCCGAGGCGGCGATCACGGCGCTCGAGAAGCAGCTGAGCGACCTCGAGGCCGCCGACGGCGACCTCCAGCAGGCGATCGGCGCCGAACGTCGGGCCCGTGCGGCCAAAGAGTCCGCCGAGGCGCAGACCCGTGACGCCGACTATGCGCTGCGGCGGGCGAACGAGCAGATCAGCGACCTGCGTGCCGACATCGACCGCCTCACCGAGGACATCGACGCCGGCCGCATCCTCGAGGTCGACCCCGCCCTCGCCGACGCCCTCGATGCCCGCTTCGGGAAGGTCGAGGGCAGCATCGGCCGGGAGACCCTCGCCGAGGCGGGCCAGCAGGTGTCCCAGACCCTGCAGGCAGAGAAGGACCGCGCGCAGGCGGCGGCGAGCGAGGCCGGTCAGGCCGTGACCCGGTTGGCCGCGGAGTTCAAGGCGGCCTGGCCGTCGGTGGCCGTCCAGCTCACGGCCGAGGTCGCTGACCGCCACGACTACCTCGTCATGCTCGACGAGATCGAAGCCCACGGTCTGCCCGACCACGAGAACCGGTTTCGCGACCTCCTGCGCGAGCGCTCCCGCGACCTCATCGGGGAGCTCCTCAACGAGATCTACGCCGCCTCGCACGAGATCGAGGACCGGGTCGCCCCGATCAACTCCTCCCTCCTGCGCTCCCGATTCGACGAAGGCCGCTACCTCCGGCTCAAGGTCAAGACCCGCCGCAGCGAGACCGTCAACGCCTTCATCGCCGACCTCCGCCGGATCGTCGGCGGCGGCTGGAACGAAGACGACAGCGAGACTGCGGAAGAGAGGTACGCGACCCTCGCCGAGGTGATGCGCCGCTTCGCCTCGAGCGAGCACGTCGATCGGGTATGGCGGACCCAGTGCCTCGACACCCGACTGCACGTGAGCTTCCTCGCCGAGGAGATCGACGACCACGGCCGCGCGCACGCGACTTACGACTCGGGAGCGGCGATGTCCGGCGGACAGCAGCAGAAGCTCGTCATCTTCTGCCTCGCCGCCGCCCTGCGCTACCAGCTCGCCGACCCCGACGAGGCGATCTCGAAGTACGGCACGATCATCCTCGACGAGGCCTTCGACAAGGCCGATGCCCGGTACACGCGGATGGCGCTCGACGTCTTCCTCGAATTCGGCTTCCACATGGTGCTCGCGACCCCGCAGAAGCTGCTCCAGACGATCGAACCCTACGTCGGTGCTGCGACCTCGATCGAGAACCCGAGCCGGCAGAAGACCCTGGCCTCGACGATGGTGTGGGAGACCGGCGACGGCAGCCACGGTGAAGGTGCGCGAGCCGAGACGCCGGTGACCTGACCGGCCCGCTCACCGTCACCGCCAGCGAACCGATCTTTCCCCGCCGCGCCTGTTGACTTTGTTTTTTCAATAGATAAACTAACTAACCATGCGGCTGTGACAGCCGCCACAGGGGAGTCGGGATACCTGGAATTCCCCGTACTCACCATCACGCTGACCGGAACCGCCCGGTCCGACCTCCGCAGTTCACCGACGAACGGAACGAAGGACACGTCAATGAAGACGAAGCGTCACCTGCTCACCCTTTCCGCCCTGGCCGCCTCGGCGGTCCTCCTCGCCTCCGGCTGCTCCTCGGGCTCCTCATCCTCGACCCCGGAGGGCGATGGAAGCCTGTCGTTCAACACCTCCGAGCCGAAATCGATTCTGCCCCAGAAGGAACCGGGCTCGCAGATCGGCATGGCATTGTGCGCGAACCTCATGGAGATGAATGTCGAGAACCAGGAGTACGAACCGCTCGTCGCCGAGTCCGTCGAATCCAAGGATGCGAAGAACTGGACGATCAAGCTCAAGGACGGGTGGACCTTCCAGGACGGCACCCCGGTGACGTCCGCTTCGTTCGTCGATGCGTGGAACAAGACCGCCTACGGCCCGAACGCCTGGCAGGGCAACGGCTCCTTCACCACCTTCGAGGGCTACTCCGATCTCAATCCCGCCGAGGGAGAACCGAAGACGAAGGAGCTCTCAGGAGTGAGAGCTCCCGACGACAAGACGATCGAAGTCACGCTCAACGCCCCCAACGCCGACTTCCCGATGCTTCTGTCGACCAACCCGCTCTGTCCGCTGCCGCAGGCCGCGTTCGACAACCCTGAAGAGTACGAGAAGAACCCGATCGGCAACGGTCCCTACAAGTTCACGTCATGGGATCACGGGGTCCAGGTCGACCTTGAGAAGTGGAAGGAGTTCCCCGGTGGAGAGGCCTTCTCCGGAGGAGCGGAGTCCCTCGTCGCGAAGATCTACACCGGCATCGACGCCGCCTACACGGACTTCACGGCGGGCAACCTCGACATGATGCGCAACTCCACCCCGCAGATCGTCGAGAAGGCGAAGACCGACGTCGGCGAGGACGCGATCTACGAGGTGCAGACCGGAAGCAAACAGGATTCCCTGCAGTTCCCCGAATACATCGAGGAGCTGAGGAACCCCGACTTCCGCAAGGCCGTGTCTCTGTCGATCGACCGCAAGAAGACCGTCGACGCACTGCTCAAAGGGCAGGGGATGCCCTCGGATTCGCTGCTGTCGCCGAGCCTCGAGGCCTATCAGGAGGGTGCCTGCGAATCGTGCACCTTCGACCCTGCGAAGGCCAAGCAGCTGCTCGAGAAGTCAGGATTCACCGGCACCCTGCAGATCTCCTATGCCAGCGGTGGAAGCGACCAGCTCATCCAGGCGATCGCCCGTCAGATCCAGGACAACCTCGGCATCGAGGTCAAGCTCGACCCGGTTCTGCCCACTGAGCTCTCGGAGAAGCGCAACACCGGCAAGCTCGAAGGTGCCGTCTACGGTCTGTGGGGGTGGACGTACAAGAGCCCCGACCAGTTCCTCAGCCAGTACCAGACCGGCGGTGACGGCAACCAGGCGACCCAGTACAGCAATCCGAAGGTCGATGAGCTCCTCGAACAGGCCAGGGGCGAGCAGGACGAGGCCAAGCGCAACGAGCTGTTCACACAGGCGGAGGCGCTCATCCTCGAGGACATGCCGGCCGTGCCCCTCTTCATCCCCAAGGACTACGGGCTGCGCTCGCAGTGCGCGGCGACGAACGAAGTCCAGGGCGACATCCAGTTCTACCGGGCCGGCTATGCCTGCTGATCACGAGACGAGGGAGCCGCTCATCGGCCTCAAACAGCGCAACACAGGACTCATCCTGCGCCACCTCCTCCACAATCCCGGGCTCTCCCGATCGGAAGTGGCGAAGAGCGTCGGACTCTCCGCTCCAACGGTCACGAATCTCACCGGTGAACTCATCGACCACGGATTCCTCCGAGGACTGGTGTCGAAGTCCGGCAGCATGGGGCGTCCGCGGGTGCCCTTGGCAGTCGATCCGGACCGCCGTGCGGTGCTCGGCATCCATCTCGGCCCGCAGGTCACGGGTCTGACGATCATGGGTCTCGACGGCACGGAGAAGGTCTCCGAACTCGTGCCGCACGGAGACCTTCCCGGTCCTGAAGCGATCGCGAAGGTCGTCACGGCGGCCGAGCGACTCACCGCCGACAGGGAACCGGGTGAACTGCTCGGCACCGGGATCGCGACCGGCGGGCAGGTCGACGTGGGAGAAGGCGTCGTCCTCGACCACCCGAGCGCCGGGTGGCGCGATCTCGATGCGATCTCACCGTTCCGTGCCGCGCTCAGCGGGCCGATCGTCTTCGATCACAATGTCCGCGCCGCCGCCCAGTGGGAGCTGCTCTACGGTGTCGGTCGGGTCACCGACGACTTCCTCCTCCTCGTCGTCGCCTCGGACGTCGGCTGCATCAGCGTGCGGCAGGGAGCCATCCGCCACGGCGCGAGCCGACGGGCCGGAATCATCTCCCACCTCACGGTGCCCGGATCCACCGTGGTCTGCGAGTGCGGTCGCACCGGCTGCTTCGCGGCCGCCGCCAGCGACGATGCCCTCGTCCGGCAGGCACACACGGCAGGACTGACCGACATCTCCTACCTCGACCTCCTCGTCAGGCTCGCGGACACCGGGGATGCCACCGCCTCGGCGCTGCTGAGCGAACGCAACCGCGCCATCAGCTGCACGGCGGCCGCGCTCTTCGACCTCGACGACCCCGGTCGGCTCGTCATCGCCGGTTCCCCCGCCGAGGTGGCCGACCACTTCGAGGAGATCCGCACCGGAGTCGGTCGGGAGTCCGTCCTCGGGGAGGCCGCCTCCGAGCGGGTCGTCGTCTCCAATGGCCACCTCATGAGTCTTACGCACTACGCGGCGAGTTCGATGGTGGCAAAGGTCCTCGAGGATCCGCTCGCCCACGTGAGCGGTGACGCGCGTCTGGGGGCATGATGGTCGCCTACACGATCCGTCGCGTGCTCCAGATGATCCCCGTGGTCATCGGCGCGACCTTCATCATCTACGCTCTCACCTTCGCGATGCCCGGCGACCCGATCGCCGCCGTCACCGGGTCGCGCCCACTGCCCGCGGCGACGGTCCAGCAGATCCGCGAGGCCTACCACCTCAACGACCCGTTCCTCGTCCAGTACGGGCAGTACATGCTCGGTCTGCTGCGCGGCGACCTCGGCATCGATCTCTTCGGTCGTCCCGTCGCCGGTCTCATCGCCGAGCGCCTGCCGGTGACTCTGCAGCTCGGCCTCACAGCGTGGGCGCTCAAGCTCGTGATCGGACTGCTCATCGGGATCTACTCGGGGCTCAAATACAACCGTCCCGCTGACCACTTCGCGCTCTTCTTCACGGTCTTCTTCATCGGCGTTCCCGGCTTCGTCGTCGCCCTCGGCGCGCAGACCCTCTTCGGGGTCAAGCTCAACTGGGTCGACCCAGCGGGCATCGGAGCCGGCTGGCCGATGGCGTTCATCCTCCCGGCCCTCGTCATGGCCGTCGAAGCCTCCGCGGGCCTCGCCCGGCTCACCCGCACCAGCCTCGTCGAGGTCCTGCGCGCCGGCTACATGCGCACGGCCATGGCGAAGGGGCTGAGCCCGCAGCGCCAGATCTGGGGCCACGCCCTGCGCAACACGATGATCCCCGTCTCGACGTATCTCGGTCTCAGCCTCGCCGGAATGCTCGGGGGCACGGTGATCATCGAAGCGATCTTCAACATCCCCGGCATCGGCCAGCTCATGGTCGACGCCATCAACAACAAGGAGGGCACGGTCGTCGTCGGCATCGCGACATTCCTCGTCATCGCCTACCTCGTCTTCAACCTCCTCGTCGACCTCATGTACGGCATCATCGATCCGAGGGTGAGAGTATGACCCAGCAGCTGACCGAGTCCGCCCCGGTCTCGACCCAGACCCCGCCCAAGCGCCACCGCCTCCGTTCCCTGCTCCGACGCCCGCGCCTCATCCTCTCCGCGAGCCTCGTGCTCGTCATGATCGTCATGGCCGCCGTCCCGCAGCTCTTCACCGGCTTCGGACCCGGACCGCTCGAGGGCTGCGACATCCTCAACAGCAACCTGCCGCCGAGCAGCGATCACTGGTTCGGCTACGACCCGCAGGGGTGCGACTACTACACCAACGTCATCTACGGCGCGCGGGCCTCGATCGTCGTCGGCCTCCTCGTCTCGATCGCCTCGTTCGTCATCTCAGCGATCCTCGGCGCGATCGCCGGATTCTATGGCGGCTGGGTCGACGCGATCATCTCCCGCGTCTGCGACATCGCCTTCGGCCTGCCCTTCATCCTCGCCGCGATCGTCATCCTCCAGCTCTTCCCCGAACGATCCATCCTCACCGTCGCCTTCGCCCTCGCTCTCTTCGCGTGGCCCGGCGGAGTGCGGTTCATGCGCTCCTCGGTCCTTGCGATCAGGGACCGTGAGTTCGTCCAGGCCACCCGGGTCCTCGGCGGCAGCGACTCGCGGCTGATCTTCTCCCACATCGTCCCCAACTCGCTCACCCCGCTCCTCGTCCTCCAGACGCTGGGGATCGGCGGGGCCATCGGCGCCGAGGCGGGGCTGACGTTCATCGGCATCGGACTCACCCCGCCGTCGGTGTCGTGGGGCCTTCAGCTCTCCGTCGCCCGCGAGTACGTCTCCACGGTGCCCCATCTCCTCATCTTCCCCGCCGTGTTCCTGTCCGTGACCGTGCTCGCCTTCGTCCTCTTCGGCGAGGCTCTGCGCGACGAGCTCGACCCGAACGGAGCGAACCGATGACCGGCACACCGTCTCCCGACCTCACCGTCACCGACCTCGTCGTCGAGTTCGCGACTCCCCGCGGCACCGTGCGTGCGGTCGACTCCGTCGATTTCCGCGTCCCCTCGGGCAGAGCGCTCGGCATCCTCGGCGAGTCAGGGTCGGGGAAGTCGGTGACCGCCTCGGCGGTCATGGGACTGTTGCCCACTCCACCCGCGCGGATCCGCTCCGGGTCCGTCCGCCTCGGCGAGGAGGAGCTCATCGGGATGCCGGAGCGGCGCCGACGCCGGATCATCGGCTCGTCGCTGAGCATGGTCTTCCAGGATGCGCTCTCCGCGCTCAACCCGGTCCATCCGGTCGGTCGGCAGATCGCGGAGCTCTACCGCGTCCACCGCGGCATGGGCCGGTCGGCGGCGAAGGCCGCGGCGGTTGAGATGATGCGCCGTGTGCGCATCCCCGACCCCGAGGCCAGGGCAAGGGACTTCCCCCACCAGTTCTCCGGCGGGATGCGCCAGCGCATCGTCATCGCCATGGCGCTCGCCCTCGACCCCGACGTCCTCATCGCCGACGAGCCGACGACGGCGCTCGACGTCACCGTCCAGGCGCAGATCCTCGACCTGCTCCGCGAGCAGCAGGAGGCGCGGAGCATGAGCCTCGTCCTCATCACCCACGACATCAACGTCGTGCGCGAGGTCACCGACGATCTCATCGTCATGTACGGTGGGCGGGTCGTCGAATCGGGTCCCACCGCCGAGGTGCTCGCCTCCCCGGCGCATCCGTACACCAGGGGTCTCGCCCGGTCGATGGGCGCCGAGGTGGTCAAGGGGGAGAGGATCCCTGCGATCCCGGGTGCGCCGCCGGACCTGCTCAACCTGCCCGGCGGGTGCGCCTTCGCCCCGCGATGCGAGTTCGCGACGGAGAAGTGCGCACAGCTTCCCCAGCGCCTGCCGACCGGACCTGACAGAACCAGCGCATGCTGGCTGAGCGAGAGGGTGGCTTCCCTGTGACGACGACTTCACTGACCTCCCCTGCGCTGGGCCCGTCGGCGCGCACTCGGGAGGTGCTGGGCGGCTCGGTGGCCGAGCCGGCCGGGTCCACGCCGCTGATCGAGCTGCGCCACGTCTCCCGGACGTACAAGCTCAAACGCCCTCTGCCGATCGGGCGGCACCGGATCGTCAGCGCCCTCGACGATGTCAGCCTGACCATCGGAGACGCGGAGACCCTCGGCGTCATCGGCGAATCCGGCTGCGGCAAGTCGACGCTCGCCCGCATCGTCTCCGGTCTCGAGTCGCCGAGCGAGGGTCAGGTGCTCTTCTCGGGTGAGGACGTCACAGGGCTGTCCAAGTCGGCGTGGAAGGAGATGCGTCGCAACATCCAGCTCATCTTCCAGGACCCCTCGAGCTCGCTCGACCCGCGCAAGAGCGTCGCGAAGATCGTCGGCGAACCCTTCGAGATCCACCGCGACCTGCTGCCGCCGGGGAAGCGACGGGCCAAGGTCGGGGAGCTGCTCGAACTCGTCGGCCTCAACCCCGACCACGCCGACCGGCTGCCGCACCAGTTCTCGGGCGGGCAGCAGCAGCGCATCGGCATCGCTCGGGGGATCGCACTCGAACCCCGCCTGCTCGTCTGCGACGAAGCGGTGTCCGCGCTCGATGTCTCCGTGCGGGCCCAGATCGTCAACCTTCTCGCCGATCTCCAGGAGGAGTTCGGGATGAGCTACCTCTTCATCGCCCACGACCTGCAGATCGTCGAGCACATGTCCGATCGGGTCATCACCATGTACCTCGGCCGGATCGCCGAAAGCGGTCCCACAGAAGAGGTCTACACGCGCACCGCGCACCCCTACACCGGGGCGCTGCTCTCAGCGGCCCCGGAGCTGCGGACGCCCACCGGCATCGAGCGCGAGCACATCGTCCTCAGCGGCGATCCGCCCTCGCCGATCGACCCGCCGACCGGCTGCCGGTTCCGCACCCGGTGCTGGATGGCCGCCGAGATCTGTGCGACATCCGTCCCGGAGCCGGTGACCATCGCTTCTTTGCACGGGGGCGATGCCCGACCCGCAGGGGAACCAGCCGCTGCCCCCACAGACGCGGCGGACAGTGCGCGCCCGCACGCCGCAGACAGCGCCGCCGCTGCGGACAGTGACCGCCCGCACGCCGCGGACGGCGACCGCCCCGCCTCTCACACGGCGATGTGCCACTTCGCCTCCGAGGTGCCCGCAGCGCTCTCCCCGACCACGAAGAAGGACACCCCAGAATGAGCTCCACCATGAAGATCGGCATCGTCGGATTCGGGCTGCGAGCGGGACTGTGGCGCTACGCGCACTCGCCCGCGGACGGACACGAGGTGACGATCATCTGTGACATCAGCGAACGCGGTCGCAGAGACGCCGCAGACCGGATCCCCACGGCTGCGATCACCGACGACCTCGGCGACGTCCTCTCCGCCGGACTCGACGCCGTCCTCGTCCTCACCCCCGATCACGCGCACGCTCCGGTCGCGATCGCCTGCCTCGAGGCGGGGATCCCGACCTTCTGCGAGAAGCCGCTGGCGACGACGATCGAGGACGCCGACGCGATCCTCACCGCCGCCGCGAGGAACCGCGCGCGCCTCTACGTCGGCCACAACATGCGGCACATGCCGGCGATGCGGACGATGAAGGACATCATCGACTCCGGACGGATCGGCGAGGTCAAAGCGGTGTGGTGCCGCCATTTCGTCGGCCACGGCGGCGACTACTACTTCAAGGACTGGCACGCGGACAGGCGGAAGTCGACGGGACTGCTCCTGCAGAAGGGCGCCCACGACATCGACGTCATCCACTGGCTGGCCGGTTCGTACACCCGTGTCACGGCGGCGATGGGCGCGCTCACGGTCTACGGGGACGTCGGCGATCGCGCCGACAACTCCGACAAGCGGATGGGGGACTGGTTCGACCTCGGCACCTGGCCCCCGGAGGAGCAGACAGGGCTCAACGAGACCATCGACGTCGAGGACATCTCGCAGGTGAACATGACCCTGCGCAGCGGGGCGCTGGCGAGCTACGAACAGTGTCACTTCACTCCCGACTACTGGCGCAACTACACGGTCATCGGCACCCGCGGCCGGATCGAGAACTTCGGCGACGGTGACGGCGACGAAATCGGCATCTGGGACCGTCGGCACTACGGCTCGGCACCCCCGGACGAGACGGTCGTCGTCTCCGGCGGCGACGGCGGGCACGGGGGCGCGGACCCGCTCCTCATCGCCGAGTTCCTCCGCTTCGCCCGCGAGGGCGGACCCACGGAGACCTCACCCGTGGCGGCCCGGGAAGCCGTCGCCGTCGGCTGTCAGGCGACCGCTTCCCTGCGAAAGGGCGGATCGGCGCTGCCCGTTCCGCCTCTCGACCCCGAGGTCGCCGACTACTTCGCGCGCGGGCAGGTCTGAGCACCGCCTCGGCGAGGGCCCGTCGAGCCGCGTTTGAATTCCTCTGAACTTCCTGTGAACATGAGGTGTCTTGTTCATGAATAGAAGGGGAATCCGTGGGAGCGCGACTGGGATCTGGTCTGGGGTGGCTGGCGGCGCCGAGCCCGGCACCGCGGCTTTCTGAGAACGAGGTCGCCCGCCGCTATCCTCGCCTCCGGGCGCAGGTGTTCATGGGGATCTTCGTCGGCTATGCGGGCTTCTACCTCATCCGCAACAACGTGCCGCTGGTGGGCAGCCTGCTCATCGACGAGGGCCGGATGAACTCCGTCGGGCTGGGGATCATCGCCAATGCCGCGCTCATCGCCTACGGGTTCTCGAAGTTCTTCTCCGCGATCGTCTCCGACCGCTCCAATGCCCGCCTCTTCCTCCCGATCGGCCTCGCTCTCTCGGCGGTGGCGAACCTCCTCATCGCCTGGGTGCCCTGGCTGTCGTCATCGATCGCGGTGTTCGCGATCGTCATGTTCGTCAACGGCTGGGTGCAGGGCATGGGGTGGCCTCCCAGCGGGCGCGTCCTCGTGCACTGGTTCTCCACGAGCGAGCGCGGCATCAAGACCTCGATCTGGAATGTCGCCCACAACGTCGGCGGATTCTTCGTCGGCGTCCTCGCCGCTCTCGGGCTCCAGCTCACCGGCGACGACTGGCGTTCTGTGTTCTGGCTGCCGGCGCTCGTCGCCCTCGTCGTCGCGCTCTTCGCCTTCCTCATGATCCGCGACACCCCGGAATCGCAGGGCCTGCCGCCGATCGAGGAGTACCGGGACGACCCGGCGAAGGTCGAGGCCGACGCCGAGGAGCGCGAATCCCTGAGCACGTGGCAGACGATCGAGAAGTACGTGCTGCGCAACCGGACGATGGTCCTCCTCGCCCTGGCCAACGTCTGTGTCTACGCGCTGCGCTACGGCATCCTCACCTGGACGCCGGTCTATCTCTCCGAAGTTCGCAATGCCAGCCTCACCGGAGGCATCGCCGGCTTCTCGCTGTTCGAACTCGCGGGCATCGTCGGCACGATCCTCTGCGGGTGGCTCTCCGACAGGGTCTTCCGCGGCAACCGCTCGATCACGGGCATCGTGTTCATGCTCGCAGTCGCCGCCGCGACCGCAGTGTACTGGCTGGCCCCTGCCGATGCACCCCTGTGGATCCCATTGGCGACGGTGACGGTCATCGGCGGCCTCATCTACGGCCCGGTCATGCTCATCGGACTCCAGGCCCTCGACCTCTCCCCGCGGCACGTCGCCGGAACGGCGGCCGGGTTCACCGGACTCTTCGGGTACGTCCTCGGGGCGACGATGGCCTCGAGCGGGGTGGGACTCGTCGTCCATCACTTCGGATGGAACCTCACCTTCGCGCTCCTCATCGCGCTCTGCCTCATCGCGGTCGTGTTCCTCGCGATCATCAACCGGGACGAGAAGCAGTCGATCGCCGAGCGCGAGGCGCACACGATGAGCGCCTGACAGCCTCGGCGGGATAACGCCCCTGACGGCCTCGGCGGAACGGGGGAGTCAGCCCCACCTCGGCGGGCACGCATTCCCACCTCGCCGCGGCGGCCCCTCTCTCACACCTCGAACCCAGCACAGCGGTGGCAATAAACCTTGCCGCTGGCGCGGTGTGACCGACGGAACTCTCCCTGCCGCAGAGCGAGGTCTAGACTGGCACCAGCAGTCCATGCCTCACACCGGGGCGCAGACCAGGGCTCCGGTGGCCGTGTCCCAACCGAAGGAGCACCATGCCCACCGTCGCCAGGAACATCGTCGACACGCTCGTCGCGAGCGGGGTCAAGCGAGTCTATGGGATCCCCGGGGACTCGCTCAACGGATTCACCGACGCCCTGCGGGTCAACCCCGAACTCGAATGGGTCCACGTCCGCCACGAAGAGGGCGCGGCATTCGCTGCCAGCGGTGAAGCGGCGCTGACCGGCGAGCTCGCCGTGTGCGCCGGCAGCTGCGGACCCGGCAACCTCCACCTCATCAACGGCCTCTACGACGCCCAGCGCTCCCGGGTGCCAGTGCTCGCGATCGCCGCGCACATCCCCAGCGAGGAGATCGGGTCGAACTACTTCCAGGAGACCCACCCGACGGAGATCTTCCGGGAGTGCAGCGTCTACGCCGAGCACGTCGCCCACCCCTCGCAGATGCCCCGCCTCCTGCGCATCGCGATGCGCGAGGCGATCGAGAAGCGCGGCGTGGCCGTGCTCGTCATCCCCGGCGACGTCGGTCTCGCCGACATCGACGCCGAGGCGGAGGAGATCTCCTTCTATCCCTCCCGCGTCATCCCGGCTGAGACCCTCATCGAGGACGCCGCGGCAGCGCTGAACGGCAGCAGGAAGGTGACGATCCTCGCCGGTGCCGGCACCGAGGGCGCCCATCCCGAACTCATCGCAATCGCCCACGCCCTTCAGGCTCCGATCGTCCATTCGATGCGGGGCAAGGAGTTCGTCGAGTACGACAACCCCTTCGACGTCGGCATGACCGGCCTGCTCGGGTTCTCCTCGGGCTACCATGCGCTGAAATCGTGCGACACCCTTCTCATGCTCGGCACCGACCTGCCCTATCAGCAGTTCTATCCCGACGAGGCGACCGTCATCCAGGTCGATGTGCGCGGATCCCAGATCGGCAAGCGGACGAAGGTCGACATCGCGCTGACCGGCACCGTCGCCGATACGGTCAACGCCCTGCTCCCGCTCATCCGGACCGGACGCAGCAGCTCGTTCCTCAAGACCGCGACGAAGCACTACGCGAAGACCCGCAAGGAGCTCGATGAGCTCGCGACCCCGTCGAAGCGGACCATCCACCCGCAGTACCTGACGAAGCTCATCGACGAGGCGGCCACCGACGACGCGGTCTTCATCCCCGATGTCGGCTCACCAGTCGTATGGGCGGCGCGGTACCTGACGATGAGCGGCAGGCGCCGCCTCATCGGCTCCTTCAGCCACGGGTCGATGGCCAACGCCCTGTCCCAGAGCGTCGGTGCGCAGGCCGCCTATCCGGGTCGTCAGGTCATCGCGCTCGCCGGTGACGGCGGGCTCGCGATGCTGCTCGGCGAACTCATCACACTCACCCAGAACGACCTGCCCGTCAAGGTCGTCGTCTACAACAACTCCTCGCTCAACTTCGTCGAACTCGAGATGAAGGCCGCCGGGTTCGTCACCTTCGGCACCGACCTCGAGAACCCGAACTTCGCGACGATCGCCGAGGCGGTCGGCATCAAGGGCTACCGCGTCGAGAAGTCGAAGGACCTGCCAGCGGTCGTCACCGAGTTCCTCAACCACGACGGGCCCGCGGTCCTCGACGTCACCACCGAGCGCCAGGAGCTCTCGATGCCGCCGTCGATCACCGTCGAGCAGGCCAAGGGCTTCGCGCTCTACGCGATCCGCACCGTGCTCTCGGGCAAGGGCGACGAGCTCATCGACCTCGCGAGGACCAACGTCCGCCAGCTCTTCTGAGCCGGGGCGAGCGTGGCCTGCGTGCGGAGCGCTCGCGAGCCCGCGAGTCGAGGACGCTCAGTGTCGATTTCTGCGGCACAAATCGACACCGGGCGTCCATAACTCGGTCGGGCAGCACGTTCGTGGGGGCGTTGCCGTCGCGGAGGAGAGTCACCTGTGTGCGGGTGGCGCTCCAGGTGCGGAGCGCCCGCGAGCCCGCGAGTCGAGGACGCTGAGTGTCGATTTCTGCGGCACGAATCGACACTGAGCGTCCTCGACTCTGTCTGTTCCCCTCGCCGCCTCGCCGCCCCTCGCCGCCTCGCCGCGGCGCGGACGGCCCCTCGCCGCGCGGGCCCTCAGCTCACCGGATAGTCCTTCAGCGCCGAGGCGGTCGCCAGGGCCGCGGTCATCGCCTCGTGGCCCTTGTCTTCGCGTGAGCCCGGGAGTCCTGCGCGGTCGCGGGCCTGCTCATCGTTGTCGCAGGTGAGCACGCCGAACCCGACAGGCTTGCCGGAGTCGAGGGCGACGCGGTTGAGGCCGTCGGTGGCGGCCGAGCACACATAGTCGAAGTGGGGTGTGCCCCCGCGGATGACGACGCCGAGCGCGACGACGGCATCGAAGTGCTTCGCGACCCGGGCCGCGGCGACCGCGAGTTCGAAGCTGCCGGGCACGCGGATGAGCGTCGTCTGCGCGCCGGCTTCCTCGGCTGCGCGCTCGGCACCTGCGATGAGGCCGTCCATGACCTCGGTGTGCCAGGAGGCGGCGATGATTGCGACGGTGAAGTCGCCTGCGGTCACGGTGATGTCGGGTGCGCCGGAGTGCGCCATGGGTGAGTCTCCTCTGTGAGTGTGGGTGTGCGTGTGATGGTCGGGTGGTTCAGCCGGAAGCGTCCGCCTGCCGGTCGCGTCCGCCCGCCCGCCCCGCGCGGTGCGGGGAGCCCGGGCGGTCGCGTTCAGCCGGCCAGATGCAGGGCGTGGTGCATCCGCGTCTGCTTCGTCGCGAGGTACTTCGCGTTCTCTGGCCGTGCTGGGATCTCGAGCGGCACGACCTCCTCGACGGTGATCCCGAGCGCCTCGAGCGCCTGGGTCTTCGTGGGATTGTTCGTGAGCAGGCGGATCCGCGTCAGGCCCATCGACGTGAGGATCGCCGCTGCCGCCCGGTAGTCGCGGGCGTCGTCGCTGAGGCCCAGGCGCAGGTTCGCATCGACGGTGTCGAGGCCGGAGTCCTGGAGCGCGTACGCGCGGATCTTGTTGCTCAGCCCGATCCCGCGGCCCTCGTGGCCGGTGAGGTAGACGACGGCGCCGCCCTCCTCGGCGATCGTGCGCATCGCCAGATCGAGCTGCTCCCCGCAGTCGCAGCGATGCGAACCGAAGACGTCCCCGGTCATGCACTCCGAATGGACCCGCACGAGGGGAGCCTGATCGTCGTCCAGACCCGTGTACACGCCGAGGTGGTCCTGACCGTCGACGGTGAACGCGCGGGCCGTGAAGCTGCCGTACCTCGTCGGCAGCGGCACCTCGTCGGACGCGTCTGCGGCGAGCATCTCCGCGGGCCGCAGCATGGCCGGGGCCCCGGTGAGGGCGGCGTCCGCGAGCGGAAGATCGTCCGCCGCGCCATCGCTCTCCTTCGCCTCGACCTCGCCGAGGTGGTCGATGAGCTGTTCGATCGAGACCATGACGAGCCCGTTGTCGGTCGCGAACCTCCGCAGGGCGTCGAAGCGCATCATCGACCCGTCGTCGTGGACGACCTCGGCGATCATCGACACCGGGCGGGCGCCGGCGAGGCGCGCGAACTCGACTCCGGCCTCGGTGTGGCCGGGACGTTCGCGCACACCGCCGTCCTTCGCGATGAGGGGGAACACGTGACCGGGGCGGGAGATCGCCTCCGGGTCCGGATCGGCGGCGGCGAGCACTCGCCCGGTGAGTGCCCGCTCCTCGGCGCTGATGCCGGTGGTCACGCCGACGGCATCGCAGCTGATCGTGTAGGCCGTGCCCTTGGGGTCTTCGTTGTCGGTGACCATGGGCGGCAGGCGCAGCGCCTCGGCGCGGGCAGCGGTCATCGGTGCGCAGACGACGCCCGAGCTGTGGCGGACGATGAAGCCCATCGTCGCTGAGTCGGCGAACTCGGCGGCGATGATGAGGTCGCCTTCATTCTCCCGGTCCTCATCGTCGACGACAACGATCGGACGGCCCGCTGCGATCGCGGCGACCGCCTCGGGGATCGTGTCGAGGAGTCCGGCGCCCGGAGCGCCGCCTGCGCCCGGAGCGCCCCCGGTGTTTCGCACGCTCCCGGTGCGCGGCGATGGCCCTGCGGCCTGAGCCGCAGCGGTGGTCGGTGAGGTCTCAGTCATGATCGACTCCTCGGTCGGTGGTGGGTGCTGTCGCCGGGGCGAACGAAAGTAGCCGGGCGGTGTACTTGGCGATGACGTCGACCTCGACGTTGACGGGGTCGCCAGTGCGGATGCCGCCGAAGGTCGTGTGTGTGAGCGTCGCGGGGATGAGGCCGACCTCGACCCACGCCTCGGCGAGGCTGGGCTCCGAGACGGCGGTGAGGGTGAGGGAGACGCCGTTGAGGGCGATCGAGCCCTTGACCGCGGTGAACGGGGCGAGCCGGGCGGGGATCCCGATCCGCAGGGTCGTCCACTCCGCGTGGTCGGTGCGCGCGATGACCTCACCGAGGCCGTCGACGTGGCCTTGGACGACATGGCCGTCGAGGCGACCGCCGGCGACGGTGCACCGTTCGAGGTTGACGGGGTCACCGGGGGTCAGGGCGCCGAGGCCGGTCAGCCGCAGGGTCTCACCCATGACCTCGGC
Source organism: Brevibacterium sp. LS14 (assembly GCF_012027885.1). Taxonomy (NCBI): domain Bacteria; kingdom Bacillati; phylum Actinomycetota; class Actinomycetes; order Micrococcales; family Brevibacteriaceae; genus Brevibacterium; species Brevibacterium sp. LS14. The sequence continues at coordinate 51,954 of NZ_SJXG01000057.1, forward strand.
GACGAAGCGGCCGGTCTCGGCGGCCGTGCCGTTCTCGTCCTCGACGATCGAGGTGAGGCAGACGCCGTCGACGGCGAGCGATCCGCCGGGGCCGAGGTCGGCGACGACGTCGCCGGCGTCGATCGTGAGGACGGCCGAGTCCTCGTGGCGCGCCACGTCAACGACGGTGCCGAGTCCTTCGATGATTCCGGTGAACACTGATGCCTCCTGTGCGTGAGGTGGGTCGATGGTGATGGGGGCGAGGAGGCTCATCGGCCTCCCGTCGTGAAGTGGAGGAGGACGTCGGGGCCGAGCCGGGCGACCGCGGGGATGTCGGTGTCGTCGGGGACGAGGCCGACCGCCTCGGCGAGGGTCGCGATGTCGAGGCCGGCGATGCTCGGCAGGCCGGGACCGAGGAGGACGGGAGCCTGATAGCAGAGCACCTCGTCGACGGCGTCGGCGGCGAAGAAGGCTCCGAGCACACGCGGCCCGCCCTCGACGAGGAGGTGGCGGACACCGCGGTCGTGGAGCTCGCGCAGGGCAGCGGCGACGTCGTGGGTGCGCAGGTGCACGGTCGCGGGATTGGCTGCCAGCGTCGAGCCCGTGGGCAGGTCGCTGAAGCCGAGGACGACGGGCACGGGTTGGGAGTCGAGGAGCTCCCCGTCCTCACCGCGCGCGCTCAGGCGCGGATCGTCATCGCTGACCGTGCCGGTGCCGATGAGGATCGCGTCGACCTCGCCGCGCAGACTGTGGGCATGGATGCGCGAGGCCGCCGAGGTGATCCACTGACTCGTCCGGTCCGCGGCCGCGACCTTCCCGTCGAGGCTCTGCGCGATCTTCGCCGTGACGAAGGGACGGCGCTCGGCGGTGGCGCGGTGCCAGCGGGCGTTGAGCTCAGCCGATTCCTCGGCTCGCAGTCCCGAGCGGACCCGGACCCCCGCCTCGGCGAGGATCTGCCCGCCGCCACCGGCCTCCGTCGTGTCGGGGAGGGCGAAGACGACCTCGGGGATCCCGGCGTCGCGGATCGCCTCCGTGCACGGTCCGGTCCGGCCCGTGTGCGAGCAGGGTTCGAGGGTGACGAAGAGCGTCGACGTCGTGAGATCGAGGCCCGCGCCCCGGGCGGCGGCGATCGCGTCGACCTCGGCGTGAGCGGTCCCCGCGCCGAGGTGGCGACCGGTCACCGTTCGTCCGTCGGCTGCGCGGATGGTCGCTCCCACGAGGGGATTGGCTCCGCGGCGGCCGTCGCGTGCGGCCGTGAGCGCAGCGGCCATCGCCGCGTCATCGGTGGGCGGTGCGCCCATAAGAAAACCTCCCGAGCCTTGGCCGGGAGGGAGGAGCGTGGTCGCCGATCACGGGTGTCGGTCTCGAGCGCTCTCACGCACGGACACGACGACCGCGGTCGTCCTGTTCCTCCCATCCAGACTCTTACTGTCGGTCTCGGAATTCCACCGAGTCGGCCGATCGCACTGCTGCGCTCGGGTCGCGGACTGTCACCGCCGGCACGGAATTTCACCGTCCCCGGAACATGTTGCGATCAGGCTAGCACGCCGGGGCCCGCGACGTCTGTGATGTCCGTCATGTGGCCGATGTCCCCGCCGAGGCGGGTGCTGGGTGAGGTGGGTGCGGGGAGAGGGGGCGAGCCGGGATCGTGCGTGGGACGCGGTTGCATAGTTACATAACCAAGGTATATAAACGAGTTATGGAAGATGTGGATCCGGAGAAGATCGTCCGCGGACTGGTCGTCGTCTCCTCGCGGCTGACCAGGGCGTTCCGACGGCTCATCGGCAACGAGAGCGAGCTCGTCACCCTGCGAGCCCTCGCCGTCGTCGAGCAGTATCAGCCCGTGCGGGTCGGTCACTTCGCGCAGGGCTACCTGTCCTCGCAGCCGGCCGCGACGAAGCTCCTCGGACGGTTGGAGAGCGAAGGGCTCGTCGTGCGTGAGGCGAGTGATACGGACAGGCGGGCGTCTCAGTTCTCGCTCACCGAGGCGGGACGGACACGCCTGGCGACGAACCGTCAGATCATGACCGATCAGATGGTCCCCTACTTCGAGTCGCTCACCGCCGAGGAGCGCATGAGCGTCTATCGGGCCCTCGAGCTCGTCGGCGACTACCTCCGCAACGAGCACCCCGTGGGCACCGACGACTCCGCCGAGGCCGACGGCGGGGGTGAGGCCGACGACCCTGTCGGACCGGACCCGGGTGCCGCCTCGGCGGGAAGTCCGGAACCGGGAACCGTCCCGGCGGGGGACCCGGACTCCAGAGCCGCCTCGGCGGGGGAGTCCCACGAATGACGCCGCACGCACGTGCAGGCGGACGGGCGGACGGCTCTCCGATCCTCCATCGACCAGACAGCGAACACCGAACGAAAGGACGAACGGGCGAAACGATGAGCGCGACGAACGAAACCAAGCAGGACAGCGAGACGGCGTCGATACTGCGGCAGCCGAAGGCGGTGTGGGCGGTCATCTTCGCCTGCGTCATCGCCTTCATGGGCATCGGGCTCGTCGACCCGATCCTCCCCGCGATCTCCCGTGAGCTCAACGCGACGCCGGCGCAGTCGATGCTGCTGTTCACGAGCTACCTGCTCATCACCGGCGGGGTCATGTTCTTCACGAGCTTCGCCTCCTCCCGCATCGGGACGAAGACCACTCTCATCATCGGGCTCGTGCTCATCATCGCGTTCTCGGCACTTGCCGGCCTCTCCGGCAGCGTCGATCAGATCATCGGCTTCCGGGCCGGATGGGGACTCGGCAACGCCCTGTTCCTGTCGACGGCTCTGGCGGCAGTCGTCGGCGCAGCCGCCGGCGGGGCGGACAAGGCGATCATCCTCTACGAGGCGGCTCTCGGGCTGGGGATCGCGACCGGTCCGCTCATCGGCGGCCTGCTCGGCGGCATCTCATGGCGCGGCCCGTTCTTCGGCACCACGGCGCTCATGGCCATCGGACTCATCGCGATCATCGTGCTCCTGCCGAACCCGAAGTCGGAGGGGTCGGCGATCAGGGACGATGCGGCGCCGGTCCATCTCAGCGCCACATTCCGCGCCCTTGCCCATCCCGGGATCCTCGTCATCGCGATCTCGTCTCTGCTCTACAACTTCGCGTTCTTCATCCTCCTCGCCTACAGCCCCTTCCCGGTCGAGGCGGCGGCTGAGCGGATGGGCGTCGAGAACTTCGGAGCGATGGGCCTCGGCTACGTCTTCTTCGGCTGGGGAATCTGCCTCGCGATCACCTCGGTGTTCGGCGCACCGGTGCTCACCCGGCACTTCAAGCGGCGCGCGACTCTCATCATGGTGCTCGTCGTCATGGCGGCGCTTCTGGTCGCCATGTGCTTCCTCGTGACCTCGTTCGTCGGGCTCATCATCTGCGTCGTCGCCGCCGGCCTCGTGCTCGGCCTCCTCAACACCGTGTTCACGGAATCGGCGATGGAGGTCAGCGAACTGCCGCGACCGGTCGCATCAGGTGCGTATTCGGGCGTGCGATTCATCGGCGGAGCGATGGCGCCGATCGTGGCAGGCACGGTCTCGGAGAGCATCGGGGCAGGAGCGCCCTACCTCTTCGGTGCCGCCTCCGTGGTGCTGGCGATCCTCGTCATCGCCTTCGGATGGAAGGCGCTGAGGCGCATCGACGGACACCTCGAGGAATCACCGGTCGACGAGGCTTACGCTCTCACCGGAGGCGATGCCTGAACCTGCGTCGGCGGACGGGGCGCGCCCCCGCGTTCACGGTCTGACCTGGGATTTCGGCTCTCGAGAGGAGACTCTCGGGGGCCGAATCCGTCTGCGGCCGACGACGGCGGTGGTCTGCTGTGGCAGATTCGGAACACTTCCTTGTGCTCATCCTGAGTGCCAGGTGCAAGAATGGTGTTCGCAGAGACCGCGCGGATCGATCCCGAACCGTGCGGCCCACCCCTCAACCAGGAAGCCATCATGACTTACGACGCGAACAGCGCATACGGTTCCGGAAGCCCGCTGAGCTCGGACCTCGACGGCGCCAAGAGCCCCGATGACCTCTCTCGTCCCCTCTACGGTGCGACGTTCGGCCAGGCCGTGCGCCGCTTCTTCAAGAAGTTCTCCGTCTTCTCCGGACGCGCGTCCCGCAGCGAGTACTGGTTCGCCTACCTCTTCACGGCGCTCCTCATGCTCGTGCCGACCGTCCTCTACGTCATCGGCTTCTCGATGGTGACGGCCACGGCGGCATCGTCGTCGTACTCGCCCTACGGCACGCCGACCGCGGAGCCCTCGGCCGGCGGTGCGACACTCGCGCTCATCGGCGGCATCCTCATGATCATCGTCATGCTCGCCCTGCTCGTGCCGACGCTGGCCATCAGCTGGCGCCGACTCCACGACGCGAACCTCGCCGGACCGTTCTGGTTCCTCACCTTCATCCCCGGCGTCGGCGGCCTCATCGTGCTCGCCCTCATGCTCATGCCCTCGAAGCCGGAGGGCCGTCGCTTCGACGTCTGAGCTCCAGGCTGACGCAGTCGCGATCCGTCGCTGACTGCACGGCGACGACCGGTCTTCGCGGATGCGTCCGTGGAGGCCGGTCGTCTGCTGTCTGCCCTGGGTGCGGTGGCGACTCGTCTCACGAAGCACCGGCGGCCTGCCATCGGACCCCTCGCGTCACGACCTTTGGACCACGGCAAGCCGTTCGAGCCGCGCCACGCCCCTCGCGTCATCGTGCGCCGTTCGTGGCACGCCGCACCCTTCGCGTTACGACGCACCGGTAGCGCCGAATCATCCGCGCCGCTTCGCACGCCACCCCCGCAGCGTCACGTCCTCCCCTGGCACCGGTGCGACGAAGCGCTGCGGGTGTGGGATGCGTTTCCGCGCCGACGGAGAGGTCGCCTCACGGACTGCGTGCGGCGTCTGTGCGGCGGCAGCGGTGCGAGTGTCGAGGCGGCGATGTGGGATTGGAGACATCTGCGTCGATTCCGGGTCGATTCTCAGACTCGCGTCGTATAGTTACCTATGAGTAACTTGACGATTTCGAGCCGCAGCCGCGTCAAGGCCCCATGTTTGCCGTAATGTGCAGATGACCGGAACGGCATCCGCGGAGCACTGGGGGCGGAGGCCGGAACGGCGGGACGCGGATCCGAGCGTTCGCGACAGTCGGCCGCCCGTCCGGGTGGCCGAGAGTAAGTGACCAGCCACAACGGAGCCAGGCCGCAACAGCGGCCGACCGCAGAAGAGACCGACCACGACGGCAGAGCCGCATCACGGACCGGCGGTGCGGCAGGGGAGTCGGACCAGCGCCCGCGGAGAGGTGAGGGAGCACAGACATGCAGAGCGATTCGCACACGCTCGCCGAGGAGACGGACACCGGCACTGCGGCCGTGCGCCTGCACGACTGGGGGATGTCGGGCAAGCGCGGACCCGTCTTCTCCGACATCGACCTCGTCGTCCCACCCGGGTCGCTCGCGATCATCCGCGGTGCGGCAGGCTCAGGCAAGACCTCGCTGCTCCTTTCGATCGCCGGACGGATGCGCGTCGACGAGGGCGAGGGCTTCGTCTTCGACCTCGACATCCGCAAGCAGGCGAGAGCCGTGCGCGGGAAGGTCTCGATCGGCCACGTCGCCGGGCTGACCGATCTCGAGAACGACTTCACCGTCGCCCAGCACATCGCCGAGCGCCTCATCATGCTCCAGCCCTGGTACAAGCCGTGGGTATCGAAGAAGTCCCTGCGAGAGGTCATCGACCTCATCAAGGAGACCTTCGACTCCGCCACCGAGGTGATCGGCCGCCTCCCCGCCGACACGTTCACCTCCAGCGACGCCAAGAGCGCGGACTTCCTCGTCGACGACGACGGCGACACGTTCGTCTCCGAGCTCAGCGAGCTCCAGAAGTTCCTCCTCGAGTTCGGACTCGCCTCCCTGGCGCAGGCCCCGGTGATCGTCGTCGACAACATCGACTTCCTGCGCGAGCGCGAGGATCGTGCCCGGGCGTGGGCGGCTCTCCTCATCTACCAGGAGCTGCGCCGCAACCGCGACCCCGAGAAGCCGCTCACGCTCATCGTCACCTGCGAGGACTCCGCGGAGATCGACCTCGCCTTCGACCAGCTCTCGACCGAGGTGCACCCCACCTCGGTGACCGAACTCAACCTGACCCCTTAGCACCTCCGCCGTCGCGGACTCGGATCCGCGAAGCACCGACGGCACACGGATTCTCTTGAAGGTGATTCTTCGATGTTCTCTCTTCCATGGCTCGAGCTCACACGGTTCAAACGACACACGATCACGCGCCTGGCGATGATCGTCGTCGCCGTCATCCCCGCGATCTACGGCGGCCTCTACCTCGCCTCGAACTGGGACCCCACCAACCACCTCGACCGCCTGCAGGCGGCCGTGGTCAACGAGGACACCGGCGCCGAGAAGCCGAACTCCGATGGCGAGCGGCTCAATGCCGGCGACGAACTCGTCGACAAGATCACCCCGAAGGGCGAGGGCGGCTTCGACTGGCAGGAGACGTCCGCGCAGGAGGCCAAGGACGGCCTCGCCGAGGGCAAGTACTTCGCGATCCTCGAGATCCCCTCGAACTTCTCCAAGCGCCTCGTCTCCACCGGCGGCGACGATCCCGAGCAGGCGGGGCTCGAGCTGCGCACCGACGATGCGCACAGCTTCATCGTCGGACAGCTCTCCGGCACCGTGCTCGCCGAGATCAAGGCGGGTCTCAACGAGACGACGACCTCGGAGTACGTCTCCCAGGTCTACGTCGGCTTCAATGACATCCACTCGTCGATTCAGAAGGCAGCCGACGGCGCCTCCGACCTCCACGACGGTGCCGTCGAACTCCATGACGGTTCGGGCAAGCTCGCAAAGGGCGCCCACGACCTCGACAAGGGCGTCGGGGATCTGCAGAAGGGCATCGGCGACCTCGACGACGGGGCAGGGAAGCTCGCCAAGGGCAGCGGTGACCTCGCGACCGGCGCGGACACGCTCGCGAAGGGCACCGGCGATGCCGAATCCGGTGCGAAGAAGCTCGCGAAGGGAGCCGGTCAGGTCGCCGAGGGCACCGGGCAGCTGCGCGACGTCGCCGATGGCGCGACCGACAAGGCCGAGAGCCTGAAGAAGAAGGCCGATGACCTCACTGAGAGCGCACGGCCGAAGCTCGACCAGGCCGAAGAGGACCTCGACTCCGCGCACTCGAAGGTCAGCGGCAGCGTCGACGATCGGATCGAACAGCTGCAGAGGGACTACCCGGACGACCCGAACGTCGAGAAGCTCGCCGAGGAGGTCGGTGCCCTCGGTGACGACCTCGACTCGGCGCATGAGCGGGCCTCGAAGGCCGCCGACGAAGTGCGGGGACTCGAGAAGCCGGTCAAGAACGCCGTCGACGATGTCATGGACAAGATCCGCGAGGCCGACAAGAAGATCGGTCAGCTCGACGACGGCGCCCAGCAGGTCGCCGACGGGGCGAACGACCTCCACTCAGGACTGGTCAAGCTCGACAAGGGCGCGAACGACCTCGCGAAGGGCGCAGGCGACCTCCATGACGGTGCCGTCGCCCTCAAGGACGGCACGGCGAAGGCGAAGGACGGCGTCGGCCAGCTCAAGGACGGCTCATCGCAGCTGGCCAAGGGGGCCACTGACCTCGATGAGGGCGCGGGCAAGCTCGACGAGGGCTCGGGTGAGCTCTCCGACAAACTCGCCGAGGGCGTCAAGCAGATCCCGACGTATGACAAGGACGATCGGGAGAAGCGCTCCGACGTCGTCGCCGTCCCCGTCGACGCGGAGAAGGTGAAGAACAACGCCGTGAGCACCTACGGGGAGGGACTTGCCGCCTTCTTCATCTCGCTGGCCCTGTGGATCGGCGGAATGATCACCTATATGGTGCTCAATGCCATCCCTTACCGTGCGCTCGCCTCGACGGCGAAGTCGAACCGGATCGCGTGGGCGGGATACGTGCCGGGACTGCTCTTCGGCATCGCCCAGGTCGCGGTGCTCTACGGAGTGCTCTGGTTCGCCCTCGACTTCTCCGCCGGCGCGTGGCTGGGGACTCTCGTCTTCTCCATCCTCGTCGCCGCGTGCTTCCACTCGGTCCATCAGCTGTGCGTGGCCGCACTCGGAGGCGTCGGCAGGCTCATCGCGCTCGTCCTGCTGATGATCCAGATCGCCTCGGCGGGAGGCACCTATCCGGTGCAGACCGCGCCGGAGATCTTCCAGATCATCTCGCCGTTCCTGCCGATGACGTACGCGGTGACCGGTCTGCGCACGCTCATCGCCGGCGGCGACCTGTTCATCGCCGTGCAGGCGGCTGGAGTGCTGCTGCTCATGACGGTGATCTGTCTGCTCGCAACCGTGCTCGTGTGCAGCCGCAAGCGCATGGTGACGCTCACGCAGCTCCACCCGAGCCTGTCGCTCTAGGCGCATGGCGGCGCGGAACCGTCGCCAGGCTCAGCCTCACCCGGTTCCGTGACACCTCACTCCTCGTCGAAGTATCGGGTGTAGCGCCGCGGGTCGTCGAGGAATCGCCGCCAATGGGCGACCATGTCGAGGTCGTCCCACGTCGAGTCCCGGATTCCCCACTCGCCGAGCTCGACGACGCGGGCCCCCTCGGCGCTCGCGAGCACGGGGGAGTGTGTCGCCATGACCGTTTGCAACCCGGCGCGTTCGCGCTCGCGGATGAGCTGCAGGAGGGTGAGCGACGCTGTGAAGGAGAGTGCGCTCTCGGGCTCGTCGAGGATCCACAGGCCGAATTCAGTGAATCTGCCGGTGAGCAGGTCGACGAACATCTCTCCGTGAGACCGACGCGCCATCTCGTATCCGCGCATCGCGCCGATTTCCATGAGGTGGGCCATGCTCTCGTGCATCGTCTCCGCGCGGAGGAAGAATCCGGTGCGGTTGGTCGTCGCGCCTTTGACGACCTGCAGATGCTCGGTGAGCGCGGGAGCCTCCTCGGCGTGCTCGCGCACCTCCCACGCGGTGCCGCCGCCGTGGGGGAGGTCGAGTGCCGTCGCGATCGCCTCGATGATCGTCGACTTCCCCGACCCGTTCTCACCGACGAGGATAGTCGTCGCCTCGAACTCGAAGCCGCCAAGCAGATCGCGCACCGCGGGAATGGCCGCCAACCAGGCCGGCAGGTCCGGCGGGGAGTGGGCATGGGCGGCGACCGACCGCAGGGGGAGACCGACTCGGGGATCCATGACACCGAGGTTAGCGTCGAGGACTGACACGGCCCCCACCTCGGCGCCTCGGCGCCCGGCTGGCAAAGCGGCAGGTGTCTTCCGGAGGCGGATCCGGTTCGAAAAGCGACGCCGATTCGCACCGGATCCTCCTCGGGAGCGACCCCGCGCCGCCATCCCACCTCGGCGGGGTCCCGCCCCTACCCGAGCGCCAGCCGCACGGCGAGGGACCACCGCCCCTACCCGAGTGCGAGCCGCACGGCGAGGATGACGAGGACGACGGCGATGACGACGTCGAGGACCTGCCACACCCGGGGACGGGCGAGGTGGGTCGAGGCCGACCGAGCGCCGAGCCCGATGCCGAGGAACCACGTCACCGACCCGAGCATCGCGCCCAGAGTGAACGGCAGCACCCCGCCGGGACCCTGCTGGTTGGCGAGATTGCCGAGCATGACGACGGTGTCGAGGTAGACGCCGGGGTTGAGGAACGTCAGCGCGAGCGTCGTGGCGATGACTCCGCGCAGACTCCGCGCCTCGGCATCGGCCTTGAGCCCACCGGCCTTCCGCGCCGAGCGCAGGCTCGTGAACGCGAACCACAGCAGGTACGCGACCCCGAGCCACCGGAGGACCTCGAGCGCCCAGGGGGCGAGGAGGACGATCGCCCCGACCCCCACCGCGCCGGCGCCGATGAGGAGGATGTCGGCGACGATGCAGATCGTGAGCACGGCGCCGAGGTGCTCGCGCCGGATCCCCTGTCGGAGCACGAGCGCATTCTGCGGCCCGACTGCGATGATGAGCGACCAGCCCGCGAGGAGACCGGTGAGGAGATGGGTGAGCATGATGCCAGACTAGGACGCTCTCCATGTGAAGAAAAGCAAGTTTATCTGCACTTGATGCAGAATAGCTTCATGAACATCGAGCATGTCCGCGCCCTCGCCGCCGCCGTCGACGAAGGCACCGTCGAAGGGGCCGCATTCGTCCTTCGGATCACTCCCTCGGCGGCGAGTCAGCGCATCCGGGCCCTCGAGTCCCGCCTCGGCCAGGTCCTCATCCGGCGGACGAATCCCATCACCGTCACCGAGGCGGGCACCGCGGTCCTCCGGTACGCCCGCCAGGTCGAGCTCCTCGAATCCGAGGCCATGGACCGCCTCCACGGGATCGCCGCCGACGCCGACCCGCGGGCGCCCGGCGTCCTGCGCGAGCCGACAGTGCTGCGGATCGGGCTCAACGCCGATTCCCTGGCGACGTGGTTCCGCCCTGTCTTCGCCGAGGTGGCCGCCTGGGACGATGTCGTCATCCGCCTCGATGTCGCCGACCAGGACAAGGTCATGCCGCTGCTCACCTCCGGTGAGGTGCTCGGCGCGATCGCCTCGACCGGGGCGCGCACGTACGGCACGCGCGTCCAGCGACTCGGCGCGATGCGCTACGTCGCCGTCGCCGCTCCCGCACTCCTCGACAGGCACGGCTGGACGCAGCGCGAGGGGTCGTCAGGTCCCTTCGCCGAGGTGGACCTCGCGTCCCTGCCCATGGTCAACTTCGGCAGGGACGACGACCTCCAGCTCGCCTTCCTCAAACGCAACGGCATCAGGCAGGTGCCGCCGATGTCGGTCGTGCCGAGCTCGACCGAATTCGCGACCGCCGTCGTCGCCGGCGTCGGCTGGGGGATGATCCCCGTCCTCCAGCTTGCCGACATCGACGCCGAACTCGTCCCGATCACTGCGGATCCGAGCGTCGACGTCCCCCTCTACTGGCACCACTGGAAGCTCGCCTCGGACAAGCTCTCCCGCCTCACCGAGGCGCTCACGAGGGCCGCCGCGCACATGCGGTGAGGGAGGGCCGCACCACATGTGTTGCGGGGTCGGTCGCCTCGGCGGGGAACCGCATCCGACCAATCGTGGACCACGCATGACCGGCCGACGGCCGCCCCGCCTCGGCGGGGGACAGCGTCAGTCGAGGATCTTGGCGATCGTCCACCTGACGGTGTCATGGACGGTCTCGACGGTCATGCGTTCGGGCGTGATGATCGAGTGCAGGGCCATGCCGTCGATGGCGGTGAAGAGGAGCGTCGCACTCGGGGCCACCTCGGCGGGGTCGATGTGCCCTTCGTCGGCGAGGATGCCCAGCCAGCGGTGAAGGCTGTCGTAGGTGATCTCGTGGCCGTATCGAAGGAGTTCGTGGGACCCTTCGCGGGGATCGGGCCCGAGCGCGTTGAGGTGCATCTTGAACCACGTCTCGAGCTGGATGTCCCTGAGTTCGTCGTTGATGAGGAACTGCGCGCAGACCTCGTAGAGGCGCTCGGCGGGATCGATGCTCGAGTCGGTGATCGCGAAGTCCTGGACGACCGTCTGCATCGAGCGCCGTGCGACCTCCTGGTAGAGGGCGTTCTGGGTGGGGAAGTAGTGCCGCAGGGTCGAGGCTCCGATGCCCGCCTCCTTGGCGATCGTGCGCACGCTCAGTTTCGCCTCGCCAGGCGGAGCGGACTCCGCGAGGCGGATCGCCGCCTCGATGATCTCATCGCGTCGGGACATCGGCTCTCCTCTCCACGGCGTCGTCGCTCCGCTCATCCTATGTATAGTACAGTGTACTAGTACAGCGTACTACAGACGATTCGACCGACCGCGCCGCAGATGCGGAACCGCACAGATGGGAGCTTCACCATGATCGAGAACATCCAGAGCTTCGCCGACTCGTTCCCCGACTGGCTGCAGTGGCTGGGGGTGATGATCGTCTCGGCGATCCCGTTCGTCGAGTCGTACTTCGGTTCTGTCATCGGGGTCGCGATCGGACTGGGTCCGGTCGTCGCGATCCTCGTCGCCGTCATCGGCAACGTCATCTCGATGCTCGCGTTCGTCTACGGTGCCGGAGCCCTTCGCGACAAGGCGACGAAGAACCGGGAGAAGGAGACCTCGCCGAGGCGGCAGCGCATCAAGCGCATGTTCGACCGGTTCGGCGTCCCCGGGGTCTCCCTGCTCGGCCAGACCGTCCTGCCCTCGCAGATCACCTCGATGGCGATGGTGAGCTTCGGAGCGAATCGCAACACCGTCGCCGTCTGGCAGATCATCTCGATCATCCTCTGGGGCGTGCTCTTCGGAGTCCTCGCCACCCTCGGAGTCAACGTCGCCCTCCGGTGAGAGTCCCCCCGTCGCCCGAAGTCCGGCGTTCCCGGCCCGGAAGCGCCGAGGCGGGGGCCGTGTCAGTGCCCCCGCCTAGACTGGGCGCATGACGGAGAACAGCCTGCTCACCGACTTCGACGCCGACGCACGGACCGTGCTCGCCGAACTCACGGGCAACCCGAACGCCGAGTTCCGCGACGGTCAGCTCGAGGCGATCCGCGACCTCGTCGTCGGCCGCAGGCGCGTCCTCGTCGTCCAACGCACCGGCTGGGGCAAGTCCGCCGTCTACTTCGTCGCCACCCGCCTCCTCCGTGCCGCCGGCGGGGGTCCGAGTCTCATCATCTCCCCGCTGCTCGCCCTCATGCGCGACCAGATCGCCGCCGCCGAGCGGGCCGGGGTCCGGGCGGCGACGCTGAATTCCTCGAACGTCACCGAATGGGACGACGTCCTCGACGAACTGCGCGCCGGCAGCCTCGACGTCCTCCTCATCTCCCCGGAACGGCTGAACAACCCGCAGTTCCGCGACGAGGTGCTGCCCCAGCTCATGCGCTTCCTCGGCCTCATCGTCGTCGACGAAGCCCACTGCATCTCCGACTGGGGGCACGACTTCCGCCCCGACTATCGACGGATCGGCCACATCCTCTCAGAGCTCCCCGGGGACACCCCTGTGCTCGCGACGACGGCGACGGCGAACTCCCGCGTCGTCACCGACGTCGCCGAACAGCTCGGTGACGACACGACCGTCGTCCGCGGGGAGCTCGCCCGCGACTCCCTGCGCCTCGGCGTCCAACCCGGCCTCGACCCCAGCGCGCGGATCGCGTGGCTGGCCTCCCACCTCGGCGACTTCACCGGATCGGGCATCGTCTACACGCTCACGGTCTCCGCGGCCGAGGACATCACCCGGATCCTGCGCGACCAAGGCCACGAAGTGCGCGCCTACACGGGGCGGACGGACGCAGAGGAGCGGGCCGAACTCGAGCAGATGCTCAAGGACAACCGGCTCAAGGCGCTCATCGCCACCTCGGCGCTGGGGATGGGATTCGACAAACCCGACCTCGGATTCGTCGTCCATGTCGGCGCGCCCTCCTCGGCCGTCGCCTACTACCAGCAGGTCGGTCGCGCCGGTCGCGCCACCGAATCCGCCGACGTCCTCCTCCTGCCCGGGGCCGAGGACACGGAGATCTGGGAGTACTTCGCGACCGCGTCGATGCCGAGCCAGTCCGATGCGAACGCCGTCCTCACCGCCCTCGCCGAGGCGGACGGCCCCCTGTCCGTCGCCCGCTTGGAGACGCTCGTGGGGACGAAGCGGACCCGACTGCAGCTGCTGCTCAAGACCCTCGAGGTCGAGGACGCCGTCGAGAAGGTCCGCGGCGGGTACGTCTCCACCGGCCGAGGCTGGACCTATGACCAGGAGCGCTACGAGAAGGTCGCCGAGGTGCGCGGCGCCGAGGCGCAGGCGATGCTCGACTACGAGTCGACCGGTGCCTGTCGGATGGAGTTCCTCATCCGCCAGCTCGACGACCCGGATCCGCGCCCGTGCGGACGCTGCGACAACTGCGCCGGGGTGTGGTGGTCGACGGAGATCACGGAAGCCAGCCGCCAGGACGCGGCCGGGACGCTCCACCGGATCGGGCTGCCGATCGAAGCGCGGAGCACGTGGCCGTCGGGGATGGCGAACATCGGGGTCTCCCTCAAGGGCCGGATTCCCGCCGACGAGCTCGCCGAGGAGGGACGCGTCATCGCGCGCCTGAGCGATCTCGGCCAGGGGCAGGTGCTGCGGGAGTTCCTCGCCCCCGATGCTCCCGATGCCGAGGTTCCGTCGCAGATCGGGAAGTGGTGCCTGCAGGTGCTCGGCGAATGGGACTGGGCGGTCCGCCCCGAGGTCGTCGTGTCGATCCCGAGCGCGCGGCGCCCGGTCACGGTGCGCTCACTCGCGGCGAACCTCGCCTCGGCGGGACGGCTGATCGACGGCGGTGAGCTGCTCCAGGTCCACGACCACGGCACTCCCGACGTCAACAGTGCCTTCCGCGTCAAAGACCTCCATGACGCGTTCGTCGTTCCTCCGGAGGTCGCCGAGGCGGTCGCCGGCAAGGCGGTCCTCCTCGTCGACGACGAGATCGTCTCCCGGTGGACGATGGCGATCGCCGCCCGTCAGCTGCGACTGGCCGGTGCTGCCGCGGTGCTCCCGTTCGCCCTGGCGATGCGAGGGTGAACGGGAGCACCGCGCACTGAGCCCTCTGTGGCGTGCGCTGAGCCCAGTGCTGTGGGCTTCTCGCTCAGAGGTCCTGGTGCAGTTGGAACGTCGCGCCCTCGGGATCGGCGACGGTCGCGATGCGGCCGAACTCCGAATCCTCGGGCCCGTCGAGCACCTTGCCGCCGAGTTCGACGATCTTCGCCGTCGCGGCATCGACGTCGGCGACGTTGAAGTACGTGCGCCAGTACGAGTTCGAGACCCACTGGCTGGCGTCGCAGATGCCGGCGACTGCCTTCTCGTTGCCGCCGTTCGTCGCGTACTTGATGTCCTGGCCCTCCATCTCGATGAGTTCGAAGTCGAAGGCGTCGACGTAGAACTCGCAGGCGGCGTCGTAGTTCGTCGTCATGAGTTCGAACCACACGGGCGTACCAGGAACGAGCGGAGTCTCGAAGCCGGTGAACTCATCCGCCTGCCACATGCCGATCGGTGCCCCCGTGGGGTCGACGACGACGGCCATCTGCCCGAGCGGTCCGACCGCCATCGGCCCGACGACCTCGTGTGCGCCGTCGTTGACGGCCTTCTTGAAGGTGTGGTCAATGTTCTTCGTGTTGAGATACGTCGACCATGCGGTCGGCATCGACGGCTCCGGGGTGCCGTCCATGTTCATCGCGCGCATGAACCCGGCGACGTCGACTCCGTCCTTGCGGGCAATATGGTAGTGACCGAAGTCAGGACCCTGGTCGACGATCTCCCAGCCGAAGAGCTCCTCATAGAAGCGCTTCATCCCGTCGAAGTCCTGACAGACGTAGTCGATCCAACAGGGCTGACCTTCGCGTGCATTCTCAGGCATAGCATCTCCTCGTTGTGGTGCTGCGGGTGGTTGAAGGGGCGGTGCGTTCTGGGGTGGCGACGGATCACCGTCGCCGAGGTGGGGGATCAGTGCCAGGCCCGCGTGACCTCGGCGAACTGCGGGCGCAGGGCCGCCTGGAGCAGCGGGCCGAAGGACACGCGCTTGACGCCGATCTCGGTGAGCTGGGCGAGACCGAGTCCGTCGGGAATCGCCCCGTCGACCGGCTTCGCGGTGACGTTGAGCGGTAGGGGCACCTCGGCGACGACGCGCTTGAGGGTCTCGGTGTCGGGCATCGCGACGGGGTAGACGGAGTCCGCACCCGCCTCGGCGCACAGCTGGAGGCGACGGATCACCTCGGCGGTGGGGTCGTCGAATCCCTCTGGGGACTTGAAGACGTCGGTGCGGGCGTTGATGACGACGTGGACGCGCTGGGCGTCGGCGGCCCGGCGGAGGTCGCCGATGTACTCGGCATGCTCCTCGGCGGTGCGGAGACGACCGGCGCTGTGGACGGTGTCCTCGATGTTGACGCCGACGGCACCGGCCTCGAGGAGACCGGCGATGAGATCGGGTGCAGGCGTGTCATAGCCGGATTCGAGGTCGGCGCTGACGGGGACGTCGACGGAGGCGGTGATCCGGGCGATCCCTGCGAGCGCGTCCTCGAGGCGCATGTTCTCCCCGTCCGCCAAGCCGAGGGAGTCGGCGAGTGGGTGGGAGCCGACGGTCAGGGCGGTGAACCCGGCGTCGACCATGGCGTTCGCCGACCAGGCGTCCCACACGGTGGGCAGGACGAGGGGTTTCGCCTGGTGGTGGGCGTCGAGAAGGGCGGCGGCGCGGTCCGCGAGCACAGAGAGGTCTGTCATGGTCCCCACTGTTGCACCACTTGCCCTGAACGCGCCAGCACTATCACCCATTCACCCGAAGAATTCAGAATCACCCGAGGTGGGAGGGAAGACCCCGCGACTTGAGGACCCGCAGTGTCGATCTTCGCGCGCATAATCGACACTCCGGGTCCTCAAGTCGAGGGCAACGGGGGCAGCAGGGCGCCCGCCTCCTCGCGGCGGGTGCTGGTCACTCTGGACAGGGTTCCGGCCCGAAGATCTGCCTGAAGTGACCAGTGCCCGTGGGTGGTCAGAGACGCGGGGTGCGCGGGGGCACCTCGCGGCGGTCGCCGGTGGCCTCGAAGGCGGCGGCGAGGGCGATGAGCGCCGAGTCGTCCCAGCCGCGGCCCGCGATCGTCAGCCCGACGGGGATTCCGGTGTCGGCCATCGTGCCCATCGGCACCGTCACTGACGGGATCCCGAGATGCCTGGGCACGAGGTTGCCGTTGGCCACCCACGTGCCGTTGCGCCAGCCGAGGTCGGCGGAGTCCTCGTCGACGTCCATGTCGGCGGGTCCGACGTCGGCCATCGCGGGGAAGATCACTGCGTCGAGGCCGTTCTCATCCATCCACGCCTCGAGGTCGACCCGCCGGGTGAGTTCGAGGCCGTGGACACCCTCCTCGAGGTGCGGGATGTCCGTCATCGCGGCATACGGGTGCTCCCGCACCTGTGCCGGGTATTCGGCGATGTCGTCGTCGAAGCCGGTGTAGCGGTCGGGCAGCGCACCCTCGGGGTGGGGGAAGATGAGGGCCCCGTCCACCTCGGCGAGCGAGCTGAGGTTCGGGTCCCCGTTGGCTCCGAGGAAGTCGTCCCACGCCCATGCGGAGAGGTCGACGATCTCCCGCTGCAGGTACTCGGGGCTCACCAGGCCGCGGGTCGCGATCGTCGGGGCTCCGGGGCGGTCGCCTTCATAGTTGCTCACGACGGGGAAGTCGGTCTCGACGACCTCGGCGCCGGCGGCCTCGAGGTCACGCCGTGCCGCTTCCCACAGGGCGATGACCGAATCGCGGGTGACGACGCGCTCACCCGTGGGTCCGCCGATGCCGCCGTCCGGGTTCGTCCCGGCCTCAGGGTCGGCGTTGATGTACATTGTCGGCACGCCGAGGCGCTTGCCGTGAAGCGTCGCCTCCGCGGTTTCGCGGTCGGCGGGCAGCAGCGTGGCATACGAGTCGGGGCGGACCTCGGAGGCCGCGGGGATCTCCACCCACGGCTGAACGCGCCAGAAGTCTCCGCGCGTCTGCGTGTCGTCGGCGACGATGACGTCGAGGACCTCGGCGAGGTCGGCCATCGTGCGGGTGTGAGGGACGACGACGTCCATCGTCGGCACGAGCGGCCAGTTCCCGCGCACAGAGATCACCCCGCGCGACGGCGTGTAGGCGATGAGCGCGTTGTGCGAGGCCGGCGCCCGACCCGAGGACCACGTCTCTTCCCCGAGGCCGAACGCCCCGAAGCTCGCCGTCGTCGCCGTCCCCGACCCGTTCGACGACCCCGAGGCGAAGGCGCTGGTCAGCCAGTCGGCGTTGTAGGGGCTCTCGGCGCGGCCGTAGAGTCCGCGCTGCATGCCGCCGTTGGCCATGGGCGGCATGTTCGTCAGGCCGAGGCAGATCGCCCCGCCTGAGCGCAGCCGCTCAATCGTGAACGCGTCCTTCTGGGCGATGAGATCGGCGAAGGCCGGGGAGCCCGAGGCGACCGTGAGCCCGGTGACCATGTAGCTGTCCTTGGCCGTGTACGGGATCCCGTCGAGGGGGCCGAGCGTCTCCCCGCGGGTGCGCCGCTCGTCGGAGGCGACCGCCTCGGCGCGGGCCTCGGGGTTGGCGACGATGACGGAGTTGAGCTTGGTCTCGGTGTCGGGTCCGTCGTACGCGGCGATCCGCTCGAGGTAGGCATCGACCAGGTCCGCCGAGGTGGTCTCCCCGGACTCGAGCGCCTCGCGCAGGGTCGCGATGGAGGCCTCGACCACGTCGAACTTCGTCATTCTCGTGCTCCTTCGGTGGGTGGGACGGTGACCGCCCGATGGGTGAGGCGGTGACCGCCCGAATGGGCGGGCAGCGGCCGCCTAAGGTGCGGGCAGCGGCCGCCACACGTGCGGGCGATGGGTGCCCCACCAGTATCGCCCACGCACGCCGAGGCGGGCCTACGATTTCCGTCGTCACCCACCCCTAGGACACAGGAACACCTGTCAGAACGACGTCGGGCGGATCGGGACCGCCGAACGGATCGGGACGTAGGATCGCACTATGTCTCTGCGCGCCATCATCCTCACCGGAGGTCGCTCGAGCCGCTTCGCCGGAGTGCACAAACCCGGGGTCGAGCTCGCCGGCCGGACTGTCATCTCCCGCATCCTGGAGACCGTCCGCGACGCGGATCCCCTCGCCGAGGTGGTCGTGGCCGGACGTGCCGATGGACTCGACGCCGAGGAGGCGGAGACCGTTGAGATCGTGCGGGAACAGCCGGAGTTCGCCGGGCCGCTGGCGGGGATCGCCACCGCCGTTGCTTCCTCGGCAGCCGAGCCCGCCGACATCACCCTCGTCATCGCCGGCGATATGCCGATGGTCACCGCCAACCACATCGCCGACCTCGTCGAGGAGTGCGCCCGGACCGGACGTCCCGTGACCGGCACCGACGACCGCGGCAAGGCTCAGTTCCTCTGCGCGGCATGGCCGAGCCGACTGCTGCGCTCGCGCCTCAAGGAGATCGGCGATCCGACGGACAAGGCGGTGAAGCTCCTCTTCGCCGAGGGCGAACCGATCATCATCGACGTCGACCCGGGCGTCGTGCTCGATTTCGACACCGCCGACGAGCTCGCCCGGGTCCGGTCTCGATTCGACGGAGACTGATCGCCCCCCCCCACCAGGCGGCCGGCCCCCACCCGGCCCCTCGCCGGAGGAGCATTTCCGCAGGTCGAAGACGGGGGAAAACACCCCTGTGGTCCCGACCGCGCGCCCCTAGGATCGAACCGTGAGCACCACCTGAGAATTCGCCGACATCTCCCATGAAGGGGTGTCTCCCCGGAGGAGCATCCCCCATGAGGGGGAGGCGAATGACAACTTTCGGGGGACGCGCCACGCCTGCCGAGCCTGAGAGACTGAACTCGTTCGTCCGACGAACGCCGCCCTCGACCTGCGCACCGGTCGCCTCGTCCGGTCGCCTCGCGCCCGACCGCGTCGTCCCCGATCGCCCGCACCGCAGCCCATCGGCGCCACCCTGCGCCCGAAACCCGGAGGAACCCGTGTCCCAGCTGACCAGGATGAGTCTGAAGAACCGTCTCATCGTCGGACTGCTCACCCTCGTCATCGCCGTCTTCGGCGTCGTGGCGACAACCTCGCTCAACCAGGAGACGATGCCGTCGGTCGACCTCCCGGGCACCACGGTGCAGGCGACGATCCCCGGCGCCTCACCCGAGGTCGTCGAGGAGACGGTGACGAAGCCCCTGGAGACGGCCCTCGATTCCGTCGGCGACCTCGAATCGGTGCAGACGACCACCTCGGCGGGGATGATGTCGGCCTCCGTGACGTGGCCGTTCGGCAAGGACTCGGAGAAGATGGCCGACTCCGTCCGGTCCGCCGTCGACGGGGCGAAGGCGAATCTGCCGGCCGACGCCGAGGTGGAGGTCCTCTCCCAGCAGATCGACGACTTCCCCGTCGTCATGTTCGCCGTCTCCGGCGGGGATCCCGCCACCCTCGGCGACCGCCTCGAGACCGACCTCGTCCCCGAGCTCCAAGCCATTGAGGGAGTGGCGAGCGTCGATGTCTCCGGACAGACCGAGCAGCGGGTGAACATCGCCTTCCGCCCCGACGACGTCAACGACAAGGGCGTCGTCACCGCCTCGGTGCCCGACGAGCTCAAGGGGGCGGGCACCGTCGTGCCCGCCGGACAGAGCGCGCAGGGGGAGACCGCGATGGCCGTCGAGGTGGGCACGCCCGTCGACGCCGTCGAGCAGATCGAGAACACCCCGATCCGCACCGCCGACGGCACTGTCCTGTTGAAGGACGTCGCCGACGTCTCCCTCGACGCGGTCGAGAAGACCTCGCTCTCGCGCGCCGGAGGCAAGGACTCGGTGACCGTGTCCGTCGTCAAGGGCCAGGACGACAACGTCGTCGAGGTCTCGAACCGGGTGGCCGAGGTCCTCGAGTCCTCGAAGGCGACGCTCGGCGACGACGTCGAGTTCACGACGATCTTCGACCAGGCACCGGAGATCGAGAAGTCGATCAAGGACCTCTCCGTCGAAGGCGGCCTCGGCCTCCTCTTCGCCGTCCTCGTCATCCTCGCGTTCCTCGGCTCGTTCCGCTCGACCGTCGTCGCCGCGATCTCGATCCCGATGTCGCTGCTCATCGCGATGATCGGCCTCATGGTCGGCGACTACACCCTCAACATCCTCACCCTCGGCGCGCTGACGATCGCCGTCGGCCGCGTCGTCGACGACTCCATCGTCGTCATCGAGAACATCCGCCGCCGTCAGGGCACGACGGAGCTGACGATCCCGGACATCGTCGCCTCCGTCCGGCAGGTCGCCGGAGCGATCACCGCCTCGACGCTGACGACGGTCGCCGTCTTCCTCCCCATCGCCTTCGTCGACGGCATCGCCGGGCAGCTCTTCCGCCCGTTCTCCGTCACCGTCACCCTTGCCCTCCTCGCCTCGCTGCTCGTCGCCCTGACGATCGTGCCCGTGTTCAGCTACTGGGTGCTGCGACGCAGTCCCAAGCCGCTGTCGCCGAAGCGGCAGGCCGCCGCCGACGAGCGCTACGAGGCGTGGGTCGCACGCCAGGAGGCGAAGTCGCAGCGCCGGGCCGAGCGCCGGCAGGCGAAGATCGAGAGGAAGAACGCCAAGCGCGCCGAGAAGGGCAAGGAGCTCCTCCCCGCCGCCACGGTCGTGCCCGCCCCGCGTCCCGTGCCCGGCGAAGGGGAGGCCTCGGACCGCATCGACCGTCTCCAGCAGCGCGGACTGCCCGCGATCCTCGCCGCCCTCCGCCACCCGTGGCGCACCATCGCCTTCTCCGTCGTCGTCTTCATCGTCACGATGATGCTCGCGAGCTTCCTCAAGACCGACCTGCTCGGCTCCGCGGGACAGAACTCGCTCTTCGTCACCCAGACCCTGCCCGCCGGGGCCTCGCTTGAGGCCAGCGATGCGGCAGCGAAGCGGGTCGAAGAGGTCCTCGGTGCCGACGGCGACGTCGAGACGTACTCGTCGACGGTCAACGGACCCGAATCGGGGGCCGAGAACAGCTTCAACGTCACCCTCGCCGAGGACTCCGACGGTCAGGCCGCGATCACCCGGATCCGCAGTCAGCTCGAGAGCCTCGGCGACGACGCCGGCGAGATCGAGGTCCAAGGCGCCGGCGGCGGCGCGAACGAGGACGTCGAGATCACGCTCTCGGGCTCCGACCTCGGCGCCCTGCGCAAGGCCGCGGATGCCGTGACGGCGTCGATGGCCGAGTCGACGGGGGTGGCGACCGCCCGCAACGATCTCGCCTCCGACCAGCCGATCATCCAGGTCGACGTCGATCGGGAGAAGGCCGCGGACTACGGCTACAGCCAGGCCGAACTCGGTCAGGCGATCGCCGCCGCCCTCCACGGCACCGAGGCGGGCACGATCACCCTCGAGGGGGAGGAGCGCGACATCTTCATCGCGCCGACGAACCCCGACGCCTCACCCGATGAGATCCGTGCGCTCGAACTGCCCGTGACCGAGGTGCAGACGAAGAACGCGCAGGAAGACGCAACCGACCGGATCAAGGAGGAGACCGACGCACGGACCGAGCGCGCCCAGCGCAGGGCCGAGGACGATGCGGCCGAACAGCTCGACGCCGCCCGCGAGGCCCGCGACACCGCCGCCGACCAGCTCGAGGAGGCCAGGCAGGCTCTGCGCGACGTCGAGAACCCGCCCCCGCCGAAGAGCCCGGGTGAGATGCGCCAGGACCAGATCGACCAGGCCCGTGAGGGCGTCGAGGCGGCGGAGAAGGGTCTGCGCGAGGCCAATCAGGCCATCGACGACCTCATCGACGGTCAGGCCGAGCAGCGTCAGTCCCAGGCCGAGGACGAGCGGCTGGCCGACGAGCAGGAGGCGATCACCGACATCAAGGGCGATCCCATCACCGTCGACGAGGTCGCCGAGGTCAGGGAGACGACGACGCCGGCGACGATCACCCGCGCCGACGGCAACCGTCAGGTCACGGTCTTCGCGACTCCGGCCGAGGGTCAGCTCGACGCGGTCAACGCGGCCGCCCAGCAGCTGACGACGACGATGGATCTGCCGGCCGGGGTGAGCTTCGACGTCGGCGGTGCCAGCGCCGAACAGGCCGAGTCCTTCGCCCAGCTCGGATGGGCGATGCTCGTGGCGATCGTCCTCGTCTTCCTCGTCATGATCGCGACGTTCCGCAGCTTCGTCCAACCGCTCATCCTGCTCGTGTCGATCCCCTTCGCCGCGACCGGTGCCGTGCTCCTTCTCCTCGCCACGGGCATTCCGTTGGGCATCCCCTCGCTCATCGGCCTGCTCATGCTCATCGGCATCGTGGTGACGAACGCGATCGTCCTCATCGACCTCATCAACAAGCTGCGCGACCACGGCATGGGCCTCGAGGACGCGATCGTCCACGGCACCCGGCTGCGCCTGCGTCCGATCCTCATGACGGCGGCGGCGACGGTGTTCGCGCTCATCCCGATGTCGCTCGGACTCACCGGGGGCGGGGTCTTCATCTCGCAGCCGCTGGCCGTCGTCGTCATCGGCGGGCTCACCTCGTCGACGGTGCTCACCCTCATCCTCGTCCCCGCGCTCTACCTCCTCGTCGAACGGCGCAAGGAGCGGGGTGCCGCGCGTCGAGCCGAGAAGGCCGCCCGGAAGCAGGAGGCCGAACAGGCGCGGATCGAGGAGGAGACCGCCGAGGTGCTCGGCCGGCACGCGGGGGAGTGACCGACCGCCCGGCTCGGGCCCCCGCCGAGGCGGTCCTGGGCGGTCCCGTCCTGTCAGCCGTCGGTGAGCGCCGGCAGCGCCTGCGCGGCGGTGAGGATGTGCTCCTCCGTCAGCTGCGCGGCGCGGCCGGCGTCCCCGGCGGCGATCGCATCGCGGATCGCGTGGTGCTGGGCCTGCAGGGTGGCCATGAGCTCGGCCGGGTCGTCGACGGCGCGGAAGGCTGCGAGGATCGGGCGGCGCAGCGAGCTGCGGATCGCCCCGGTGAGGTCGGAGAAGAGCTGGTTGCCCGTCGCCTGGGCGATGGCGACATGGAAGTCGGTGTCGGCGTCGTTGAACACCTCGAGGCTGATGCCGGGGGTGTCCATGATCGCCAAGGTCGCGTGGAGGCGAGCGAGGTCGTCATCGCTCGCCTGCGCCGAGGCCAGCGCCGCGCTCGAGCGCTCGAGCTGGATGCGCGTCTCGATGACCTCGTCGACGCTGAAGTTCGTCAGCGCGACGTGGAGACGGAGGAAGCGGGTGAGCGCCTCGCGCGGCAGGGAGGCGATGAACGTCCCTGCTCCCCGTCCCGAACCGCCGCTCGAGCGGATGACGCCGAGGCTCTCGAGCACCCGCAGCGCCTCGCGCACGCTCGCCCGACTGACCTTGAGGCTGGCGGCGAGTTCGCGTTCGGCGGGCAGGGGATCGCCGACGGCGAGCGAACCGGCCATGATCTGCTCCTCGATCGCGTCGATGACGAGCTCGTGGGTGCTCGGCCTCGTCACCGGCCTCCACTCCGGGCTCTGGGTCGCCGCCGCCTCGTGGGTCGCCGCCGCGGCCTCGGCCGCCGCACCTGCCGTGCCGCCGGCTGCCTTCTCGCTCATCCCGTTCCCTCTTCGGCGTTCGCCGCCTGTCCGCCGGTCGTTTGTCGCTCGCTGCCAGCTCGCCGTCGCCCGACATCTCGCGACGACAGTGCCACAGCAGCCCGTGCACCCTTGACGGTCTTCCGCATTCGGTCCTATGCTCAGATTAATGGTCTGACCTCATGAATGTCATACGTCAGACCGGCGGCCCTCTCAGCGCCCGGAGCATCCCCGAGCACGGCACCTCGCAGAACGAAGGAGTCCCATCCATGGTCAAACGGCAGATCCCCAAGCCCGCGGAGATCTTCGAGCTGATGAAGTTCAAGAAGCTCGAACTCGACCCGAAGAAGCGCCGCCTCGACGCGGCGCTGACGATCGAGGACCTGCGCAGGATCGCGAAGCGGCGCACGCCCGCCGCGGCCTTCGACTACACCGACGGCGCGGCCGAGGGCGAGATCTCGATGGACCGCTCCGTGCAGGCGTTCGAGGACATCGAATTCCACCCTTCGATCCTGGGCGACGTCTCCCACGTCGACACGACGACGCAGATCCTCGGCGGCAGCTCTGCGATGCCGTTCGGCATCGCCCCCACCGGCTTCACCCGGCTCATGCAGACCGAGGGCGAGATCGCGGGAGCCTCGGCCGCCGGGGAGGCGGGCATCCCGTTCACGCTCTCGACGCTCGGCACGACCTCGATCGAGGACGTGCGCGCGGTCAACCCATACGGGCGCAACTGGTTCCAGCTCTACGTCATGCGCCAGCGCGAGATCTCCTACGGGCTCGTCGAACGCGCCGCCGAAGCCGGATTCGACTCCCTCTTCTTCACCGTCGACACCCCGGTCGGCGGAGCCCGCCTGCGCGATGTCCGCAACGGCTTCTCGATTCCCCCGCAGCTCACCCCGAAGACCGTCCTCAACGCCCTCCCGCGTCCCTGGTGGTGGTGGGACTTCCTCACGACCGAGAAGCTCGAGTTCGCCTCCCTGTCCGAGACCGGGGGCACCGTCGGCGAGCTCATCGACTCGGCGATGGATCCGACGATCGACTTCGACGACCTCGCGACGATCCGCGGGATGTGGCCCGGGAAGTTCGCCGTCAAGGGCGTCCAGACCGTCGCCGATGCGAAGCGGCTGGCCGACCTCGGCGTCGACGCCATCGTCCTGTCCAACCACGGCGGTCGACAGCTCGACCGGGCACCCGTGCCCTTCGAACTCCTCCCCGAGGTGGCCCGTGAGGTCGGTGACGACGTCGAGATCATCATCGACACCGGCATCCGCAACGGTGCCGACATCGTCGCCTCCCTCGCCCTCGGCGCGGACTTCACGCTCATCGGCCGCGCCTACCTCTACGGACTCATGGCCGGCGGCCGCGCCGGCGTCGACCGGACGATCGCGATCCTCCGCGAGCAGATCGAACGGACGATGAAGCTCCTCCAGGTCTCGACGGTCGCCGAACTCGAACCGAGCCACGTCACGCAGCTCTCGCGCTTCTCCCGCGCGGACCGGGCCGCCGTCGACGACGTGCAGCGCGAACTCGGCTGAGGCCGGGGCGCTGACCCCGCTCAGCGACCCAGCGAGGAGGATCCGGTGCGAGATCGGCGTCGATGTCGCACCGGATCCTCCTCGCCGACGTCGTCCGACCGGGGCACCGTGTCGGGCACGGGCGCTGACCCCGGCCTCGCCGAGGCGGTCACCCAGTCTGGTAGAGGTGCTCGGGGCGGCCCGTGCTCCCGTACTGGAGGGTGACAGTGACCGCCCGGGACTCGGCGAGCTTCGCGAGATGCCGCTGTGCGGTCGCGCGGGAGGCCCCGACCGCCTCGGCGATCTCCACCGCCGTCATCGGCTGCTTCGCGGCCTCGAGCGCATCGAGGATTCTGCTCGTCGTCGACGACCGTGTGCCCGACGCCGACCCCGTGCCGGAGGACGAGGCGTCGTGGAGAGTCCGCAGGAGGCGGTCGAGATCGGCCTGCTGCACCCGGTCGCGCTCCCAGTAGCGGCGATACCGGGCGTAGCGGCGGAGGAAGGACTGGAGGTGCTCGGCGGAGAAGGGTTTGACGATGTAGGTCAGGGCGCCCGCGCGCAGCGCCGAGCGGACGGTCTGCGGATCGGCGACGGCGGAGAGCACGGCGGCATCGACCTCGGTCTCGCGGATGAGCTCGACGCCCGTGCCCTCGGGCAGGACGTAGTCGGCCAGCAGCAGGTCGACGTCCTGCTCGGCGAGCACGGTTCGCGCGGTGCGCAGATCCTGGACCGGATCGAGCGCCCGGAAGCCGGGAACGTCATTGACATACTGCGCGTGGATCCTGCCCACGTAGAAGTCGTCGTCGAGCACGAGCACATCGATCATCAGCTCACTCCTTCTCTGTCTCGTCGGCGCGCGGCACGGTCGTGTCGTCTGTGCGCGGCGGTTTCTCGTCGTCCTCAATGAGCACCCCGGGCAGGCGCATCCCGAAGCTCGCCCCGCCGAGGTGGGGGTCGTGTCCGTCGACGAGCCACACCCGACCGTCGTGACGGTTCGCGACCCGGCGGCACAGGGCGAGTCCGAGACCGAGTCCGTGGATCGGTCCGGCGCCGTCGTCTGACCGGTCCCCGCCATCTGCGCGTTCGCCGGCACCTGTGGTCTGCGCATCGCCGCTCACGCCTTCGTCGAAGATCCTCTCGGCGTCGGCCGGGTCGATGCCCGATCCGGTGTCGGTGACGAGCCCGTGGAGCTCCCCGTCGGCACCGAGGAGTTCGACCTCGACGAGGTCGGAGACGGGCGGGCGTGCGGCGGCCTCCTCGCCCGAGGTGCGGCGGCGGACGACGGCGCGCACGGCATTGTCGATGAGGTTGCCGAGGACGAGCGTGACGTCCTCGGGGTCGGTGACCCGACCGACGACGAGGGAGTCGGGGGCGACCCGCAGCGTCACACCCGCCTCGGCGGCGGTGGTGCCCTTCGCCTCGAGGACCGCGCGGAGGTACGGGTCGGTGATCGGGTCGAGGCCTTCGACGGGAGCGGCCAAGGGACCGGTGCCGAGGATCGACTCGAGGTAGCTGCTCGCCTCATCGGTCGCGCCGGTGTCGACGAGGCCGAGCACGGTGTGGAGGCGGTTGGCGAATTCGTGGCGCTGGGCGCGCAGGGCATCGGCCATCGCAGTGACGGATTCGAGCTGTCGGGCCATGGTGAGCATCGTCGTCTCGTCGCGCAGCGTGACGACGCCGCCGACGGAGACCCCGTCGCGGCGCACGCGCACCGCTGTGGCCAGCAGGATCTTGTCTCCGACAGTGATCCGCCGGCGCAGGGCACCGTGCTCGGGGGCCTCGGCCATCATCGTCCGGATCGACACCGGCAGGTCGTCGACGACGCCCTCGCGGGAGTCGACGATGTCCTCGCGGACATCGGCACCGTCCTGTGGGGGAGCGGCTGCGTCGCCTGGGGAGTCCGTGTCCGAGCTGTCCGTGTCGGTGTCGTCGGCCGCCTCGGCGAGGAGGTCCCGGGCGGCGGCGTTGCTCAGGGTCAGCTCCCCGTCGGAGTCGAAGCCGAGGACGCCGTCGTCGAGTCCGCGCAGCACTGCTCCCTGGTCGCGGGCCATCTCGGCGAGCTCCTCGGGACCGACGCCGAGGGTCTCCCGGCGCAGGCGCCGACCGAGGGTGATCGACGCGAGGACCCCGATGCCGAGGGCGAGGACGGAGACGGAGCCGAGGGCTGCGAATTCGCGGCGGAGGTCGGCGTTGAGCACCGAGGTGTGGATGCCGACCGACACCTCGCCGACGACCGTGCCGTCGCCGGTGGACGAGTAGATGGGGACCTTCGCCCGGACCGTGCTCCCGAGCGTGCCGACCTCCTGGGTGACGGATTCACGGCCCGCGAGCGCCTCGTCGGGCGAGGTCGAGACCGGCTTGCCGATGAGGTCGGGGTTGGGGTGGGTGAGCCGGATCCCGCGGTCGTCGGTGATGACGGCGAACTGGATGCCCGAGCGGTCGCGCAGCTCCCGGGTGATCGCGCGCAGCGAATCGGTGATCTCCTTCGCCGGCATCGGGTCGCGGGCTTCCGAGGCCCGGGTCGATCCCTCCCGCACCTCCGGCGCCGAGGCGAGTGCCCGGGCGGTCGCGAGCGCCTCGGTCTCGCTGACATCGGTCACCGCGCGCGCCGCCATCCACGCGAACACGCCCGTGACCAGGGCCAAGGTCGCCACGATGACCGCGAGCTGGCTGACCAGGACACGGCGGGAGAAGGCTCGAGATGAGCGGGACACCTCTCCACAGTAGCCACCACTGAGCAGAATGAGCAAAAGTGGCAGAACGGGCAGAACGCGATCAGTGCACTTAAGCGCGCGGCGGTGATCGCCTCGGGTCTAGCGTGTATCCCGCATCACGTGCGTGTATCGCGCATCACAAACGCCTTCGAAGGAGAAGTCCGTGCTCGTCATCCTCGGATTCGCGATGATCGTCGTCTTCATGACGCTGATCATGACCAAGCGACTCTCGCCGATCCTGGCACTCATCATCGTCCCGACCATCTTCGGTCTCTTCGCCGGTGCCGGCCTCGGCATCGGCGAGATGGTCATGGACGCCATCGCCTCGATGTCGTCGACGGCTGCCCTGCTGCTCTTCGCCATCATCTACTTCGGCATCATGATCGACGTCGGACTCTTCGACAGGCTCGTCGAGTTCATCCTCCGCATCGCCGGCAACGACCCGGTCAAGGTGGTCCTCGGCACCGCGCTGCTCACCGGTGCCGTCTCCCTCGACGGTGACGGGTCGACGACGTTCATCGTCGTCACCGCCGCGATGCTGCCGATCTACCAGCGCCTCGAGATGTCCCCGGTCGTTCTCACCTGTGTGGCGGGCCTCATCAACGGCACGCTCAACATCGTCCCGTGGGGCGGGCCGACGGCCAGGGCCTCCTCGGCGCTGCAGATCGATGCGAACGAGATCTTCGCCCCCATGGTTCCAGCGCTCGCCGCCGGGCTGCTCGTCTGCTTCGTCTTCGCGTACTTCCTCGGACTCTCCGAGCGTCGCCGCCTGGCGAAGAACGGCGTGACCTGGGTCGAGGACCGCACGAAGGGCTTCGGCCGCAAGCGCGAACTCGTCGGTGCCGTGGCGCGCTCGGCCTCCGGCGCAGGCACCACCGGCACCATCGGAGGTTCGACCGGCACCGGCACCGGGGCCGGGGCCACGGGCACTGCCTCGGGCGGCAACGGGGCCTCGGTCTCCGTCGGCGGACCTAACGACGGTGCCGACGAGGAGCCTGCGACCTCCTCGGCGAGCTCCCTCACGGACACCGCACTCGACCCCAACCGTCCGACGCTGCGGCCGAAGCTGTTCTGGTTCAACCTCTCGCTCACGCTCGCCGTCATGGTCATGCTCGTCCTCGACGTCCTGCCGCTGCCGTACCTGTTCATGATCGCCATGGTCATCGCGCTCATGGTCAACTTCCCGAAGATCAAGGACCAGCAGGCCGAGCTCGCCTCCCACGCCTCGGCGATCATCGCCGTCGTCGCCATGGTCATGGCCGCCGGCGTGCTCACGGGCATCATGAGCGGCACCGGGATGGTCGATGCGATGGCCGCGTGGCTCGTCGACATCATCCCGTCCTCGATGGGACCGTACATGGCTGTCATCACCGGTCTGCTCTCGATCCCGATGACGTTCTTCATGAGCAACGACGCGTTCTACTTCGGAATCCTCCCGGTCCTCGCCGAGACCGCCGCGCACTACGGGATCTCGGCCGCCGACATGGCACGGGCCTCGATCACCGGTCAGCCCGTGCACATGCAGTCGCCGCTCGTGCCCGCGATCCTCCTGCTCGTCTCGCTCGCCGGCGTCGACCTGGGCGACCATCACAAGAAGGTGCTGTGGCGGGCGCTGCTCGTCTCACTCGTCATGCTCGCCGTCGGTGTGCTCATCGGCGTCATCGCCATCGGATAAGGGGCCGTCATGACCGATCTCTACTCGACTCCCCGTGACCGTCGTCCTGTTCCGTCCCTGCAGGTGGCGGCCTCGGCCGGCATCGCCGAGGCGGAGCGGACCGTCGTCCTCGCGCTGCGTCTCGATGCGCCGGGGACCGTCCTCGACACCGCGCTGCGCATGGCCCGGTTCGAGGGGGCGGCGCTGCGGGTCGTCGTCTTCTCCTCCGACAGTCCCGCGGGCCCGCTCGACAACGATCCCGCCCAGATCACCGAGCTCGTCGAGGCCCTCAGCTCCGCGGGCGTCGAGTTCGAGGTCCTGCGCGCCGAGGCGGACGTCGCCTCCCAGGTCATCGACCTCGCCGACGAGCAGTCCGCCGAGCTCATCGTCATCTCCACCCGGCGGCGCTCGGCGGTGATGAAGCTGCTGCTCGGTTCGAGCGTCCAGCGCGTCATCCTCGAGGCGACCTGCCCGGTGGTCGTCGTCAAGTAGGGGCGGGTGCCCGCGCCGCGTGCGCCCACTCGGGGTCGGTTCGTCTCGAACCGGCCCCGTTCTCATGCCGCAACGGTGCCTTGGAAGAACTGTAGGATCTCGTGGAACTTGTCATAGGCACAGCCCGCTGACTTGGGAAGCGACACAAAGGTGAGACCGCTCCCGTCTCATCATCTTGTCAAAATCCTCAGACCCATTTGATGCAGCAAGCCGCGTGAACCCACGTAGATAACCAACGTGCTGCCTCTGGGGCCAGGGAGAAGTCGCTCAGACGAATCGCTAGTAAAGACAACCTTCTGCAAGCCTGTCAATGAGACTGTCGCTGTCCTCCACCATGAGTGAAAGAGAGAAGCATCGTTTTTGGGCTCATCGCAGTTGAGGGTGTAGTCGGGGTCTGAATCCGCCGGCCTCGAGTAGAGATCGGGCGATGTAGTGGGTGAGG